>NZ_JANQTA010000003.1 GCF_028278985.1 Candidatus Nitrosopumilus sp. | reverse complement strand
TCCAGTCTAGACGAATAGCCCCATTTCAAGGCGTACAAGATCCGCCACGTTGACGAGGAAGCGTGGATGCTCCACCTTAGGATTGCTCCCTCCCGGACCTCATCCCTTTCGATGGTTCGGTCTTAGAAGTCATCCCTTCGGATAATTCTAGTCCTGCAACCACCCGCCTCGGCGTGATTTCATTTCCGCACACCAAGCGGGAATTACCCATCTAGAGATTTATCCAACAGTTACTGATCTCTGCATATAGCCGGTTTCAGAAAAGGGCACGGCTGGCACCCCGATCCTACCTACTACCACATTTCCTAAATCATGTATGTTATATTTGCATTAGGTTTGATTTTCTTTTAATTTCAAGACCATGTTACACACTGAGCATACATTGCCTGTACATTCATTACCACATTTTTCACAAATTGTTTTTTGTTTGTAGTTTGATTCTTTTACAATTTCAGATAATTTGATTACAGATTGGTACAAACTATTTTTAATTCCACTATGATCTTTTTCTAATGAATTTAAGAATTCTCTGATCTCTGTTCTAATTCCCTCACTCATATGAGGACATGGTTCTGATTGAAATGGAATGTTATTTGTAAATGCATAAAATACAATTTCTTCTTCATAAATTTCACAAAATGGCTTTATTTTTCTAAAAGTGTTAGTTGAGGTATCTGGATTCATCCATCCAATCTTGTTTGTATCTCCTGAAAGCATATTGATTACAAATGTCTGAAGTGTATCATCTAAGTTGTGACCTGTAGCAATTACATTTGCACCAATATCTTTTGCAGCATGATCAATTGCACGTCTTCTTAGTGTTCCACATATTGTACATGATGATGTCTTTTCATTTTCTCTTAAATCAAGTGCCTGATCTAATGTTAACTCAAAGAGATCTTTGTAAGAATACACTTTGTGTTCAACATTTAATTCATTACAAAATTTCTCTACAATTTCTAATGCTTCATTTCTATAACCTGGGATTCCCTCATCAATAGTAATTGCTTTAATTCTAAAATTGTGACTAGTAGACATTTCTTGCATTATTTTCAATAGCGCCAAGGAGTCTTTTCCACCAGAAACTGCAACTGCTACTAATTCATTATTTTTTATCATATTGAATTTTGAAATAGTTTTGGCAGTTTTTCTAACAATAGAGTTTGAAAAGCAGGTTGAACATAATTTAACTCCTGAATATTTTCTAGTATATGCTGCTTGATCTTGACATCTGTCACACTGCATAATTTTGAATAATTTTTTTCATTAATGATTCTTTAGGTATTATCTAAATTGTAAACCAACCTGATTTCATATATGATAAAGCTATGTTCAAACCGAATAATACGAATGTAAATGCATAGATTCCCCACATTACTCCATTAACTGCACTATCAGAAATTCTCTTGTCAATTATAGTATGAATGAATTTTCCTCCATCTAAAATAGGAAGTGGGAGCATATTGATAATTCCAATAAAAAAGGAAATCATCCATAACCATAGCAAGAACATTGAGACATTAGGATCATTCCATTCAATGAAATTCATTACAGGTTTGTATGCAAATGTATTATCTCTCATAATGCCAATCAAACCTCTTTCAGGATCATCTTGTGCTGGAGTAATTTCTACATCAAAGTTTAATGGTTGACCGTCTCTAAGAACTGAAACATTTGCAATTTCTCCAGGGCTCAAACTCGGGAAATCAACCGCACTAAATATTCGAATATCATTAATTGATGTAATGATGTCATTTGCCATCAATCCAGCTTTTTCAGCACCCGAATTTTCTATTATTGATAACACCAAAACTCCTTCTGGTAAATCATAGAAAGTACTCAAAAGTGGTTCAGGTAATACCATTGCAAAAAATGGATTTGTAAGTAATATTGCTCCTAGAGCAAAAGCAAAAATCACATTTGAAGTTGCTCCAGCTCCTATGACTCTTAGTTTGGAAATCTTTTTTGCTTTTCCAAATTCTTCCTCATCTGGTTCTACAAATCCTGCAAACATTGCAATGAATATTGCAAATCCTCCTGTTTTGATCTTTATTTTTTCTAATGCCGCAACAATTCCATGAGCACCTTCGTGAATAACTAATACAATTGGAATTGATAAAAGAAAATATGTAATTGATGCAGATGATGTTAGTGTAACTCCTGGAATTAATACAGTTAATTCTGAAAATTCATTTTGTGCAACAAAAAAGTTTGAAACATTGTTTATCAAAAACCAAAATGCAAATCCCATCATTATGAAACCTGCAACAACACTTACATCAGCAAATACTCGTATTCCTCTTTTTGTTCTACTAAGCATTTTCAGTAGTGCAGAGTTTACATTCTTGTTTTTGTAAGTTAAACTATATGCCTTAATCTCAAATCCATATCTTTCAAGTTTTAACCCCTTTGCAATTACAACAATTACAACCCAAGCAATTAAGACATAGATAATCGAATTTTGGGTAATAAAATCAAGTTCCAAACTAATTGTTAATTTTTTAAAGTACGTACATTTATCGGTTACTATGAAACCGGTGATAATTATCTCAACATATCCTGATAAAAAATCTGTTACAAAAATTGCAAAGATGTTTGTCAAAAACAAGACAAGCGCATGTGTAAATATATCAAAAATTTCGTCTATCTATTTTTGGAATAATAAAATAGAAAATTCTTCTGAATATTTGGCAATTTTTAAAACTACATCTAAAAACAAAAAATTACTTAAACAGAAAATTAAAGAAACTCATCCTTATGATGTCCCTGAGATCGCTGAAGTTGATGTTTCTTCAATCAATAAACCATATTTGGATTGGTTAATTGATTCAACAACTTAGGATTCAATTGGATATCTTAGTAGTGAGATAATTCCACCTAATCCTGTTACTCTAAGACCAATATCGGTAGTTGCATCCACACTGTAGATCTTTACTCCTTTGATTTCAGCATCATTTAGAAAATCAATCATTTGTTGTTCATTATTTTCTTGAATTGCTTTATCTGAAAATACCATAGAATCTACTGCACCCATCTGGTTTGCTGTAAAAGTTTCCTCAAACCCCATTGAAAATTTGCGACTTTTTTTGTTTGCAAGTACCATTACCTCATCAATAATTGATGAAACTTTTGCTAATTTACTATCTGACATTATTTCTTTCATAGTTTGTGACTTTGTAAAAGTGAAAATACCATCTTCTCCTCCTGAATCAATTCCTTCTACAACCTGGATATTCAATTTTTGGAATTCTTGTAATTTTTGAAGAAAATTTGAAAAGCGTTTTTTAGTTTCACCAGGACCAAAAATAATTATCGAATCATTATCTTTTTTTGCTGTTGATACGGATTTTTGTACTTGTTCAAAAAATTTTTCAATATTAAAATTTGTCTTGTATCTTTTTCCTCCAGAACCAGAATAAATATTTGGAAAAAATTCTAGATGAGTGCCTTTCAATCTTCCTATTCCACAATCAGCAGTATCAATTGCCACAAGTATAAATCCTGTTTGATTATTGTTTGATTCAAGTAATTTTTTGTCAACTGGATTCCATTTTTTCTTGAAAATTGTGATTCCATCACCAATTTTGAGTGTAAATGAATGATGTGATCCATGTGGGACTGCTTCATTACTTGATTCAGAAATAGTTCCACCTATTCGTAATCTATCTAAAACATCATCAAGTGATATCTTTTCAGCTAAAAGTGCAATTCTAACTTTAATACGTTCACCTTTGTCAGGTCTCGAATAATCTTTTTCTTGTTTTAGTACCCGTGTTGTATCGCCTATTACTTTGTCGTTTTCTTTAATGATTCTTCTCAAATTCAAAAGATCATCCGAATCTTCTGCAATTACAGAAATTGAATTCTCATCAATTGTTTTAATTATCATGTTATAGATTCCAAACACAACAAAAAAAGAGTTTAGCTAGTTTCTTCAGTAGGTTTTGAGTCTTCAGATTTTTTCTTTAGATAACTTTCTACCCAATCTAAAGTAAGAACCCCGGTTTCAGCTAAATTTGTTAAAGAATTTGCAGAAGCTTCTCCTACAACTTTGCCATGATTTCTTTTTAATTGACGCCATTTGAGTGAAGTATTCCCACTCTTAGAATTGTAAATTATTCCCAATACGTCTCGAGCATTAACAAATGTAATGTCTCTAATTTTTTTCAAAGTAACTTTATCTGCTGCTTCGACATAAATTGAACCTAAACTGTCTTCTCTTTCTGCAAATACTTCAAAGTCATCAAGATAACTTCTTGGAGCATATGATTTGCAAGTGCTAGAAATTATAAATCTTCTAAAACTTTCCAATGAAGAAGGGGTATCAATTGCGACCATTTTGAATGACTGATCTATTGGCCATTTATCAAGCTTCGTGAAAGACTCAAAAGGAATCTGCCTCAAATATGGCTGCGGGCAGTGATGACCATATCCCTTTGAAATGATGATGAGGATCTTGAGTTCTGAGCCTGCCTTAGGATTTTAATTGATGATAAGTAATCAAAATTCTATGAAATCATTAACTGAATACATGACATTTAATGTAAAATCTAGACGAGGATTTGTTAACATAACACCTGACATTAGAAAATTAGTTACAAAAAGTAAAGTTCAGGAAGGACTTTGTCTTGTTAATGCAATGCATATTACTGCTAGTGTTTTCATAAATGATAACGAAAGTGGATTGCATCATGATTATGAAAAATGGTTAGAAGGTTTAGCACCTCATGAACCAATTGATCAATACAAACACAATGACACTGGTGAAGATAATGCAGATGCTCATCTCAAACGTCAAGTTATGGGAAGAGAAGTTGTTGTTGCAATTACAAATGGTGAATTAGATTTTGGTCCATGGGAACAAATTTTCTATGGTGAATTTGATGGTAAACGGCCAAAAAGAGTTTTAGTTAAAATTATTGGCGAATAATTTCTCATCCAAAGTCTGCATCACGTTTTTGACTTTGTGATTCGTTCTTTCTTGCTGCTGCTCTGAATTCTTCATCATGATTCTGAGGACCATGTCCACACTTTACACATGCCATTTTGAATCCGTTTTCATCTTTTTCATATGTTTCACAGCCACAAAAACATGCCATGATTCAACTAGAAATTCTGATGATATATCTTTTAGGATGAGAATTTAATTTCCTTGACAACATTCACCCATTGGAATGTCATGATTATGAGGACTTTTTCTAGGATGTTTTAGCATTGTACACAAAGCATCTGTAAACTGTTTATTCATATGATGTTCAATTCCACAAACCATTTCTTCATCGATTTCTACTTTAAGAGCACTGTCCATTAACACTTCTAATAATCTACTGTTTCTCATCATACTTGTACCTATTTTCTCACCTTCTTCAGTTAGTTTTACTCCCGCTTTGTTGTATGTGACTAAATTCCTATCATTAAGTTTCTTGAGCATTTGAACAACACTTGGTTGTCTAACGTTTAGCATTTTTGCAATTGTACTAATTTTTACCTCTTCTTCTCTTTCTTTTATTAACCAAATTGCTTTGATATACATCTCTACATGTTCGGCTTCAGCCGTTCCTACAAATAGAATTTCATCATTTGGTTGGTCCATACTATACCTTCTTTGAATCTTTTAATAAATATTCGAAATATTGTCTTGCAAAACCTGCCAAACCTGCATGATCTGCCCAAATTGCTACTACATCTGATGAATTTGCACTACTTATTTCAGGGCCTAATAAGATTACAACATATCTTTTATCTGAAATTATTCCGCCTGCAAATAATCCTTTTCTAATTTTTACAGTTGCAACTCTTTTGATTGCTTTGATTGATTCTTTATCCATATTATCTGATGTTAAAATTGTTATATCTACCCCTTTGTCGTGCAGTGATCGTAATTTAGGAAGTGCTTGTTTTACTAATTCTTCTCCAGCTTCAGGTAATGCAATCATCACTTCATTTCTACAAGTTTCAACCATTTCCATAATTTTTGCTGCAATGTTTATTGCACCTGATAATACCCAAATGTCTGGCCTTTCGCTTGTTCCACTTTTCTCGTATAGTGGTACTAATTCATTTAGAATAATACTTTGATTTTGTGAAAAATCACTTTCCATTTTCTGTTTTGTGGTTTCTATTCCCGTTGATGGTGACTTTGCAAAATATTTTGTTGGTCTAGAATCATCAGAACCAATCCATCCTTTATCTTCCAAGGTTCCTAATACTTCGTAAATTTTTGAATATGGAACTCCTGATTTTTGACTAAGATCTGATGCAGTTAATTCTCCTGATTTAAGCAAAGCAGAAAATGTTCTAATCTCATAGCTTGTAAGACCAATCTTTTCTAATGCCTTTCTGGTCTTATCTGATATGCTCATGCGATCTAATCGATCAGTTTTGTTATTTAAATCAGATATGCGTAGGTCCTATATTCCCCACGGGGCCAAGTATGAAATGCATTATATACTATTTCAGAAAAATTCCAAATGTAGGCATGGCTCTAATTCAAATATCCAACCAATCAACCAAAAATTTAGGAAAGAAGTCCACTATTAGATTCACTCAAAGTATTTGTCCAGATTGTAATATGATTCTGGATGCTGAAGTCTTTGAAAGAGATAACAAAGTCTTCATGTCCAAAGTGTGTCCAACACACGGTGAATGTGAAGAATTGTACTTTGGTTCTTATGAGATGTATAAAAAATTCAGTACTTATTGGATGGATGGTAAAGGTGCACATGCTCCAAATGTAATGATTGACAAATGTTCTTGTCCAAATAACTGTGGATTATGTTCAAACCACTTGTCTCACAGTGGACTTGCAAACATGATTGTAACTAACAGATGTGATTTGACATGTTGGTATTGTTTCTTCTATGTAAAGAAGGGACTAGAAGGTGCTTACATGTATGAACCAGATCATACTCAAGTTAGAGCAATGATGAAAACACTCAGAGCAGAAAGACCAATTCCAGGAAACTCTATGCAAATTACTGGTGGTGAACCAATGCTAAGAGAAGACATTGCTGATGTAATTAAAATCATGAAAGAAGAAGGTGTTGATCATATTCAGATGAACACCAACGGAATCAGACATGCAATGGATCCAGAAGCTGCAAGAGAAGTTAGACTTGCTGGATGTAACAACTTGTATCTATCATTTGATGGTGTAACTGCAAGAACAAACCCAAAGAATCACTGGGAAATTCCATATGCTCTTGATAGTTGCAGAAAGACCGGAACTACTGTTGTATTTGTTCCAACTGTAATCAAATCAATTAATGACCACGAATTAGGTGGAATTATCAGATATGCACAAAAGAACATGGATGTCGTTCATGCTGTTAACTTCCAACCAGTATCACTAACTGGTAGAATGGGTAAATCTGAACGTGAAAAATACAGAATTACAGTTCCTGATTGTATTCAAAGAATCGAAGAACAAACAAATGGTGAAGTTACAGTTGATGACTGGTTCCCAGTTCCAAGTTGCATGCCTCTCACAAATGTAATTGAAGCATTCTCAAGTAAACCAAAGTATGAGTTATCAATTCACTTTGCTTGTGGTGCAGGTACATACATCTTTGAAGATGAAGAAACAAAGAAGTTTGTTCCATTAACAAAATTCTGTGATATTCAAGGAATGTTAGAACTCTTTGAAGATAAAGCAGAAGAAATTCGTTCTGGTAAAAACAAATACTTTACAATGCTTGAAGTTGTAAGAAAACTCAAAGGATTTGTTGATTCCAAGAAACAACCAGCAGGATTAGATTTGGCAAAGATGTTTGGAAACATCTTGATGAAGAGATCATTTGATTCAGTTGGTTCTTGGCATGTCAAAGGATTGTTCCTTGGTATGATGCACTTCCAAGACAAATACAATGAAGACCTTGAGAGATTACAAAGATGTGATATTCATTATCTAACTCCAGATCTTAGAATCGTTCCATTCTGTGCATTCAATGTAATTCCAGAATGGTATAGAGATAGAATCCAAAAGAAATATTCCATTACCGTTGAGGAATGGGAAGAAAGAGAAGGAGTCAAACTCGAAGACGGTCTTTACAGAGGTCTTATGAGACGTGGTGCAGGTGATGAGCTTGCAGCAGGATGTGCAAAGAGCGAAATGTTCCATCAAGCTGCTCAAGCAACAATGTAAATTGATTAAAATTATTAGTTAATTTTAATTCTTTTTTCCGTTTACACTAATTCCACTTTCAATTTCATTAAAGTGAGTAATTTTTAATTTTGAATCTTTAAACCATTTTTTGACTTCTTTTACAGAATGTCTGTATGCGTATTCTGGAAAATACCAATCAAAATTAGTTGCTACACTTTGCTCAAAGGGTACATCTCCAGACCACCAACATTTCAAAAAATTCCAATAAATGAATCTCTGAACATCATAGGTTCCTTTTTTGATATTCAGAACTGGAATATCTTTTGGAATTGTAATTTTTTTATTAATTTTAGAAAGATTTTTGCCTAAAATGGCCATATCCTTTGAAAACTCAATACATTGTTTTTCAGTCATATTGACGGTAGATTCTCGAATAAAGGTATCTGCAAATTCTCTCATAGGTCCTTTAATCTTGTAAACGTAAATTGAGATTAATCCATTTCTAGCAAGAAGTTTTGTTAGCATCTTGAATGAACTTTCAGTATCTTTAGTATGATGCAAAACCTGATCTGAGCAAATAAAGTCAAAGAAATTTTTCTTAAATGGAAGTTTTCGAATATCTGCTTGAAGAAAATGAACATTTGGAAGATTTCCATATTTTTTGTAGGCAAAAAGAACACTTTCACTTGCATCGATAGCAAAAACTTGTGCATTAGGATTTGAAGAAAATAATTTTGCACTATTACCAACACCGGTTCCCGCATCAAGAATTTTTGTTCTGGTCTTCAAAAATTTGTTGAAATTTGTAGTTGTTTTCCATCCAAATCGTTCTAAAAACCATTTTTTTTGCCCATCAATCCATTTTTTTGTATGATAAGTTTTATTGTATTTTTTCCATTTTGAAGAAAACGAATCCTCGGTTTGAACAAATACCTTCTCCTTATCTATCACTAGTCTTGGTACACCCTTTTGAATAGGAAATTTATGTCTCTTTTTACAGATTAGTAATCCTTCAATAATTTCATCTGATTTTTTTCTTGAACTCTTTAATGAAAAATCTTTTCCACATTTAGGACAAATTATGAATTGAATTAATTTTTCTTTCAAGATTACTCAAATGAACAATTAAGGAGAATAAAAATTAGTATCATAAAAAAATCAATATTATTATCAAAGTTTTGGTTATGTTGATAAAATGGTATTTTCATCTATCTCTTTTGTAATGAACATTCTATACCATATTTCAAAAGCTAAAAGTCCTAAGAATTTATTTACATATCTTATGTCTGTTTTTTCATTTAATTTTTTATAATGTGTATTTACCCATTCTTTGTTAATCCAACCATCCTTAACAATTCTTGCTTCGTCAAGATAATATTCACATAATTTTTTTCCATGGGATTTCCACAAATTAACTGTATTAACTGAGAATCCTTGTTTTTTTGGTGTAATTAGTCGTGTATCTACATGCCTATTCAAGATTTGTCTCAAAGGAATTTTCCCTGAATTTGATTTTTGATTATATTTTATTTTATTATCTAGATGAGTAGCAAATAATACTAATTTTTCTGATAAAAGTGGAGTCAACGATTGTACTCCAAAATAATCAAAGAAACTTGTATTCATTGGAATCCAATTAAAAAGTAATTTTCCATTCAAATCAGCAAGAAATATTTGATCAATAGGTGATAATTGATTCTCAAAATACGGCATTAAAATTTTATAAATTTCATCCCATGAAAAATCTACTTTACTTCCGAACAAATCTTTTTGATCAGATACCCAATCTCTTTCATGGCATTCTAAATAGAGATGTGCTTTATCTTTAGATGTCATTGATGAATCGAATTTAGATAAAAATTTCTCATAGCGAAATGTATATCCACCAAACAATTCATCTCCTCCATCTCCTGAAACTAAAGTATTTGAAAATTTTTTTGCAGTTTTTACAACATGATACCAATGTGTATCCCAAAAGGGCATTTTGAAAATTCCTATAGCCTTAGGTAATTCTTCTAAGAAGTTTTCTATAGAAACAATATGGTGTTCTGCATCAAAGTGCTTGGCAGTATTTGTAGCAATTGTTGTCTCATCAATACTATCTGCAAATTTAACTGAAATTGCGTCAATGTTAATCTGTGGAAATGTTTTTCTTAATAATCCCAAAACTAAAGTGGAATCAATTCCTCCACTTAGTGCTACTGCCACTCTTTTTTCATCAGGTTTAATTCCATTTTTAATTGATTCAACAATTGTTTTTTCAATATAACTAATGTACTCAGAATTTTCATGTAAAGTAAAATCATTTGGCATAAATTTTTTCCAATTACTCTTTAATGATGGATTATATCTTAGAGTAAGAATTCCTTTTATCATAGATGGAATTTCTTTTTCATCCATTGTATCACTCATGTAAGATTAGATAATCTCTCTTTATATGATTCACGTTTTTGATATTTCTCAAACTTTAAAGACATGACAGAGTCAACAAACTTGTGAAATTTGCAGTTACCGGTGGTTCAGGTTTTATAGGAAGTTATATTGTCAAACATTTGCTAAACCAAGGACATCAAGTAACTATAATTGATAATTACTCAAGAGGTAGATTAGAAAATCTTCAAGGATATGAAAATAAAATAAATTCTATAAAAATCGATATTCTTGAATTTAATAGATTACGTGAAGCTATTGATGGTCATGATGGAATTTTTCATCAAGCAGCACTTACTTCTGTTCCTGAATCATTCACTCATCAAGAAAAATACCATAAAGTCAATGTTGATGGTACTGAAAATATATTCAAAATTGCACAAGAATTTAAAAATAAAGTTGTTTATGCAAGTAGTTCAAGTGTATATGGTGATACAATTTCAATTCCAATAAAAGAAAATTTTGAAAAAAATCCAATTAATCCATATGGAAAAACAAAATTAGATGATGAGAGACTAGCTGAAAAATATTCTAAATCTGGCGTGAGAATTATTGGTTTACGATACTTCAATGTTTATGGAATTGGACAAACTCTAGATTATGCTGGTGTAATTACTAAATTTCATGATTTGATAAAAGAAAATCTTTCACCCATAATTTTTGGTGATGGCTCTCAAATTAGAGATTTTATATCTGTTGAAGATGTAGCAAAAGCAAATCTTTTTGCTATGCAAAGTAAAACGAACTTTGATTTTCTAAATATTGGAACAGGAATTGGTACTTCAATTTTGGAATTAGCAAATCTAATGATAAAATTATCTGGAAAATCATTATCTCCTAAAATTGAAGAACCATTAGAAGGCGATATTAAAGAAAGCCAGGCTGATGTAATTCACACAAAGAAATCTATTGGTTGGTCATATGAAACAGAACTTGAAAACGGATTGAAAAAATTCTTTTTTAGTTAGCCAATTTTTTTTATGATTTAAGGATGTCCTCATAAAATTTTACATATTTTGGAAGCAATACCTCCCAAGTGAGATTGCTGATAACAAATTCATATCCATTTTGGACAATTTTTTTGCTTTTCTCTTTATCTTCCAATAAATTATTAATTTCTTCCAATAGAAGATCAGGATTATTTGATTTCACTAAAATTCCATTTACATTATTTTGAATTAATTCTGGAATTCCTCCAACATCAGTAGCTATTACAGGAACTTTTAAGAAAAATGCTTCTTTGATAACTTGTGGAATACTTTCAATTCTTGATGGGATTACTAAAATACTTGATTCCTTCAAAGTAGTCATGGCTTCTTTCCATTCTACATCAGTGCAGTAGACTACTTTTCCTTTAATTCTTGTTTCAATTGAACGCAATATATCAATACCTTTTTCAAAACTATCTCTGCCAATATACACAATTTGATTATCAATTTTTTTTACATCAGGAATTGCTTCAAATTTTTTTATATCTAATGGAGCATACAAAAATTCAAAATCAATTCCTAATTTTTTTTTATATGTTTCTTTAACTATTTTAGAATCTGTAGTTAATTTATCTGCCCATTTCAAAACTTTTGTTTCTGCTAAACTTGCAGCTGTAGCAACAGTGTCTGAATGTAATGCATCTACTTGTTCAGAATATACTCCATGTACAGATAAAATTTTTTTCTTTGCTTTAGTATATTTCATAGGAAATGCTGATGGGACATTAAATGCATGAACAATGTCATATTTTTCATTACCAAAAACTGCTTTAAATGAACTTATTAAAGCAAAACTAGGATTTTTTAATTTTTTAATAGGAATATGAGTTGTATCCATTAATTTAACATTGAATCCATACTCGTTCAATTTTTCAGCAACTCTTGCAGCATGACCTCCAATACCTCCTGTGTATTTAGGAGCAATAAACAAAATTTTCATTTGATATTTTGTATACTATTCCCTTAATGAATATGATTGAGAATAATGTAGATTAGTTTGTTCCAATTTTTAGATATATGAAATTCATACTAATACTAATATGCATAAAAAATGATTTAGTTTTATGAAAATCGCCATTGTTTTAGGAACAAGACCGGAAATTATCAAATTAGCACCAATAATCAAAAAACTAGGTCCAAAGAGATCTACAGTTATTTTCACTGGTCAGCACTATGATTTTCAAATGGGTAGACAATTTATTCAGGAATTAGAACTCCCTAAACCTAATTATTCATTAAAAATTTCAAAATCAACTCCTCAAATTCAAATAAGTGAAATTATCAATAAATTATCTAAAATTCTTTCAAAAGAGAAACCTGATTCAGTAATGGTACAGGGTGACACTAACACTGTGTTGGCAGCTGGTATCTGTTCCATTAAATCTAATATTCCTATAACTCATGTTGAATCTGGTTTACGTAGTAATGATTGGAGAATGCCAGAAGAACATAATCGTATTGCCATAGATCATTTATCTGAAATATTATTTGCCCCAACTTTAAATGCTAAAAAAAATCTTTTATCTGAAAGTGTTCATGGAAAAATTCACGTCACAGGTAATACTGCAATTGATGCAATTTCAATTTATTCAAAAATCTCAGAAAAAAAATCAAAATTATCTATAGATTTTGAAGAATTTATTTTATTTACTTTACATAGAGCTGAAAATGTAGATGATAAAAAAATCCTTTCTTCAATAATAAATGGAATAATTAATTCTGAAGAGAAGATTATCTTTCCTATACATCCCAGAACTAAAAAAAGATTAATTGAATTTAATCTATTCAAAAAATTACAAAATAATAAAAATTTTGGAATTTATGATTCACTAGGATATTTTGACATGTTAGAATTAATGAAAAAATGTTCCTTGATTGTAACTGATTCAGGAGGTATTCAAGAAGAATCTACTGCCCCTATAATTAGAAAAAAAGTATTAGTTGTTCGTAAAACTACAGATCGACCTGAAGCCGTCGATTCAAAAATGGCTGAAGTTATTGGAACAAATCAAAAAATTATTACTCAAAAAATAAAGAAATCAATCAATAATCCATCTGTATTACCTAGGAATGCTCCATATGGGAAAGGTCTTGCAACTTCTAAAATTATTAAAATTTTAACTAAAAACTATTAGGCATTTTTATGACAATTTAGAATATCCTTTACTATTTTGTCCCAAGCAAATTTTTGAACCATTTTTTTTGATTCTTTCCCCATATTATCAGCTTTTTTGGGATCTAAAAGTAATAAAGTAATTTTCTCAGTTAACTCATTAACACTATCTATTACAAATCCATTTTTTTCATTAATTAGGATGTCATCAGGTAGAGTTCCTTTTTGAGCAATCAAGGGCAGTGCTGCAGCCATATATTCAAGGACTTTGATAGGTAATGCTCTTGATGTCACATCTGTTAAACGTAATGGCCCTATTCCAATTGCAGCATTCATAATATTTTCAGGAATTTCTTCTCTGTTAATCCATCCTTTAAATTCTATATTATTTTCTAATTGATTTTCAACTGATAATTTTTTTAATTTTTCTAATTCATCACCACTACCTAGAAAAACAAATCGTGCTTCAGGTACTTTTTTGATAATATTTGGAATTGCATCCATTAAAATATCTAAACCTCTATGGAAATACATTGCTCCAGAAAAAACAATTTTTTTTGGATTTTTAGTTTTTTCAAAATTAAATAATGATATATCAACCCCATTAGGAATAATTGAAATATTTTTTGGAGTAACATTGTATTCATTCACAATAATTTCTGATGTCTGTTTGTTTGAAACTAAAATATGAGATGCATTTTTCAAAGTTTTACTATTGATCATTTTCTCTATTCTTCTTTGAATTGATTTAACTCCTTTAGATTTTTCATAAATGGCATCATCAATTTTTACAATTGATGGAATTTTTAATTCATTGGCAGCTTCTACTGCTGCTTTTGGTGCTAAATGGAATGGATGAAAAATTGTAAAAATTAAATCAAATTTTTCTTCATTACCAATTTCAATTGCTTTTTTTTTCATATTGCTTTGACATCTTCTTGCAGCAACTTTAATTTTCGATCTTGAAGGCGTATCTGTCCTAACAATCTTAATTTTTGAATTTATTGTAGGCTGAAATTTTTCCCCTTTCCACTCTAAGTCTGGGGTAATAACGGTAATCTCATTTCCCATTTCCGCCATCTTGTTAATAATATCTGTAATCACAACTACTCCCCCACCACTAATGGGAGGAAAATGAAAAACCATTACCAAAACCTTCATTGTCTTTAGATTTTTTAAGAACAAGAAAAATGTTACCTCATATGGAATCATTTCAATTAACCAAAAACT
This sequence comes from Candidatus Nitrosopumilus sp., assembly GCF_028278985.1. GTDB lineage: Archaea > Thermoproteota > Nitrososphaeria > Nitrososphaerales > Nitrosopumilaceae > Nitrosopumilus. The sequence goes on along the minus strand of NZ_JANQTA010000003.1, from coordinate 85,965 downwards.
GGTTAATGAATTCTGGAATTTTTATTTCTGAACCTTCTGATAGCGATTTTGGGGCAGTTCATTCATTTTATGATGAAAAGAATGAAAAATTTGCTTTCTTGTATCCAGAAATAACTGGTTATTATTCAAGTGCAATGAGATTTCTATATGAACATGAACAAAATCAACAATTTCTTAAAAATTCAAAAGCTTCATGTGATTGGCTGATAAAGATCTTTAAAGAATATGATGGTATAATTCAAGGAATTTCACCTGATGGAATTCCCAATAAATTTGTCTATTCTTTTGATACGGGAATCTGTGCAAAAGGAATGTTTGATTGTTTTTCAATAACCAAAGATCAAAAATATCTTGATTTTGGTATCAAACTAAATCAATGGATTATTGATGAAGCTTTAGAACCAAATGGAAAAATTAAATCTGTAAAAAATTTATCTACTCAAAAATTTGAAGATGATGAATCAGTATGGTACAAACGTTCTGGCTGTTTGCATATTAAATTAATTATTCCATTACTACAACAATTTCAACTTACTGGAGATTCTTCTTTATTAAATCATGTTACTAATATTGGAGAGACTTTATCTGAATATCAAAATTCTGATGGAAGCATTTTACTTCATTCTGATAGTAATGTCATTAATCTTCATACGATGTCCTACGCATTAGAAGGTTTAATCTGGTTATACATGGAAACAAAGGATCAAAAATATCTTGATAGTTTTAAGAAAGCCTTACTTTGGTGTGATACACAAATTCAAAATGATGGAAGTATTGATCTTTGGCATAATTCAAAATATCATTCAAAATCAAGTTATCCAATTTCTCAAATTGTTAGATTAAAACTACTTTTAGCAAAAATTGAGAATCAACAATTAGATGAAATAATTCAAAAACTGAAATCCTTTTTGTTATCATTACAATCTAATTCTGATATTCAACAATCAAACGGTGGTTTTTATGAAGAATTTTCAAAATCAATTCTCGGATGGAAAAAAACTTTAAAACTTAATTCTTGGGGAACAATGTTTTCATTACAAGCGCTTTATTGGATAGATAATTTTTCGGAAATTAACGTTGAGAATGAATACAAATTTCTATATTAAATTTTAATTTCCTAAATAGACTAATTTTGTTTTTGAATTTTTATTTTTTAATAATTTACTTTGGCAATCATAAATTAATGGAACTGTGGATTTTTCATAAATCTCTTTAATTTTTTCTTTAATGATGTCATGATGTTGCACAATACATATGCCTGAAATTTTCTCTAAAAATTCATCATCTAATTTTTTAATAATTTCAAAATGCAATTTTTCTAGGTGATTTTCGATCATATATTTTTGAGATAATTTTTCATCAAAATAAGGATCATATCCATACACTGAATAGCCCTGATTATGAAACTCTTCAATTATTTTAAAACTCGGAGAATCTCTCATATCTTCTACATTTGCCTTATAGGACAAACCACAAATCAGAATATTTTTTCCTAATCCGAGATTCTCTACTTCTTTTTTTATGGAATTGCTGACATATTTAGGCATAAAATGATTAATTTCTAGAGCATGTTCTATTGTATTGAATTTTAAATCTAATTTTTTTGCAGATTCTAACAAAAATCTTGGATCTTTTGGAATACAGTGACCCCCTGCTCCTGCACCTGGATAATGGGGCATAAATCCAAACGGCTTAGTTGCGGCAGCATCAATAACTTCTTTGACATTAACTTCTAAATTATCACAAAGTATGGCTAATTCATTTACTAAAGCAATGTTTACTAATCTAAATGCATTCTCAAATGATTTTACAATTTCAGCAATTTTTGGAGAACTTACTCTTAACAAATTTCCTTTGTTCACATTCTCGTAAATAATTTTTGCAATTGAGTAACTTGCATCATCTGAACAGTAAATTACTCTTGGAATATTTTCAATTCCCCATTCTTTATTTGCAGGATCAATTCTTTCTGGACAAAAACACAAACCTATGTTTTTTCCTACTTCAAATCCATTTTCTTCTATAATAGTTTCTATTTTCTCTGTTGTGCCAACTTCAATACTACTTTCTAAAATTATTACATCTCCTGGATTTGCAGTTTTTAGAAATTCTATTACAGCAGATTTAACATAAATATCTGATGTAATTTTTTCAGTAGGAATTGGAGTTGGGACACAGATTATTCCTATCTTTGATATGTTATTCTTTGTAGATTTATTATCTAATTCTAAAAAATTTTTATTTCTTGATTCTAAAAATTCATCTTTTAAGTATAGTTCTGAATCCATTAAATTATTATTTTTTAATCTTTCAATTCTTTCATTGTTTACATCTATTCCAATTATTTTAAATTCTGAAGAAGATAATCTTACTGCTAGTGGAAATCCTACATATCCCAATCCATATATTTCAATAAAAAATGAATTTTTGTCTACAAATTTTTTTCCATCAATAAGCTCCATGCTTTTTACTATTTGGAATGAATTAATACACTATTTGTATTTTGGGAGAAATTTATAATGAAAAAATGTGAATCAATATCATGAGTGCTGATACAAAAAAACCTGCAAAATTACGAAGATCAATTAGAGGTAAATTATCAAAACATGAAAAATTACATAATGGTGCAATATCTATTCATAATATTTACTGCTCATTAACCGGCTTTCTACATTCTCTTCCTGATTTTTATATTATTGGTGCTGCTAAAAGTGGAACCACCTCTCTTTATCAATATTTAATTCGTCACCCTTCTGTTAATCCTGGAATAGGAAAAGAAATTCACTATTTTGAAGAATTATACTATCGTGGTGAAAATTGGTATCGTTCATGTTTTCCATTTCATTTTCAAAAATCACTTGCAAAAATAAATAATAATAAATTGATAGCAGGCGACTGCACACCAAAGTATATTGATCATCCATTAGTACCTGAAAGAATTTCTAAATTAACTCCAAATGCAAAATTTGTAGTAATGTTGCGTAATCCCATTGATAGAGCATTCTCACATTATAAAATGAATCTGAAACATAAGTATGAAGAAAAATCTTTTGAAGATGCAATAAAATTAGAGCCTGAACGAATTAAGGATCAATTAGACTTTATGAAACAAACTGGAAAAATTAGCTTTGATTATTACCTATACGCATATCTAGATAGAGGAATTTATGTTACACGATTAAAACATTGGATGAATATTTTTCCTAAAAAGAATTTTTTGATCATCAAAAGTGAAGATTTCTATTCTGATCCCTCGACTGAATATAATAGAGTTCTAAAATTCCTGAGTTTGAAAAAATTTGAATTGGATGAATATGGAATTCATATGTCTGGAAGTTTTAAAGAAAAACAAATAGATCCAGATTTTAGAAAAAAATTACAAGAATTTTATCAACCTTACAATGAAGAACTTTATTCATTTTTAAACAAAGATTTTGAATGGTAAAAGTTTACTTTGATAAAAGTTCTTTGTATATTTCTGATTCTCTGTTTTCTATATGCTTATCAGAAAATTTCTTGATAAATTCAATACCATTTTGAATACATTTTTGTCTTAACTTGGAATTTGATAATAATTCATTGATATTTTCTGCAAATTTTTCAGGATTTCGTTCAGAAAATATGGCAATATTTTCTAAATTTTCAGAATACCCTTCTTTTAATTTTGAAATGACTATTGGAAGTTTTGCTGCAATGGCTTCTATTACAGGTATTGGTAGTCCTTCTTGATCTGGATCATATGCTAATGCAAAAATAGATGCTGACTTGTAATAATCTGGTATTTGTTCATTTGGAACAGATTTTTTAATTGTAACTTTATTCTGTAGATTTAATTCTATTATTAGATTCATTAATTCTGAATACATTTCTCCATTACCTATAATCAGACAGTGCCCATCAATCCTTTCCATCGCTCTAATTAGACATTCATGATTTTTTTCTGGAATTAATCTACCAACAGAAATTATTAGTGGCTCAGTCAAAGATAGATATTGTGCATTAGAAAATTTTTCTAAATCTACTTTGTTGTATAATATTTCAGGTTTTTTTGAAACATATTTTTCAACGTAAGGTTCAATAATTTTAAAAACTATAGTTATTTTATCTGCAGATTTTAAAACAAAAGGTTCTATGAATTTTTCTGTATATTTTAAAGCTAAAAATTTTTTTAAATTTTTCTTTCTTGCTAATTTTCTATTATAATCAAATTGTGTATGGAGTGATAGAAAAAAAGGAACTTTTAATTTTTGAGAACATTTTGCCGCTAACCATCCTTCTAACAATGGATTATATGCTCTAATAATATCTGGTTTGATATCTTCAACTAATTTAATTACTTTTTCAATATTCTTTTTTCTATTTTTTAATGTTATTTTTCCAATTGAATGAATTTTTAGTTTTGCAGAACCTACTAATTTCTTTACTTTATCTTCAGATACATCTTTTTCGGTAAGAGATATGATGTGAATTTCATCAAAGACATTTTCAGGATTGTAATATCTCTCCTTTATCTCTCCCTTATCATAATACGAAATTATTGGGTCATTTGGAAAAATACAAGCAATTACCACTTTATTTCACCCATACTTTCTTCCTCAATTTAGTCATCATGTCTAGGTACATTTTTTACTTATTTGGTCTCTGAAACTGTTTTCTTTTATAATTTCTAAATGTCCAATCTATCTTTGATAAGATTCTAAACATTTTGTATGATGAACTTCTCCTAATTTTTAAAACATGAAAATATGGAAATTCTTTGCCACCCCATTTTCTCTTATATGATAATAAACTGTCCCACTGAGCGTGATATTTTTCTAATTCATTTTTGTCTATAGGAGGGGATTTACCTCCAGAATAATCATATATTTTCATACCTGATTTTTTTGCCCATTCAATTGCATGCCAAGTTAATAATGGACCTCCTAAACTTGTTGCTTTTGAATATGAATTAGTTAACTTATGACTAAAAGCAATATTATTAAAAACTCCTAGTAGATGTGCTGACACTAACTCTTCATTTTCAAAAGCTAAAAATATTTTATCAATTTTTGACTCTATACATTTCCAATACCCGTCTTTACGTTTTAAAATTTGTTCCACATCAATTCCTTTTGTTTTTGCCCATGTTTTACTAAGATCAAAGTAGTTATCTAGCTCCGAAAATTCTGATAGTTCTTTAATTTTTATTTCTCGTTTTTTAGCTCTATTAACGTCTCGCTTAGTACTTTTGTGAACATATTCCCAAATATCATCTAATGACTGTTCTAATGATGTAACAAATGTGAAAAAATTTTCAATTTGATAATTACTTTTTTTAAATTCATTTCTAATATTTTCATCAATAAGATTGTCTTGATGAGGCGTATAACCATCAACAACTGCTAAATTATAATCTCTTCCAACTTTCTCTAGTGCTAAAATTATTATTTTTAATATTTCCAGTCTATCTTTCTTATCTTTTGAATGAATAATTGGGCCACCTGCCCAATTTCCTCTTTTTCCAAGATCTGAAAAAAGATTTATGATTTTTTTCAATTTTTTTGATGAGTAAACAGTGGCTGATTTGTGAATAATCATGCCTAATTGACCTTTTATCTCATTTTCCCCATCAAAAATTTCAATAAATATTGGGAAATTATCCTTATCAATCGATTGTGATTGGATATATTCATAGGTTTGAAAAAAAGTTGAGAATTCACTTTTTAACAAATTTTGATTCCATTCTAAAGGATCAACTGATTTAGAAATTTTAAATTGGAACATTGTTACAAGTTTAACTTTATCAGGAAATCTCTTCTTCTATTTCCCTTGTATTTTTCTTTCAGACGTTTTTTCCTTACTGTTGATGCTACAGCATTGGTTTCTTCAATAGTTGCATTATTTGAGAAAAATTGATTGATAAATTCTGGAGAAATCTCTTTATGCATTGATTTCCATTTGCCTGCATATTTTTCATTTTTACTTGCAAGCCATCTTCTAAATTTAATGTAAATCTTTAAACCAGGTTGAATAAATTTTGATGAATTTTGAAACCATACTAACTCCCAATAGTATCCTCTAGGAACAATATTTTCTCCTAGGAAAATTATTCCATCGTTTTTAACTACTCTTTGAATTTCTGCAAATGTTTTTTGTAAAATTTCTTCATCTCGTAGGTACATTGTTACTCCATTTAGAATCACGACATCAAAAAATTTATCAGAAAATGGGATTGAATCAGTGGTTGCTTGACATAAATTGAGGGTTTTTGAACTTGACTCTTGAAATTTTTTTAACATATGAAGTGAAATATCTAATCCTGCAAAAAATTCAATTTTTTTTTGAATAAAGTTTCCTAATACCCCACTTCCACATCCTACTTCTAACACTTTGTAATTTTTCTTGATCTTTATTTTATTGAAAATTTCTTCACAAATTATTGGAATTTCTTCTTTATTGATCCATTGTCCTGCAGCTTTAGCTTGATCAGACTTTTTTGCACGACTATCATAGTACTCACTAATTTTTTTTAATTCTGTATTCTTCAAATATTGATCCCACTATATTATCAAATTTATTTTAATTTGATAAAATTAAATGTAGACAAGTTAATTGAATTGCTAATTTAGTTAATTTTTTGCTTTAGTCATCCACACAATGATATATTATATAGCAAGAAAAACGATTCCTGTATAATGACTATTAATCATGCTATTGGAAATATTAAAAATTATAAAAAAAAATATGGTATTGGTAAAGCTATTCGAGCAATTGCTCATTATGCATATGTGGGGATTAAAAAAAACAGTATTGATTATTCTAAAGAGGACATTTTAGATGTAAATGGATACAAAATTGGAGTTATGCCAAATGATCCATTTGGAACTTCCTCAGAACTTAGAATTTTTAGAAGTCATGAACCTCTAACAACAAAACTAATTTCAGAATTTTTACAAGATGGAATGATATGCCTTGATATTGGTAGCAATATTGGGTATTATGCATTATTGGAAAGTAAATTAGTTGGAGAAAAAGGAAAAATTATTGCTATAGAGCCTTCACCAGATAATGTAAAATATCTTAAAAGAAATCTTGATTTACAAAATATTACTAATGTTGAAGTTTCAAATTTTGCAGCAGGAGAAAAAGATGGAACTCTCAAATTTCTAATTTATGAAGATGCTGCAAATAGTTGTATGGTAATTCCAGAGGGTCAAGAATCTAAGTTCCCTGGAACAGTTATTGAAGTTCCTGTCAAACGTATTGATTCTTTTATTGAAGATTACGATCTTGATAAAATAGATCTACTACGTATGGATACAGAAGGATACGAATTTAATATTTTTCAAGGAATGAGAGAAACAATTAGGAAGTATCATCCAATCATTCAACTTGAAGTTCATCGAAGTATTATGGGTCAAGAAAATACCCGAAATTTTTTGGAAGGCCTTCGAGATGATGGATATGATGTTAAAAATTATGTTCCAAGAGATCTTGACGTTCCAATAATTGGAACCATGGATGATGTTAAAAATATTGATATGAATACTTTATTAAAAATGCTAGAAGCAAAAAAACTCCCTAGTTTTTTCATGTTGACGCTTATCTAAAACAAATAGCCTATTTTTTAGAATTATTTCTTTTTAATAATTCGTTAATTACAGATTTGAATAAACTCCTAGTTTTTTTATCTATACAATATGTTAATGAAAAATAAATTGAGATAGCAATTATAATGTATAATAGTAAATTTGGCAAAAATATGAAAATGCTTTCATTATATTCTAGAAAATTTTCCATTAGAACAAATGCTATTGCAAATGAAATTAAACTTGCTAAACAATATTTTCCAATTTCTATATAGTTTAATTTTAGATTAAAATTTCTTCTGATTAATATTGAAAAATATATTGTAAATGGAATTTCTATCAGTACTGCAATTATTGCCCAATATTGAATTAGTTCTAATTGTGATGAATTTTGTTGAACTAGTAGATATAATCCAGAAGCTAATAAGATGACGTAACTAGAATATTGAATTATTCTAACAGTTGGAAGAACTACTAAACTACTCTTTAGATAATCTCGGAAATTTGATTCTTCAGAAATGTCTACTTTATCAATTCCTTGTAATGATGATCTAAAGATTCTATTTAATGTTGAAAAAAATGTTCTAAAAGCAAGAAATATTACAATAGATGAAGCAACCATGTATTCTGGATTTAGAGCAAATAAACCCGGTTTAGCAAATGTTATTGAAAAAGCAATTGTTGGAAATGCAAAATATAGAGTTCTAATAAGATTTTCTTGAAGATATTCTCGTTTTCCACCAGCTAACATTTTTGGATATATAGCTGTTGAAATTCTTCCTGAATGTCTTACTAAATTACCAATTGTTCTACCTGCAGTAATGTATGCAATTCCAGCAACATTTCCGGTGATTGTAGAAAATATTACCACATCTGAAACATACAGTGTTCCTGGAATATCTTTAAACAATGCTATCCAAGAAAGCCTCAACCATTTTTTAACAAATTTTGTCTCAAATCTATTCATCAATTTCGGCTTAGCAAAATACAATTGAATGATAATACTGGCCAAATATGACAAAACAGTCGTAATTATGACTCCTAGTATTCCAAGATCCATATAATAAATCAATAATAATGCAATTGGAATTTTACTAATTTCAGTTGCAATAAAACCATAACTTGCTACATGAGGTTTCCATCCTACGTTAATTCCTGTAATAGTATGATTCAATAGATTTACTGGTACAAGAATTAATGCAAAAATCATCATAGAAATATCTGCATTTGATTGTTGGCCAATCATATACGCTACAATTACGTAAACTAACATTCCAATTGAAGAAAAAGTTCCACTTGTGATAATTGCAGTTTTTGCAGATTTTACATCTCTCGCAATTTCTCTAGTGATCCAGAAAAAAATTGGTGATTCTAAAAGTAGCATATATGCAACAATACTGCCAATTAAATTCCATGTTCCAAATTCTTCTACAGATAATTGTCTTGTAACGATTAAAGTAAAGACCGTTCCAGTAATAATACTACCAATCCCTACGGCAAAAGAAATTAAACCTGAATATGTTACTCTTATACTACTCATTTTCTAAACCATTCATTCCTATTTTCTTTCAAAGATTTACTGACTTTGATCATTTTATTTTCACTTAATGCAAATCATTTGCATGTGAAATTCTGATAAATATATTGGTCTACATATTAAAAATTAAACCTGAATTAGAACGAATTACAAATCTTTTTAGTTTACTTGCCAAAAAAATGATTATTGAAACCAAATATTTTCTTTCTCTTAATTGATTCATTTAGAGCAGACAAATGTTATGGAAAAAATAAAACTTCCATTACGCCAAATCTCGATTTCATAATTAAAAATAGTGCATATTTTTCTCAAACAATTCCTTCAGCACCTGTAACCTGTCCATCGGTCTCTAGTATTTTTACTTCAAAATATCCATTTGAATCAGTTATAGAGACCGAAAATCACTTCAAACTAAATCTAAAAATTTCTAATTATGCTGATTTTCTCCGTGAACATGGATATACCACTTATGCAATAACTCCAGAATTGATCTCATACATGGGATTAAGTAAAGTTTTTGAAGAAAATTATGAAACTTATGATTCATCATCAACATTATACGATGGATTAGGAGAAAAAATAATTAAGAAATTACAAACCAACTTGTCAGAACCTTGGTTTTATTATGTTCATTTGTTAGATATCCATGGAAGTGCCACATTTCAACTAGATTCAGAACCAAAAAAATTTCAAAATCAAAAATTTGGTGCTAATCAATATGAAAGAATGGTTTCAGCAATGGATGTTTGGATTGGGAAAATTCTTAAAAAAATAAATCTTGACAACACAATTTTTGTTTTAACAGCTGATCATGGTTCTGAAGTGGGTGTTTACACTCCAGAAATTGAAGAATATAGAAATAATGTTAGGCAGTACAAAAAAATTTATTTTGAATCAACTCATAAAATAACTTCAAAACTTCCTAAATCATTTTCCCCTATTCGATCTATGCTTTCTAAAGCATATTCAAATAGAAAACGAAAACAAATAAAACAACAAAGACATGAGGAAGCAGAAAAAATTCACTTACAAAATTTGGGTCCATATAAAGAAAGATTGATGAAAAATTCTGTAGAATCTACTTTGGATGTTTTTGATGAACGATTTTGTGTACCACTAATATTTTCTGGATATGGAATTAGTGAGTATAAGATTCTCGATCAACAAGTTAGAAGTATTGATATTTTTCCAACAATCCTTGAGATTATAGGCGTTAATTCTCTAAATGATGCTAGAGGAAGAAGTCTATATTCACTAATTAAAGGTGATAAAGAAGATGAACTTCCAGTAATGATTGAAAGTGCTGCTAATTCACCCAAATCTATGACTGCAAATACGATTGGTATTCGTACTTCAAATTACAAATATTTTCGAAATAGAAGTGAATCAACAAAAAACGTTAATCTATATGATCTTAAAAATGATCCATTTGAAGAAAATAATATTGCTAATGATAATCAAGACTTAGTTTTAGAAATGGAAGATCATTTAAAAAAAATTAAAAATGATCTAGATTTTAGTTTTTCACGTGAATTAACTGATGATGTAAATGAGGATGAAGATGCTTTAATTGAAAAAGAATTAAAAAAATTAGGATATATTTAGAATCAAAATTTAATTATAAAAATTCATTGCTGATTAAATTATTCTTCCATACAAACTGAATCTGATTCTTTATCTTCACTAATTATAATTCTACAAAATTTTTCAGAATGCTCTATGAATACTAAATCATAATTTTCAGCAAGATTACTCCATGTGGATTTTTCCCCTTTAACTGTCGGTTGCTTAAATATGAAAGCATCATATCCCTCGGAAACTGATTTTTTCAATAAGCTGACTGATTCTGGGTTAATTCCGTGTTGAAAATGTAACACAAAAGGAATTGCACCGTAATCGATAGCCCAATCATTATGATGTGATACTATAATGCTATTTTCAGGAATTTGAGATGTATCTAATGGGTATCTCTCTGCAAATATCCTAGGATCTTTAAATTGTATATCTTCAGATATAAACATCTGAATTGGTGGAGTAAAGTAAAACGCTCCAATAAAAAATACTCCTAAAATTACAATTACAAAGTTTCTGAAAATTTTTGTTTTTTTATTACCAAAAGGATTCTTATGAATGAATTCTGATTTTAAAATTTTGATAATCAAATAGCTTAACACAATAAAAAATAATGATAATGCTGGAAGCATAAATCTTGCTGGAAGCCCTACAGATGCACGTTCAACTGATGACTGTCCAGCAAAAAACCATATTATTCCTGCAATAAATGAACTCATAACTAAAATTTCTATCCTTTTTTCTTTTTGCTTAAATGAAACCACTAAAGCTAACAATATAATTAATGGACTAATTAATCCCGGCCAATGTTTTCCTAAAACATCATCAAAATTATTTGTCACTTTGTTATATGTTGCTGGAATTTGATATGGTAAAAGATATTTTGAATAATCTTTGAATTGATCGAAATCTCTTTGTTCTATAACAAATAATGTCCCAATATGCGAACTGGAAGAAATTTCTACTCCATATTTGACAGAAAGATATGTTGTTGTTGGACCCCCATAGTAATAATTATTGTAACTAAACCAAAAACCGAAGAAAATTATCCATGGAATAAATAATAAAACTGAAATTTTAAGAATTTTTTTCTTATTGATTTTATTTTTCCATTTCCATTCAGAACTTAATTTTCTCTGGTTTATTTTTTGATAAACTACATAACCTAAAATTAAAACTAGTTCAAGAGGAAAATATACAATTCCTGGAATTTTTACTAATGAAGCAATCGCAAAAAATGTCGATGCAAGAAAAATTGTTTTCTCATCTTTATTTTTAAAAAATTTTATCAAGTAATAGATTCCAGGAATAAAAAAAAGCGTTAGTATTGCGTCAGTATTTGGTAACACAGCACTTCTGAATACTATGTGACATGTTGTCAAAAAAAGTAACGATAGTAATCCGACATATTTCCCAAATAATTTTGTAGAAATTCTTTCAAAAATTATTAGAAATAAAATTCCTAGTATGGGTCCTAAATAAAAAAGCCCATAATATCCCCCTATCATGTAAGCCAGAGCTCCTAAAAGTGGAGTCCCAACACCTGATGATGGAACCGCATCTCCATGAATTGTTTTCCTGTAATTATCTCCTACAAACTCCATTCTGCCAGTTTCTTCTAATAGAACATTTGACATGGAATAGATCCCTTTTGAAAAATTGATTGCTTCAATTCCATACAGATAAGCATCTTTTGCTTCATAGTATGGAGTGAAATTCCCAATTAGGTATATTCCAGCAATAATTATTACTGAAATTTTGACTAAGTTAATTAAAGAATCTGGATTTCTTCCAAAGATTTGATTTAATTGGTATCTTTTTTCCATTACTCATCAAAATTTGCTTTAATTATGCTGATAAAGATTTATTCCTATTGAAAGTTTCAAATCAAAAAAATAAAACAATTTTCTACCTTAAAACTAGTATTTTTTTCAACTAAGGTAAAATGTTACAACATACAAAATTTAATTAAATCTAAATTTTAGAATTTAATATGAAATTAGTTGTATTTATTCCTGCTTTAAATGAAGGAAAAAGCATTTCTAATGTAATTAAGGCTATTCCAAAGAAAATTCCTGGAATTGAGAAAGTAGACGTCTTAGTTGTTGATGATGGTTCAAAAGATAATACTGTTGATATGGCATTAAATGCTGGAGCAGACAAAATTGTATCCCATCCAAATAACATGGGGATTGGAGCAGCATTCATGACTGGAATTCGCAATTGTATTTCTATGAATGCCGATATTTCTGTAATTATTGATGCTGATCTTCAATTTGATCCTAATGATATTCCCAAATTAATTGTTCCAATTTTAAATAATCAGTTGGATGTTGTTCTTGGTTCTAGGTGGCTAGATCATGATGTAAAAGGAATTCCTGGAAGAAATTTGTTGGGAAATAAAATATGTACAAAATTAATTTCTATTGTCACTGGTCAAAGATTTACTGATACGCAAAGTGGATTTGTAGCATATTCTAGAAATGCTTTTTCAAATATCTCTGTCGTAAATGATTTTACATTTGTTCATGAAGCTATTTTAGATTTAAAATTCAAAGGTTTTAGAATTGGAGAAGTAGGTGTACCAGTAAAATATTTTGAAGAAAGAAAATCTAGAGTTGTTAAAAATATTTTTAATTATGGATATAGAGCATTATCAATAATTTTAAAATCTATGGTTTACCATAGACCTATTCTTACATTTGGTTTGTTGGGAATTCTTTTGTTTGGTGGTGGAATTCTGGCAAAAATAATAACTATAACAAAAATTTTTGGTGGTGGAATTTCAACTGATTTGTCTTCTGGAATAATCATATTGGGCATTGTAAGCTTCATGTTGGGATTATTTGCAAATGTAGTTTTCAAACGTCAAGCCTTTACAGAAAAAAATCTACGATATTATATTTCTGATTCAAATGACGAAAATTAAAAAAATATCTAATTTTTAGAGATTAATCTTAGAAAATTTTTATTTAAAATTAAGGATTTTGCATGCTTACTGATTAAAGCATCTTCAACTCCGTAAAACATTCCTCTAAAGGAGCACCATGGAAAATCTGAGCCAAAAATTATCCGTTTTGGTCCTACTTTTTTGATTCCCAATTCAACTCTAAATGGAGTACTAATGCCAGAAGTATCAAAATATGCATTAGGAATGTTCTTTGCAGACTCTAAAGCTTTTCGTACTACACTTGTGTCATTTCCTCCCATATGGGCTAAAATGACTTTTATGTTTTGGAATTTTTTTGCAACTGTTAATCCATGAACAAATGAAGAATTTGATAATGGACTACCATCTTTGAATCGTCCACAATGAATAAGTAATATTGCCTTCTTTTTATCCAACACTTTCATTATTGGTTCATAAATTTTTGCTGAAACTTTTTCCTTTTCAAAAACTCCATGAAATTTTACTCCAACTAATCCATTTCCTAATTCTTGTTCAAGAATTTTTACATCTTCTTTAATTCTAGTTTTTTGAATCCAATACAATCCATGAACATATTCATATTTTTTGGCTAATTCAATTACTTTTTTATTATTTTTATCAATATCTCTATCTAGAGTAAATAACATAATATTGTCAATATTGTATTTTTTTCTAAAATTTTTGATATCTTTCACTAGTAGTTTTTGGTTAATAATTGAGGAACTTCCCAAATGAACATGAACATCATTAACTTTCAATTTCATTTGTAATCGATGTATTTACTTTATATTGTTTTAGATCTCATGCTTTCTTTTTTAACCATTGTACATCAATATCTAAAATTTTTTCAATTTCAATAATTTCTTCTCTATAGATATCTTCAAGGATCGTGCGTAATTTTTCAGATAATTTTGGTTTTTCAACTTTTTTTCCTAATACATCATTCATCATTGATTGACCTAAACTTGATGGTAATATTTTTTTTCCAAATTTTTTAATTTTATTGCTTCTCATGATTGATGAAGAAATTCCTCCTCTAGGTTCTGTATATTGATTGTAAATGGTATTTACTGATTCATGTGGACTATCATCTATCTCTAAAAAATTTAGAACATCTTGAACAGATTTTTTTGTATTGTTAGCAAATTCTTCAAAAATTATTATTTTATTTTGATTTTTTGGAAAAGTATCTAGATATCGTTTAATTTGTTTGAAATAAAATCCCCCACTAATAACACGACCTTCAAAATTGTCGCCTGAAACCATTAGGGATTCCTTAATTACTTGCTCAAATGATAATTTTGTCATTCCTCTTCCAAATAGCATTAGATAATGTGAAAATGCCCTTTCAATTGGATTTCTTAAAATTATAATTATTTTGGCATTTGGAATTTTTTTATAAATCATTTCAGCTGATTTAGGATCCCACAAATAAGTAGGACTTGAATCACCTATGACCTTCTCATTTTTTACATTTTTAAAAAGTTCCAGATACTTTTTTTCATCCTTTATTGGTTTTGTAAGTAATTGTTTTGGATCAACTGCTGATGTAAAATAATTTGGTTCTTTAATTGATGGCAGATATACAAATTTAGATTTTTTCAAATATTCATATAATGATGTTGTTCCTGCTCTCATCGCTCCAACAATGAAAAAATTTGGCCAAATTTCTTTATTCATAATATTATAATCTACTTTTTCTTAAATGCATAAACTCTATTTTGTACTCCAATGTAAACTGTAAAACCATATTCTTCAAGAATTTCTTTCATTTTTTTCCATGCAGGTTTTCCATTATATTCATACCACCCTGCTGCAATTATCCTTATATCATCTTGCATTAGGACATTTTTCATTCCTTTTAATGCTTCAATTTCAGCAGCATTGATTTCCATTGTAATAAAATCTACTTGATTAATATCTAATTTTTTTAAAATATTATCTACGGAATCAACTTCAATTTTTTCAGATTTCTCCACATTATCCAAAAGCTCTTCAACTAATGAATTTCGTTGATTGGATTCTTTATACAATGATAATTCCCCATTAGCATTCCAAATCCCTTTATTCACAATTTTTACATTTTTTAAATTATTATTTTTGATATTTTTCTCTAAAATTTTATAATTAATCTTATCTGCTTCAACTGCAATTACTTTACCATTCTCTCCAACTAAATTTGATAGTTTCATTGTTCCAAAGCCACAAAATGCACCTAATTCTAAAACGATGTCTCCCTCTTTCACAGGCATAAAATTTAGTAGTTTTTGCCTCTCTTCATCATTTATCTTCAAATTTAACAAATTATCTATATGATTCAAATGAACTCCAAAAGTTGGATGTGCTTTTTTCTCAATTTCGTAATGTGAAAAAATATTTCTAGTATAGACTTCAGTTAATGGAGAATTAAAAAATCTATGAAAAAACACTTGCCCATTAGTTAGTTTGACAAAAGGAATCTCATCTTCATTCCCTTCTTCAATAATTTTTAATGAAATTTCCTCACAATTCTTCGTTCCAAGTTTTTGCCTCATTTTAGCTTTCAATATATGCATTAAACTTCTGTTTATTTTCACATTTTTCATTGTATCTAGTTCTAAATAATAATGGCAGTTAAAAAAATCTACGCAATACTAATTTTCTTTCTTTGAATTTATTGATTTACTTAAAATCCTAAAAAGATCAACAAATGTTGCAAATACTGCCCAAAGATTTAGTTGTATAAAATAGCTTAAATTTTTAATGAAAATTTTAGCACCTAGATTTTTTGCACACCATAGAGTATAATGATAATGTGTAAACAATTTCCCAATGCCTGAATTTACATGTCTAGCCATGTAGATTATTCCCTTTTTAGAAATACCCTTGTCTGATTTTGAAAATAAATATTCATCAATTACGTTAAAATCTCCAAATTTCAAAGCATGAAGAATTGAAGCATAAGCCATCCCTATTCCAAAATTAATATCCAAATAGCTTTTTTGTAATATTGAAGTCCTAAATAACCCATATGTCATATCACCATATCCGTATTTTAAAAAATCCGATACTTTTTTTTCATATGAACCTGAAATTGGTTGATAATTTACTGGTCTAATTCGAAATCTGATTTTACGTAAAAATTTTTCAAAAGTATCATCAATCTTATTTGATTCTCCATCAAGACTAATGGTTTTTACTTTTCCGATACTGCCTACAAAATTCTTATTTTTTTCAAGAAAATTAAGATTTTTTTCAATAAATTCTGGTGACCATAAATCGTCTACAGGTGCCCACATAAAATATTCATTTTTTGCATTGTTTAATAGGAATTTATAATTCCATAATCCACCAGAATTTTTTTCATGACGAATGTATTTGATTCTGTCATCTTTTAAGGAATATTTTTTACATATTTCAGCTGTTTTATCTGTAGAACCATTGTCTGAAATTGTTAATTCAAAATTACCATATGTTTGATCAAGAATTGATGAAATAGCTCTTTCAATTAATTTTTCACCATTATAAACTGGCATTCCAATGCTAACTACTATGTAATCTGATTTTGAATTCACTAATTCTAGAATCTGGTTATTCTTATAATAAATAATCGTATAAATAAAAAATTTTATTAGAATAAACTAAATCTTTTTGATTTTAATGACATTTTTCACATTTTTAATTTATCATAGAAATTATATGCAACTATTTTTTTATAAAAGGATATAACATGTCTCAGGAAAGTTCTCTATGAAAAATAAAAATTCTTCATCCAAAATATATGATTTAAAAAAAAAATTTCACCAGGGAAAATTAGAAAAAGAAACTTACAGAAATCAAATGTATAATTATCACAAAATCTTGTTTGACTATTCTGAGTTTCTTAAAGATACAGATATCAAGAAAATTGAAATTATTGATAATGACGTAATTATGACATCACGTCAACATGATATCAAAATTAGTTGTATGAAAGGTGATGTTAGAATTGCACCAATTGAAACTCTAACTTCAGATTATTATGAAAGAAATGATACTCAAATGCTTTACAATTTATTAAAAAATAATTCTACAATGTTTGATGTAGGTGCTAATATTGGATGGTTTTCTATAGGAATTGCTAAAAATAAAAAAAATGTAAAAATTTTTTCTTTTGAACCAATTCCTAAAGTTTTTGAAAATCTAAAAATCAACATTAAATTAAATAAAACAAGTAATATCAAAATTTTCAATTTTGGTTTTTATAATGAAAAGAAAGATTTGACGTTTTATTATTATCCTGCAGCATCAGGTTATTCTTCAAATACTGCGTTTCCTGGTAAAAAAGGATTTCAAAAAATTAAATGTAAGCTGATCAAATTCGATGATTTTGTTCATAAAAATCAAATTTCAAAAATTGATTTGATTAAATGTGATGTGGAAGGAGCAGAATTGTTTGTCTATGAAGGAGCATTAAATTCAATTCGACGATTTAAACCGATTGTCCTATCAGAAATTTCTCGAATAAATCAAAAAAAGTTTTCATACCATCCTAATCAAATTATTCACTTTTTTGAAGAACTTGGATACATGTGTTTTGTGGCTAACAAGAAAGGATTACGTAAGATTAGACAAATTACTGAAAAAACTCAAGAAACAAACGTATTCTTTTTACATCCAAAAAAACATTCATCTTTAATATCAAAATATTCTTCTAAAAAAAATTAAAGAATGCTGTAAGAAATATAGGAATCAAAAGGAAATCTTTCAATTTTTAGATTTGCAATACCTGCTACTTCATCAACTGCAATAGTTTCCCCTGGAAACATTTTAGCATTTAGTTGATCAAAAACAATAATGGAACCTTTTGGCATTCTTGGAATAAAAGTTTCCAAAGCTGCTTTTGTTGGTTCGTATAAATCAACGTCTAGATACAATAAACTTACTACAAGATGTGGATTTTTTTCTAAATATTTGGGTGCCGTTTTAACCATATCTCCTTTAATTAATTCAATTTTAGGAATGTGTGGAATTGGTCTGTTTAAATCAAATAATTTTGTAGCTTGAGATATTTCTTTTAATGTTGAGCCAGTTAATGCACCTTTTTTAAAATGTGACGAATCTCCTGTTTTCTTATCCTTTGAATCAATTGAAGGAAACCCTTCAAATGTGTCAAACCCTATAATCTTCCTAACATGATTTGTAGGTTCAAGAATAGAAGATAGCTTAGCCCATGTGAATAATCCTCCTCCATGCAATACTCCACATTCAATAATAGAACCATTAACATGCATCATTTTTTTGAAAATTTCATATCTTGCAAGAAATTTTGCCATAGCTTGTCTTGAAGCAAATTTTGGAAATGCATCAATTTTTTCTGAGAACGTGCCTGAAGAAGAATTAAACACTTTCTCCATAAATTTGAATTGTTCTTTGTCGGCTTTTGACTGATTTTTAGGCTCTCTAATCATAGTCATTCGATAGTTTAGACAGGTATAACTCCTTTCATCCCCTTATCACTTTCTTCGTTTAGGGGTGTGTATCTTGGTTGTATGCTATATCTAATTTGTTCGGAACAATTGATATTGGAACTATGTAATAATAATGAGGAAAATAGTACAATGTCTCCTTTATTCACTTCTACTAACTTAATTTCATTTTCAAAAATACTTTGAGGAATCATTTTCCTACCTACTCTGACATTATGTTCTAAGATTCCTAAGTGATGAGTTTTTGGCATAATGCTAATGCAACCATGTATGTATTTTGTATCTTGCATAGGAATCCATACAGTAACAACTCTTGTGTTGCCCTTTACATAAAAAAAATCTTGATGCCAATGTGCCATATCTTTAGTCCAGAATGGCATATCCATTCTAAATGGTGCTTTACCGAATACTCCAACATCTTCACCTAAAATTTCTTTAACATGTTGAATGATCTCTTTTTGTTTTGTAAATTCAGTGATCCATGGTTGATCTTGTATAGCTTCATAGACTTTTGTTTCAATTTCAGGATGTTCATCATAAAATTTTATTAAATTTTTATCATTGAGATCTAAGAATTTTTTTTGGGTCACTTGATTAACAATTTCAAGATTTTTTTGCATTAATTCATCAATTTTTACTCTTGGAATAACATCTTTAAGAATTAAATATCCATTTTCATCGTAAGTATTTTTCATTGATGACAAATTAACAAAAAATACATCTTATTACAAGTTATAATACTTTTTGAATCAAAAAATTATTTTTTTTAAAAATTCTTGTAAGACTTCCCTATAAGATTTCCTTTAGATTTAGTTATTATTTTTTATTTCATAATTAATTAACTCATCTAATTTATCTAAAAATGGAGATGGATTAAAATCAAATTCATCCTTAATTCTCTTAATGTTTATTCTTGGAAATGAGTAATTTACTGCATTAGCGTCATAGTCTAGTTCACAGTTTGTGATTTTTTGAATTTTGGTACTTATTTCAGAAACTTTGGTATTTTCCCCGTAGGCAACATTGTATAATCTTTCTTTACCTTGAATTGCAATTTTTTCTAGAATTTGAACAACATCATCGATATAGAGATAATCTTTTTCACTTTCTGGAGTGGTGTGAAGAATTATTTTTTTATTTATAACCGCATCATGTATGATTGAAGATAAAAAATCATTTTGACTATTCTTTTTTCCTATCACATTTGAAAGTCTTACAACTTTGATATTTCTTGAATTTGATGCTAAGCATAATGACTCTCCCATTATTTTAGAAATATTGTATAAATCATCTAAATTATGAGGGTTTACTACAATGGGTTTTGATTCAATTGTGGAATCTGAATTTAAATAAATTCGAGTTGATGATAAATATAAAAATGAATCAAATTTACATTTTTCTAAAATTTTTTTTAAAACACATACATGAGATTCTACAGTGTCAAAAGGTCTATTTCTAAAATCTCCAGTAAGACCTATGGCAAAAATTACATGTCCTAATTTTTTCTGAAAAATTTTCTCGTCATTAGGATCTATAAACTCGTATTCAATATTCTGATCTCTAAGATAACTTGCCATATGTGTTCCAATAAAACTATTGGGACCAATAATTGAGAAATTCATTTTTTAAATCTCCACATACATTACTATTTCACAATTTTTGTATCTATTCAACTTTTTATACATTTTAAGAATCCATCTGGACATGATGTTATCAATAGTTTATTCTCAATTTCTTTATCTATTTTGAAACGCTTATTTTTTTTCAGGAAATCCATTACGGCCGTATGTGGATTATTTCCTTTATCCCATGGTCTGTTAGGAAATGAGTTTTTAGGCATAAATTCTACCATTGTATCAAAAACTACAACATAACTTCCGTTTTTAACTAATGGAGAATACATTTCGAGTTCTCTTAGTACATGTTCATGAGTGTGATATGAGTCTAAAAACACAACTATTTTTTTCTTATTTTTGACAAGTTTTTTCACTTGTTTCAAAATTTCTCCATCTAATGAAGAACCTTCTAACATTGTAATTCTTTTTTTAAGAGGATGTTTTTCTATTTCTTTTCTATTATGTTTTCTTATGTCAATGTCTATCCCAATTACCTTTCCTTTACCAATTAATTCTAGAATTGAAGCTGAAAAAATCAATGACCCCCCATGGGCAATTCCAGTTTCAATTATTATGTCTGGTTTAGTTTTCCAAATAATTTCCTGAATAGCAATCATATCCTGTGGAAATTGAATAATAGGCCTTCCTAACCAGGAAAAATGATATGAATATTCATAACTAAAAACTCTATTGAACCATTTTCTTGAAATTTTCTCAATTTCTTTATCATCAACCATTGATTTAATTTTTTTCTGATTTCTTTTTTCGAAATCTTTGTTGGTCACACTCAAAATTTTAGTGTATTTATAATTAAACGTTCTTGGGAATTAAAAATTCAATCATAGTTTGCATCTTTTTCTGAAATAACTGAAACATTCAATGGCCATTCAATTCCAATTTCTTTATTATCATATCTTAAGCCTCTAGCATATTCTGGATTAAACACTTGTGTGATTTCATAAAATACCTCCGTATTATCCACTAATGTCTGAAAACCATGAGCAAATCCTTTTGGAACATACAAAATTCTATGATTCTCATCAGATAATTCTACTGAAATCCATTTTTGAAATGTACTTGAATTCTCTCTAAGATCTATGATAACATCAAAAATTTTACCTTTTGTACACCTAACGAATTTTGCCTCTTCAAATGGTTTAATCTGAAAATGCATTCCTCTTAATGTTCCTTTTTTGACATTATACGAAATACTAGATTGAACTATGTTTGATTCAATGCCTAATTCCTCATTTTTTTCCAAATCCAATGTTCTTGCAAAAAATCCTCTATCATCTAAAATCTTCTCAATTTCTATTATATACGCACCAGGCAGTTCTGTTTTTACAAAATTCATATGATTTCTACCTCTGGAATTGGAATTACAAATTTACCTCCCCATTCATGTATGAATGAAATATCGTTCATTATCTCATCTTTGATATTCCATGGTAAAATAACAATATACTTTGGTTTAGAATTTTTTATTTCTATGGGATCCTTAATTTCTAGATGAGTTCCTGGAAGATACAATCCTTGCTTATAGGGATTATTATCTACTACATATTCTATATGCTCTTTACCAATTTTACAAAAATTTAGTAGTGTGTTTCCTTTTGCTGCAGCACCATAACATACAATTTTATCTCCTTTTTGTTTTGCTTCATTAAAAAAATCTATTAATTTTCTTTTAATATGATTTGTTTTCTGAGAAAAATTCTCATATGTAGATATGTCTAACAATCCAAATTCATCTTCTTTCTTTAAAAGAAGTTCTACTGAATTTTTAATTGGAATATTTTCATTTTCTTTATGTTTTACATATATCCGTAATGAACCTCCATGAGTAGATATTTCCTCCACGTCAAAAATTGTCATATTATGAAATTCAAATATCATTTTTACTGTATTTAATGACAAATAAGAAAAGTGTTCATGATAAATTGTATCAAATTGATTATTTTTGATTAATTCTAATACATGTGGAAATTCCATATTTATCATTCCATCAGATTTTAAAATTTTTTTCATTCCTCTTATAAAATCATTAATGTTTGGTACATGAGCCAAGACATTATTTCCAACTATGAGATCTGCCTTAATACTTTTTTTTACAAGTCCATCTGAAAGTTTTTCACTAAAAAAATTAACCATTGTTTCAATTCCTTTCTGTTGTGCAACTTTTGCAACATTTGCAGCTGGTTCAATTCCTAACACTGGAATTTTTTTATCTTTAAAAAATTGTAATAAGTAGCCATCATTACTTGCTAACTCCACAACTAGACTATTTTGATTTAAATTAATTTTCTTTGAAATCATTTCAACATAATTCTGTATATGATTTAACCAATTTTTAGAATATGATGAAAAATATGCATATTCACTAAAAATATTATCTGGTGTTTCAAATTCAGGAATTTGTACTAGGAAGCATTTTTGACAAACTAGAACTTTAAGAGGGAATTTTTTTTCAGGCTCAGACAAATCATTTTCTTTTAAAAATGAATTTGATAATGGTGAAATCCCCAGATCCACAAATACATTATTGATGGATGAGTTACAAAATCTACATTTATGTGAGTTCATTTTCCATTAAAATAAATTCGTCTATCTGCCTCTCAGTAAATTCTCTCATATCGCTATTTTTCATATATTCTTCGTACCAATTTAACGTCCATTTTAACGTGGTTTCTAATTTCATTTTACTTGTCCATAATAGCTCTTTTTCAGCTTTTGAACAATCTAATCTGAGATATTTTTCTTCATGAGGCTGATTTGATGAATTTATTTCAAAATTTATTTTATCTTTAAATTGTTTTTTAATATTCTCAGTAATCCATTTGACAGTATGTTCCTCTTCAGAAGTTGGCCCAAAATTCCATCCTTCTGAAAATTCTCCTTTGCTCTGCCACATTTTTTCAGCTAATCTCAAATATCCAAATAATGGATCCAAAACAAATTGCCAAGGTCTTGTTGAACCAGGATTTCGTATTGCTACTTTAGATTTATTTAAAATTCCCCTAATTATGTCTGGTAGTAATCTATCCATACCCCAATCCCCTCCACCTACCACATTTCCTGCTCTAACAGATGCTAGTGCAACATTGTGTTCATCAAATTTACTGGGATTAAAAAATGAATTTCTATATGAAGAAGTTAATAATTCTGCACATCCTTTACTACTACTGTAAGGATCATATCCTCCCATAGGATCATCTTCAGAATATTTTGAATGATCTTTTTTTACTTTGTATGATTTGTCACTAGTTACGACGATTACAACTTTTACATAATTTGAATTTCTAACAGCTTCTAAAACATTTGCAGTTCCTAACACGTTTGTCGAAAATGTTTCTAATGGTTTTTTGTAAGATTCTCTAACAATTGATTGTGCAGCCATATGAAAAACAATTTCTGGTTTAAATTCATTAAATGCTTGCTCTATCTGGTCACGATTATTTACATTTCCTATTATATTTTGAATATTATTTTTGACTTCTGCAATTTCAAATAAACTTGGTTTAGTGGGAATATCTTTAGAAAAACCAATTACATTAGCTCCAAATTTTTTTAAAATTATTGTAAGCCAACTACCCTTAAATCCAGTATGACCAGTAATTAGAACTCTTTTATCCTTCCAAAAATTATTATCCATTACCAAACTTTCCAAGGAGCATTTCCTGAATCCCATAAATCATCTAAGATATTTTTATCTCTCAAAGTATCAAGTGGTTGCCAAAAATCATAGTGTTTGTAGGCGCTTAACTGATTTTCCTTAGCTAATTGTTCTAATGGCTCTCTTTCCCATATTGTATTTTCATCCTTGATATAATCAAATACATTTGGTTCTAACACGAAAAATCCCCCATTAATCCATCCTCCATCCCCAGCTGGTTTTTCTACAAACTTTTGAATTTCATCATTTTTTATTTCAAGCATTCCAAATCTTCCAGGTGGCTGTACTGCAGTAACAGTACTAATTTTTGATTTTGTTTTATGAAATTCAATTAATTTTTTTATATCAATATTACTTAATCCATCCCCATAAGTAAAACAAAAAGTTTCTTGTTCAACGTATTCTTTTACTTTCTTTAGTCTTCCTCCTGTCATTGTTTCAATTCCAGTATCAACAAGTGTTATTGTCCATGGTTCAGCAAATTTGTGGTGAACATCCATTTGATTATTTTTTAAATCTATTGTAACATCAGATCTATGTAAAAAATAATTTGCAAAATACTCTTTAATTATGTAGCCCTTATAGCCGCAACAAATTACAAAATCATTAATTCCATATGCAGAGTAAGTTTTCATAATATGCCACAACATAGGCATTCCTCCAATCTCAATCATGGGTTTTGGCTTTAGATGTGTCTCCTCACTAATTCTTGTTCCTAATCCACCTGCAAGAATAACTGATTTCATATTGATTCTTTTTTCCTAATCTAATATCTATAGTTTACATTAAATAAATTAATTATTTTGGATAATACTAAAGAACACCTTCAAAAGAGATTATTTTTCTACATCACAAACATATTCTTTGATTTTTCACATAGAACTTGCACTTTTTTGCTGTTTATAAAAAAGTGATAAGAGGATTGTTTCAATACATGTTGAGCATAATACTGCTAAAGAAAAACCTATCAGTTCAAACTGCATTCCAAGAATGATTAATAGTAATATCAATGAGACAATTTTTGCTATTGCCGCAATGCCTACTTTGGTAGATTTTGATGCCTGTAATTTTGCATTTAATATAGAATTAATTGACATTGGAATTATTGAAAAAATAATAATTTGTAATCCTAATACCCCATCTACAAATTTTGGGAAAAACTCACTTAGCACATATGGTGAAAACAGAACAATTGCAATTGAGATAATAATTGATGAAAAAATTACTAATAGACTAATCTTGGAATGTTTTTTACCACTTGATTCCTCTGATAACAGAAATGAATAAAGAGCAAATGGCAAAATTCCAACAATTAACATTATTTGGAGATTAAATTGATAAAGTGCCACTGGAACTAACCCGAAAAAAGGTACAATGACTATTTTATCAATAGATCTTGAAAGATTTGATGATGCATCTACTGAAAAATTGTGAACAAGAATTTTATAATCTGATTTTAATTCTCTAAAACCATTTATTTTTCTCTTTAACGAAAAAATAAAATTATAACTTCCTAAAAGATTTCCTATTGCCATTCCAATTATTATTCCATAAATATCAAAGAAATAATATAACAAAAATGGAATTGTAATTATTGAAATAGTTTTAATCATATATGTAATAAAATATTTTTTGTATCTTTTTCTTCCAATCAAATCCTGTAAATTTATCACGAATAATGATAGACCAATACAAAGTAAAGCAGCATATTGATTAATTGGCAATAAAATTAGTGCACCAACCCCTGTAAGAATCAGAGTTAGGACATGGCATTGATTAACTCTCAATTCCTCATTTTTTCCATTATATACTACAGATGTAAATGGTAACCCGAATCTAGAAAATAATGAAACCGTTCCAGCTAAAGCAATGATAAAAACCATTAATCCATAGTCTTCTGGTTGTAAAATTAATGCAAATGCAATGTAAAAAATACCTTGAATTGCTCCTCCAATAGTATTTCCTATAGCAATATACGAAAATTGTTTTACATTTTTTTTAGAACTCATCTTTTGCTCCATAAATTGGATATTCCATAAATTTTGGCCTTATATTCAACGATATATTGAAAATATTTAAGAAAATTTGTCTATGTTTTAGTAGAAACTGAATTTATCAACAATTTCGTTCATTAATCATCACTTTATTAAATAAAAAATATTTACATAATTTCTAAACATGGAATTAGACTCAAATGCAAATGACTGAATATTTTAATTTGATATCATTAATCGTAATTTTCATCATCTTAATTGAAGTTATTTTTTACGTTTTAGTAACTTTTGTAAGGAAACATTTCCAATGGATGATTACTTCAAAAGATGAAAATCCTCATTTTTCTGAAGAAGGATTAGACAAATTTGTTCCGCATGGCTATGATTCAGAACTCGGTTGGGTTCGAAAACCTAATACTTCTGGCGTTGATCAAAATACATTCATTTCTTCAAAATGGACTATCAATTCCCTGGGGAGTAGAACTAATCCAGATTTTGATAATAAAAAATCGCATATTTCTTGTTATGGAGATTCTTTTACTTTTTGTCGTCAAGTAAACAATGATCAAACATGGGAACATTATCTTTCAAAATCAACTAATTCTAATGTTCTAAATTTTGGAGTAGGAAATTATGGTATTGATCAAAGTCTATTAAGACTCAAGCGAGAATATGAAAAAAATCCTACTAAAATTGTCATTATTGGAGTGGTTCCAGATACAATTAGTAGAATCATGAGTTATTGGAAACATTACTATGAATATGGAAATACATTTGCTTTTAAACCAAAATTTAAAATTGAAAATAATGTTTTAAAATTACTTCCTAACAAAGTTAATGATCCAAAAAAATTTCATTCAATAAATAAAATCTTAAATGAAATTAAAAATGAAGATTATTTTTATAAATTAAAATTTTTAAAAGAAATTATTAAATTTCCATATATACTTCATGTATTAAAAAATTCTAAAAGAAATTTCAAAATAATATTTTGGGTATTGCTACTTCAATTTAAAAAAAGAAACAGTGCTGATATTTCTTCTATCGAATGGAATCCTATGAAACCTATAATGGAAATAAATCTAAAATGGAGAATATCACTGTATAAAAATAAAAATTCACTTCAGTTATTCACTGAAATTCTTAAAGAATTTGTAAATTTCTCTAAAATTCATAATTTCACGCCTATCTTCCTTCTTATTCCTCAAAAAGATGACTTGATCTATATTAAAAATAATTACAATTTTATGAATTTATTTTTTAAACAAATTTCCAAAATATCCGACTTACATGTAATTGATATTACTTCGGACTTTTTGAATGAATCTAATTTTGATAATCTTTATTCAGATGATAATGAATATGGTGGACATCCCAATACCAAGGGAAATCAACTAATTTCTAAAATAGTTCAGAATTATCTTATTTCAAAAAATTTTCTTGATAATTAAATTTTTAGTCCTAAATCAATATTATTATCTTCAAATTTTTTCATTAATTTTTTTTTGTATTCTAAAACATCATTATTTTCTTCATCATAAATATTTTGTAATTCATTGGGATCTTTTTTCAAATCATAAAATTCCCAAGAATTAGGTGTTTCATTATAAATTATTTTTTTCATTTTACTTCTAAGACAAAAGACATTGTGTTTTTTTGACGAAGGCCAAGGGCCATAAAGACCACCAGTTTCAACAAATACTTCTCTTTCATCATTCTCCAAATTTTCAATCATTTTAAACAATGATTTTCCTTGAATCATCGAGTTTTCTTCTAATTTTATTCCCAACATGTCTGAAATTGTTGGATAAAGATCGATAGTTTGGCATTGGCCTTCGATTTTTTTGTTTAATTTTTCAGGAGTTTTAATAATGCAGAAAACGTTAATCGTATAATCATAGGTAAATACACCATAAAATTTTTCACCTTTTCTCTCTCCAATACTTGTTCCATGATCAGAAAAGAAAATTAAGATTGTCTTATGTTCAATTTTAGATTCCTTCAAAATATCTAGAATTGCTGAAACATAGGAATCACATGAGGGTAAATAGGAATTATATCTTTCAATGTTTTCATCTTTCAAATTAAAAAACTCATCATCATTGGATTCTTGTTTGTATTTTTTCACAATTTCTCTAACTAAATGTTTATGAGTTTCAGTGAAATGTAAAAATAAAAAGAATTTATCTTTATTTGCTAATTTTTTTATTAAGTCTCTATGACGTTGCTTAAAGTCAACTGTTTCTTCATCGAATATATTTAATTCATCAAATCCTTGATTTGGAATTACTACTTTGTTTATTATGTCGCAACATGTGTAGTAACCTTCATTTTGTAGTAATTGTGGTAATGTAGTAATCTCATCTTTTTTAAATTTAAAAATATTATAATATGCATTCATTCCATTTCTTGATGGATACATTCCTGAAAAAATTGCATGTAATGATGCAAATGTATAAGGTGCCACTGTAAACATATTTGAAAAAAAACAATTTTCCTCTTTTAGGTTATTTAATGTAGAGCAAAGTTCTACTCTGTCTCTTCTTAATCCATCTAAATTAATTAAAATAATATTATAATCCTCTTTTCCCATTAATTAAAAATATTCTACATCTAATTTAACCTTAAAGATATCTCGTGTACTAATTAATCGAAATCAATTCATCTAATTTTTGTTCTTTTCTTAATTTATTATACAGATTATAATCATCTACTGTGTCTACTTCTAACCATCCATTAAAAATTGGAACAGACTTAATCTGAAATTTATTATTAATCATTCCTTGAATGAAATCTGTCATGTATGATTTCTTAAATTCTAAAGAGGGATTTAAGATATTTTTTCCATTTTTAGACTGATTTTTAGCCTCGTGATAGTATTTTTTCATATATTCTATCCCTTTATTTTGGAATTTCATCAGGCCAATATACTGACCTTCAATTTCCTTATAATCCGATACTTTCTGACCTATTTTTTTGATATATCCTTCACTATCTAGAATTAAATTTTCTGCATCATCTAATGGATTTTCAAATCTCATTTCCCAATACTTCCTCCAATTTTTATCTATAACTACAGAAATATTTTCTTCTGAGTCGATTAATTTTTTTAGAACTTTGCTTTCAAATATGATATCTCCGTAAGAAACTATAGTTGAATTTGAGATTTTTTTTTCAGCACAAAATAAAGTTTCTACCATATTTGTAGTATCAAAATTTTCATTTTTAAAATAATTTACATTAGGAAAATTTATCAAATCTGATTTATATCCTGTAACAATAGAAATATCTTCTATTCCATTTTCTTCAAAAATCTCAATCTGATGTTGTAATAATGATTTTCCAAATAATTCGATCAAACATTTTGGGCGATTTTCTGTTAATGGACGTAATCGTTTACCTTCTCCTGCTCCTAAAATTATCACATTCAAATTAATTCGACCAAAATTTTTTATTTTCAAAAAATGTTTTAATTATTTTTAAATTATCTTCGTTTTGTTCTCTTTCGGGATGCCACATTACTCCTATGATTGGAAATTTTGAATGACTAAATGCCTCAATTGTTTCATCATTTTTATCTAATGCTACTATTTGTAATCCATTTCCTATATGCTCTTTAGTAATAATGTTATTATGAAATGAATTTACTTTAGTTTCAGTTTTATTCAATAGTGAAACAAATTCATTTTGTTTAATTTTTATGAAATGAGATTTATTTACATGGTCATTATTATTATTTTTAATTTCAGTACCTCCAAAATAATTATTTATTATTTGCATTCCTCTACACACTCCAATAATAGGAATTTCTTTCTTTATTCCAAATTCTAAAAGATTTTTTTCAGTATTATCACGTTGAATAAATTCTCCAATATTATCTCCTCCTGATAGAATTAGTCCATCTATCTGAGCATTCTCAACAAATTCTTTCACATTTTCTAAAACATTTGGGATAATGATGGGAATTAATCCTAATTTCTCTAATAATTTAGGCCATTCATGACTAATAGCGTCTCTTTTTTCATCATAATTGGGAGCAGAAACAATTCTAGAAGAAATACCTATTTTCATTATTTTATTTTCCACATTTTCATAATTCATTTTATGTATCCCAAAGACTTCAAGGCTTTTCTGATTTCAACAGATTCATCATTAGTGTTATGCTCTAAGATAGATATTAAATTATTTTTACAGTCTAGATGAATTTTTGATGCTGATTTAATTTGCTCAAATAATAGCTCTCCACATCCAATTGCTGCTGGTAATGCAATTTCCGCACAGCGAATTGACATATGTGATGCAACTCCTCCATATTTAGTAATTAATCCTGATGGGTTTTTTGTAAAAATCCAATCGTATCCAGGGTCTGCATTTTCTATTAAAATTATTTTATTTTTTAAATCTGAAATATTGTTTAGATCTTTTAGATCAATAATTTTAGATGTAATCTGGTTTTGTGTAATGAAATTTGGTTTTACTGTATACTGAGTAATTATTCCAAAATCTTTTTCGGATACTATTATTGGTGGGAGTAATATGCTTTCATTTTTAGTTTTTATTTTCACTTGTTTCAAAATTTCTTTTTTCCAGATCATTTGCAAATCTGATTTTTTCAATTTTTTGTATGTATTTTTTATCCTTAGAATGTCCAGTTCTTTTAAATCATCTCTTGAAAATCCTAATTCGTTTCCTGCTTTGTTGATTAATTCTAATGCATCTGAAAGGTTCTTGGTAAATTCAAATTTTAATTCTTCTCTACCTTGAATCGCTTTTTCAATAAATCTGAGAAACTCATTACTATCTAACAAAATTTTATGTTTTTTTAAAATATTATTAATTTTTAAATTTGATTTTTTTAATGATTTTTTATTCTTAATATTAAATTCAAAATCTTGTAAAAATCTATCATCATGATCATATCTTAATGCAGATATATCATAAGTTCCAGGCCTTAGATGACCATATTCTTCTAAAAATTGAGATTTTGTAATTTTTTTCATAGATAATTTTTGATAATCTTCTCTGAATCTGGATAATGGTGTATTTATTGAATTCATCACATCATCAATAATTTCTGATTTAACAATGCCTTCCCTTGATAAGCTGTTTAACATTGCAGATGCGATAAATGATATTCTAGCCATTGATGAAAAAGGAATAATTCCATATTTTTTACAATCTTCTAATAAAATAAACGCATTATCCAATAATTTCTTGTAATTAGATTTTTTGTTAATTTGTGCATTAATTTTTTTTCTATTAATTGTCATATGCAATAATGATTTTTCTGAATCTTTCAATATTTTATTAAAATTTTTAATAATGTCATTGGTAAAATCCAGTAGATTTTTTTTAATCAGAACTGTTTCATTTTGTGAAAATCCCGCTTTTTTTAATTCTTTCAATCTTTCATTTAGAGAAAAATCATAACATGAAAACACTATATCAAATTCTATTTTATCGTGTAAATGAGGATTTTTCTCTAATTTTTTTAAATAAAAATTTATTAATTTTTCTGAAATCTTTTTTTGAAAATTGATTGGAGTTAATGAATAGAAACTTTTGTTGACATCTACATATGGTTTGTTTCCAAATTTTACCATCAAATTTTTTTCATGTTTTTTATATCCAATTTTTTCTCTTCCTTTACTCCACGAATCATTCATTATCAGGTAATCATACAGTGAGTAATCTAGCAAATTAGGATCATTTCCAATAATTTCAGCTGGATTCCAGTCACTCATATCTGAAAAAATTTTTTTACCAAAACATTGTTTTTGTTTCAAAAATTTTTTTTTATTGAAATCTATTAGTTTTTCAACTTGTATATAGTTTATTTTTATTTTATTTTCTTCTAATGATGTAATGGGTCTTACTTGAAATATTATTATTTCCTGTTTTTTATTTATTCCAAATTCTACATCTAAATAATCTATTTTGAAAATTTTTTCTATCTCTATTATTGCTAAAATAAGTTTTTTCCATTTTTTTGGAATGTTTTCTCTCTCAATTTTTTTAAAAATCTTTACTGTATTATTGGCTATTCCTTTAGTAACTCCATCTGTTTTGTTTCCATCTTCAAAATTAATCACATAATATGGTGATGCATTATTGTGATCTCTAGTCAAAACAACTCCACTGGTAATAATTTCTGTGCTTTGAGTTTGAACAAAAATTTGGTTTCTTAGATTTTCATTATTTTTATTTTCATAAGATGCAATTACCTTATCAATTGCTTTTTGAATAGATGTTGAAGAATTTGAATTTACATTAAGAACACTATCATAATTCCCCGCTTTAGATTCTTCAAATGAATCCTCTCCAGCCGCAGAACTACGAACAATAATTTTTGCTTTAAATTTATTTTTTATATCTGAGATTATTTTTGATTTATTTTCTTTCCAATCATTTACTGTAAAATCATAAATTTTTTCAATTTTTGATTTTTTTATGTGATTTTCTAGAAATTTTAAAGTCTCTACTTTTGATAAAAATTTGTATTCCAATTTATTTTATCTCATTTTTAGTTACATTATTTTTTGAAATTTTTTTGAATGAAGTTTTAGGATTTTTTAATACTGAAGAAATTTTCATTTTATGATCACTTACTATTTTTGTACACCAAAAATATTTTAATTTTTCACCGCCCCATTTTGATTTGTAAAAATCTATTTGTTTTTCTTTATCATTTTTTGGATTTGGATTTACTCCTGCAACATCAAATGTATTTAGTTCATTTTCTATGCCCCATTTAATTATGTTCCAAGTAAGAAAACTTCCTGCTTCTAAGTCTTTTTTTACAGAATTAACTACACTATGTTGAATAATATTGTCATTGAAAATTAAACAATAAACACCTCCTACTGAAATCCCGTTATTTTTTGCTATGAATAATTTTCCATATCCATTTTCATTAAGATTTTTCCATCTTGCATCTACAAATTTTTTATTAATATCTGATTTTCGTCCTTCTCTTTCCCTTGCCTCAGCTTTTAATTTTGAAAACTCCATTGATGATGAAACATTTTCTGATATTTCAAATTCTAATCCTATTTTTTCTGATTTCCTTACATCGTATCTAGTTTTTTTATTTAATGAATTGTAAAAAATTTCATTTGAAGTTTTAAGATTGCTAACATATGTTGCCCAATTTTCAATTTTATACCCCAGTTTTTCAAATAACTTGATTGAAATATTTTGATTCATTGGTGACGTAGAACCTCGAATTATTGTTACTTTGTTTTCTATAGCAATTTCATCAATTTTTTTTAAAATTTCATGAATTATTTCATTCTGATTACTTTTATCATGAATTATAGGACCATAAAACCAACTAAGTGTTGTACGCAACTTCATTTTTGAAGCAATAATTTTTGTTATTGCGTTTGAATCATCCCAAAATAGATTTTTATGAATTAATACGCATAATTGACCTACAATTTCCTCTCCTGAATTTTTTACAACTATGAAAATCGGAATCGAATCATAAACTTCTTCATAAATTTTTGCCCATTCAGCAATTTGATAAACAGTAGATTCTTGACTTTTTTCTAATAATGTATTCCATTTCTTGTTTGAATCATCAAAAATTTCTGCTTTGAATGACATAATTCAATAATGTTATTACTCCAACATTTCAAATTTTAGAGGTTCTTCAGCAGGAATGTCAACTTTGGCGGTTTTTCCAATTATTTGCTCAATTAAACTAGGTTTCAGTCCGGTTCCTGGCCTTCTAATATCTATTAATTCTCTAGTAATTTTTTGTCCTGATTTGATCTCTTTTAAAGTCACTATGCTTACTCTATTCGTTTGTAAATTTTTCTTTTCTGACTCAGTTGGAAGTTTAGTACCCGAACCTTTTGCTTTTTCTATTAATCTAATAGATTGAATTAATTCAAAATATTGTTCTTTGTCAAGAGCAACAATGTCATCTGGTGAGGGTGAATTTAGAGAACTGTTAAAGTGTTTTTCAATAATATTTGCTCCAATACTTGCAGCTCCTAATGCAATCGTTGATCCAATATTATGATCTGAAAGACCTACTGGAATATCAAATTCTTTTTTCAAAGAAATAATTGCATTAAGATTTGTTTCTTCAGGCTTTGTAGGATAGTCTGAAACGCAATGTAATAATGCTAACTTTTCATTTCCAGTAGAAATTATCGCATCAACCGATTCACGAACTTCATCCAAATTACACATTCCAGTTGACAAAATTATTGGCTTATCTAATTTTGCAACTTCTTTGAGTAACGGCACATGGCATGCTAAATCTGAACCTATTTTAAAAATTGGTAATTTCATTTCTTTCATAATTTCTAAATCTTTAATGTGACTAGGAGCAGAAAAAATTGTTATTCCAATTTTATTTGCATAATTAACAACTTCAAATTGTAATTCTTTAGATAATTCAAATTGTTTAAAAACATCATATTGTGAAACATGACCAGTAGCCTCCATGTTAAAAAAATTATTTTTTGTAGTAATAGTTTCAGCCTCTAATGTTTGAAACTTTACAGAATCTAATCCAATTTCTTTAGCAGAATCAATTAATCGTTTTGCTTCTGTAAAATTTGTAAACAAACCCCCAATCTCAGCAATTGTATAGCATGGAAATCCATCTCCTATTTTTTTTCCATTTAAAATTAATGGCTTCACTGTATAAAAAAAATGGTATCATGTAAATAAATGAAATGCATTCCATCAAAGTTTAATATTGTTGAAAAAAATTGTCATACATTATTGAAAGTTGTTATTCATCAACCAAACTATT
Organism: Candidatus Nitrosopumilus sp.; assembly: GCF_028278985.1. GTDB lineage: Archaea > Thermoproteota > Nitrososphaeria > Nitrososphaerales > Nitrosopumilaceae > Nitrosopumilus. The sequence continues at coordinate 50,856 of NZ_JANQTA010000003.1, read as the reverse complement.
TCCCATATTCTGGTTTTTTTCATAAGTTGACGTTAGGTGACTCACTTGTTTTAATGGATAATACTCAATATGATAAGAAATTTACGAATAGAAATAGAATTATTGTTCCAAATGACTGGATTTGGCTATCTGTACCAATTAAAAAGGAACACAAATTTTCACCTAACAAAACAGTTGAAATAAATAATGAAATTGATTGGAAAAAAAATCATTTTACCAAAATCCAAAAATCATATTCAAATTCTAAATTTTTCAATTTGTATAAAGATTATTTGAAAAATCTGTATGAGAAAGAATGGAACTTTTTATTTGAATTGAACTATGAAACAATAACAAAAGTAATGGAATGGCTGGGAATTAAATTAAAAATCTATAAAGAATCCGATTTGAATATTAATGGAAAATCTACTGAACGTCTAGTCAATATTTGCAAATCTATTGGAGCTGATACATATATCTCAGGAATTGGCGGAAAAGAATACATGAATGAAAAATTATTCAATAGTAACAACATTAATTTGGAATATCAAAATTTTACTCATCCAATATATGAACAACATTTTTCAGATTCATTTATTCCCAATCTTTCTATTCTGGATCTTCTATTCAATCATGGACTAAAAAGCCTTGAAATACTAAAAAATTCTCAGAATAATGTTGAAAACTAAAATTACTCCAATAATTCAAGCACGAATGAATTCTCAACGTTTTCCTGGAAAAGCACTCAAAAAAATTGGTAAAAATTCAATGCTATTTCATGTTATTGAACAAACCAAAAATTCAAAATATGTAGATGATGTTATTGTTGCAACAACCCATGCAAAAAATGATAAACAAATAATAGATTTCTGTAAAAAAAATAATATTCAATATTTCTTAGGTTCAAACACAAATGTTCTTGATAGATATTTTAAATGTGCAAGTAAATTTTCATTAGATCCTGTAGTGAGAATAAGTTCTGATTGCCCATTTTTGGATCCTACAGTTATTGACAAGGTCATCAGGAAATATTTGAAAAATTCGTTCGATTATGTTTCAAATAATTTTGAATCTACCATTTCTGGAAATATTAACTCTCTTTGTAATTTTCCTCAAGGTATGGTAGTTGAAATTTCAAGTTACAAAGCATTAAAACGTGCCTGGAAAGAGGCAAAAAAACCATCAGACTTAGAACATGTTTTTCCTTATATTCAATTCAACCCGCAAAAATTTAAGATTTCTAATATTAAAAATAAAAAAAATCTTTCTCATATTAGATGTACTGTAGATCTTCCTCAAGATCTTAAATTCATTAAAAAAATCTGGAAGGAATTTCCAAAAAATAGAAAAATTGTTACAATTAATGATATTGTATCAATAATTGATCTGAATCCTTCATTAATTAAAATTAATAATCATACATCATTTGATGAAGGATATAAAAAATCACTTCTTAAAGATAATAAATTAAATAATAACAAATGAAGATAGAATATGAAATCTTACAATTTTATTTTTGTTGTTGATGGAAATAATAAAATTGGATTAGGCCATGTTTATAGATCTACAAATTTAGCTGATCAACTTATAAAAAATAAGCATAAAGTTCATTTTCTTACTACTGAAAAAATTTCAAAGACTATAATTAGTAGAAAACACAAATGTACTCTTCTTTCAAAAATAAATAATTTAAAATCTATTTCAATTCTTAAATCGTTTAATCCCGACTTAATAATAATTGATAAATTAAATGAAAAAAAAATTAATCTAAAATTTTTTAAAAAATTTGCAAAAGTTGCGTCTATTGATTATGTAGGAAAAAACTATGAACTTATTGATTATGGAATTAACTATCTTTATCCAAGTAGTAAAGTGAAAAATTCATTTTCAGGATTTGAATATGTAATTTTGAATAAAAAATTCACTAGTAAAATTAAAATTAAAAAAAATGTTACCTCAATCCTTGTTCTTCAAGGGGGATCTGATACATACTGTTTTATTCCAAAAATTCTTTCTGCCCTAAATAACTTGGATAATAAATTTAAAATTTCTATAGTACTTGGAGCATCTTTTCAATGTTGGTCAAAATTGAACAAAATTCTATCTGAATCTAACAAAAATATCAAAATTTTGAAAGATATATCTAATATGCCTGTAATAATGAAAAAACACGATCTGGCTATAACTGCTGGAGGAAATACGCTGATGGAATTAGCATATCTTGGAATTCCTTCAATTATTGTTTGTGGTGAGAAATTTGAAAACGAAACCGCCAAACTTATGGAAAAAAAACATTTTGGAAAAAATCTTGGTTTTGGAAATGATGTAAGTTTAAAACAAATTGAAAAATCTGTTCGTGATTTAATGCTGAATTATGATCTAAGACTAAAAATGAATTATTTTGGAAAAAGAGTAGTTGATGGAAAAGGTTCAAAACGTATAGTGACTCTTTTGGAAAATTTTTGTAGACAAAAATCATTATAACAATTATTAACTGAATTTCTATAGTGAAAAATCAATTATGAATATTCTTGTGGTTTGTGCACATCCAGATGATGAAACAATAGGAATGGGTGGTACTTTGAAAAAACTTTCAAAACATCATAATATCAAAGTATTATTTTTATCTGAAGGCATAACTGCTAGAAGAAAATCTGGATATGTTAGTACTCCTCAATATGATATTTCTCATGATGAAATGAAAAAAATGGAAAAAGAAATTCAAACTAGAAAAAAACATGCAAAATCTGCTTTAAAACTTTTAGGAATTAACAAAATTCGTTTTCTTGATTTACCAAATCAAGAATTGGATCAAATTCCCTTATTGAAAATTATTAAAGAAATAGAAAAAGAGATTGAAGAAAATAAAATAACAACAATATTTACTCATCACTACAATGATCTTAATTTAGATCATAGAATTGCTTATGAAGCCACAATTACAGCAGCACGACCAATTCCTGGTTCAAAAATTTCTTCAATCTTCTCATTTGAAATTCCTGCAGCTACTGATTGGAGAAAACCTTATGAGTTTAAACCAAATCTCTATGTAGAAATTACTTCTGAATTAAAATATAAAATTAAAGCACTTGCAGCATATCATTATGAAATTCGAAAATCTCCCCATCCACGTTCTAAAGATATGACTGAAGCTGTAGCAAAGCGTTGGGGAAGTCTTTCAGGCTATAAGGCTGCAGAAGTTTTTGAGATCGTACATTCAAGAACAAGTAAATTTGAGACTTTAACTTTCTAGAATTGAAATGTTTAAGACTTTTTTTCAACTTTTAAACAGAGAATATTAAATATTAATGGAGTAAGATGAAGCAATATGAAAATTAACAAAGGACAATTTAGATTATCAAGTAGAACACAGAATTTTAAATTTGAATTACATAGGGGTCAAGGGCATCTCTTTAGTTACATAAAAAATAGAGTCAAATGGCATCTTTACCCTAGGTTTCATCATGTTCCTAAATTTCCGTCTCATGTAGATGTAGAATTATCAAGCTTGTGCAATCTAAGTTGTCCTATGTGTTATACTACAACAGATGAGTTCAAAAAGAAAATTAACAGAAAACACATGGATTTTGATCTATTTAAAAAAATCATTGATGAATGTTCAGAATATAATTTATTTTCAATAAGACTTAGTTTACGTGGCGAAGCATTTCTTAATGAAAATATCTATGAAATGATTGAATATGCAAAAGATAAAGGCATTAAAGAAGTCTCTACCCTAACTCATGGTGGTTTTTTAGATGAAAAAGGTTTTCAAAAACTTATTGATTTAGATCTTGATTGGTTAACAATTTCATTTGATGGAATTGGAGAAACTTATGACAAAATTCGCTATCCCTTAAAATTTGATGATGCTGTTTCAAAAATTAAAAAATATTCTGAGATAAAACAAAAACGTGGAGTTGTCAAACCTGTAATTAAAGTTCAAACTGTATGGCCAGCTATTTCAAAAAACCCAGAAGATTTTTACAACACATTTAACTCAATTACTGATCAAGTTGCATCAAATCCTCTAATTGATTATCTAGGAAATGATACTGACATTGAATACGAAAATAACTTCACTTGTCCTCAATTATGGGAGAGACTTGTAATTGGTGCAGATGGTACTGTAATGATGTGTTCTAATGATGAATTTGAAGAATACAAATTAGATAACGTGAATGAAGATTCAATTTTCAATATATGGCATGGTAAAAAATTAACTGATGCCAGAAAAATTCATTTAAAACATACAGGAATGACTGATCTTTCTCCATGTAAAAAATGCTATTTACCAAGAAAAACAAAAAGAGATACAACAGATGTTGATGGACGATTAATTGGGATTGATAATTATGTTAATCGTTCTCAAACAGTTGGAAAATAATTATTGTTTACTATCTTTATTTTCTATTACTGAAATTGCAAATTCTATTGCCCATTTAGCTCCTTCGTAATATTGAAAGAGATCATCCATTTTTCTGACTTCATATTTCTTTGAAAAAGATTCACAGTCTCTTTTTTTACTATTTAGTTTTTCAAGAATTTTTTCTAAATCATCATCTTCCATAAACTATCAAACATATTCTGATTAATAACATTATTTTATGAATTTTAATTAAGGAATCGATTCAATCCAAGGTTTCATTACTTGCTGAAATGTTTGATCAAACATTTTTGGGATACCAACATATCTCCTAAAATATGATTGGTTCTCCTCTTCTAAGAAATTTTTAACCTTTTTAGGAATCTGCATATCTGCAGCCATTATTCGTTCTCTACCCTTATGTGTAGCAAAATGAATTTTCTTCTTTAATCCTTCCATTATTTTGAATGCATCAAATCCTCCAATCCCTACTGTATAACTGAACCCAGTACCTCTACCATCTTCATGAAGTAGAACTGAAGGGTTTCGATTTCTTAAAAAGAAAATATGTGCATGTAATCTATAGCCCACATGTAAATCACATTCTTTATAAAATTCAATTTTTTCTAAATCCTTTGATACGTCTCGTACTTCAAATCCTATTTGTTGTCCATATTTTCCAACTTCATCGTCTTCTAAATTCAATCCACTATGCATTGCACAAATTTTTGTAGCATTTGGATAAAGTTTTTCTAACATCTTCATTGTTTCCATAGCCTGTTTATTGAACCATGGTGCATGTGGTGTTGTAAATACAATTTTTTTGATTTCTCTTTTTCGATTCATTTCTTTTCCCATCATGTCAAAATCATACCATGCAATATCTCCACCCATTACAACATTAGAAATATTATGATTTTTCAAAACTTGACATGTAAAATAGTCTCTACAAAGAACTGTTTCCACCTGATTTGCAATATATTGCAAAAATTTTCTTGTTTTTGGAGAATATTCAAGTGTTTTAACGGTATTATAATCACCAGGAAAGCCTTTCCATCCTGCACCTAAAGGAAAAATAGGTACTTTGATCTGCTTCAAATCTTTCACTAATCTATAAGTTTCAGGATACATGCCTGGATCTCTTATTGCAAAATGAGGAATAATCATCGCATCACACTCATTAATCTCTTTCAAATTATCTTGAAGATCTTTTTGCATAGGAAATTCAATAATTTCAACATCTCCTTTAATTTCTTTAATGATTCGTTTAGCTGATTTAGAAATTAAGTAATCCCCAACATTCGTACTAGTTGGAATTGTAATTGCATACATTATATTTCATGAAATTAGTGTAGTACATAATCTTATTGTGGGATTTTGTCTACAAATTGTTAAACTTTAATTTTGTAAACATGCCACTAGATTATTAAACTTCTTAGTATCAGGATTAGCATTGGATACAAATGGCCAAATCTTAAAAAATTTCTTAAATCTATATTGGCTAAGACCTGAAACTGCAATTTGGAGAACACTTGATGCTATTCAAATGAAAAATATTGCTTTTCAAAAACCCCTTCTTGATGCAGGATGTGGTGATGGAAGTTTTAGTTTTACTCTTTTCTCAGGTGAAACTTCTAAATCATTTGATGTTTATTCTACAATTTCAAGTACTAAGGATTTTTTTTCTGGAAAAGATATTCATAATCAGAATTCATTTGTAAAACCGAAAATTACTAAAAAATCATCTCTAAAAATTAATGTTGGAATGGATTGGAAATCAAATTTACTTGATAAAGCAAAATCTTATGGCTTGTATAATAAATTAATAAAACATGATATGAATAAAAAATTTCCTTTTGAAGAAAATTCATTTAATTCAGTTTTTAGTAATGTTTTGTATTGGCTAAAAGATCCTATTTTTTCTCTATCTGAAATAAATAGAATTTTAAAAAATAATGGACAAGTTATAATTTTTGTTCCAGATAAAAAATTTCAAAATTTTTTAATTTTTAATCATTTTCTAAAAACCAAATCCAAATGGGCTAAAATCTTAGATAGAGGCATTCATGATAATATTAAACACTGTTACACAAATCAGGAATGGAAGAAGATTTTTTCTACTTCTGGATTTGAGATTTCACATCATTCAACACATCTATCCAAAAATTTAATTAAATTTTGGAGTATTGGATTACGCCCATATAGTCCATTTTTAATAGAAATGGCAAATAAATTAGATAATCTGGAAAGGAAGAGGATTAAGAATAGGTTAATCAATGAATTATATCCTCTATTTCGCTCTTACATTGATTTTGAACTAAGCAGCCCTTCAAAAAACAATTGTTTTCATATGTATGTTCTAAAGCCTAAAAGTTAATTGTCAAATAAGATCTTTTCAAAATCAACTTTCTTATTTTCATTAAAATAATTTTCTACAAATTTTTTTCTTTTTTCTGAATCATCTGTTCTCCAAATTTCATCTTTTTTTAATGAATTTATTGCATCATCAATTTTTTCAATACTAACAAGTTTAACTATTTCTGAATTGATTAATTCTTCATATGTTTCATTAAATTTTGATTGAATTTTATCATTAATCACATCTATCATAATTATAGGTTTTTCAAATAATGCAGCTTCTGTACTTACAGTTGATATTGGTAAGATAGCAACAAGATCACACAAAACAAAATCTTCAACTAATGTGTGTTTACTTAAAAGGAAATTGTTTGTAGGATACATCTTTCTTAATTCTTCTAGGTTAAAGTCGTCACCAGGGTGTGTTCTAATTAAAAACTGAATATCATCTCTATTTTTAAATTTTTCAAAAATTTCATCCAATAATATTTTATCAGGATTATTTTTGAAATATAGAAATCTAAATGATAATGGAATTAAAACAGTTTTTTTATTTTGTATAGAATATTTTTCTTGTAATTCTTCTTTTTTCAAATTATGTTTAATTTCGTCTAAATTATAGTATGCTGGATTTCCTATTTCTATAACTTTGTCTTTCGGATATGTTCCAATCTCCGTTAATAATTTTTTGTAATAATTCCCAAATACTAATGTTATATCTGGTATAATATTTCCAAGTTTATTTTTTTCATTGAAAATCTCTCTAAAAATATAATCTCCACTATCTGAAGGAATTAATCCATGTTGAATTCCTACTGTCTTAATTCCAAGTTTTTTTGCACTTAATTCAAATGCTTTTGCATAAGGTCCAGTTTCATATACCTGAATAATCATTTTTGGCTTGATTTCTTTAAGAAAATCTTCAATTTCCAAGAGTAAATTAGTGTATGTAGGTAGGTTTGGCTCAAAAAAGATTTCATCCACAAATTCTTCTAAAAATTCCCAAAATGAAATTTCTTTATACTTAAAAACATCATTTAATCTATTTTCTTTGAATTTTTTATATTGATTTTTTATTCTATCTAAGTTTTCTTTTGATTTTTTTACATTCTTTTGTTTTAATAAAATCTCAATGGGAATCCAATGATTTTCAGTTTCTAATCTTTCTTTCAAAATTTCAGTATTTCCTCTGAATGTATAATCTAAATCAATACACAAAATAGGAAATCTTTTTTTTAAAAAATCTACAAGAGGCTGTATGAAAAATTCTTCATTTTCTGCTTCCTGTTTTTGTATATTATATCTACTTCGTCTATAAATTCCAGGAGATGTAAAAATTATTGAATTTTTTTTAAATTGAGTATTTTTTTGGAATTTGTTATAAATTGATATTCTATTTTCAATTTTTTTATTTGTGATATTTTTATAACCTTGTTTTTTTACGAAATTTTTTGAAGTACTTATTAATTTCTCTTTAAAATTGTTTGAAAATACTTCATATTGGATTTCTTTAAATTTACAAAAATTTTCAATTATTTTTTTATTTTTTAATTTTGAATCAATTTTTACATTAGTGATATCATAACTATCAAAAAATAAAAATAATCTTTCAATTAAGATTGTTGATTCCTTAAATTTTGAGTGAATAATTGGTGATATAAACCACCAATATGAAATTTCATCTACTGCAAACCATTCTAAGATTGTTTTGTCACCAACTATGGTTGATGGAATTTTGAGAAATTCTTTCCCATGTTTGTAATGAGCAAACTTTGCAAGATCATCCAAATCAAGCAAAATTTTTTCATTATTTTGAACCATATGTTCTATGTGTTCATAGATCTCTAATTGTACCAAATCTTACCTACTTTCAAATTAATCTATTTAAAACAATTTTTGTAGATAAATTAATTTCAGATTGATTAATTTATGACTATTTTTTTACTGAGTACAATTGAATCAAAAAGATATTGTAGCTGGATTAGGCGAAATTGGAAATCCCATTCTCAAGTTACTATCTAAAAATTCGATATCAATTGGCTTTGATATTGATAAAAAATTAATGAACATTAAAAAATTTGAGAAATACGCAAATGCTCAAACCAAATTCCTTCATATTTGTATCCCATTTGGCAAAAATTTTGAAAAAAACGTTCTTAATTTAGTTGATCAATTTTCTCCTTTGATAGTTGTAATTCATAGTACAATTTCTCCATATACTACTTCAAAACTTCAAGAAAAACTAACTGTTCCAGTAATCTATAGCGCAACAAGAGGAATCCATCAAAGAATGTTATCTGATTTAAAAAAATATACAAAATTTTATGCAATTGAAAAATCTGCCCCAAAATCTTCTTGGGCATCTAATGAGTATAGAAAATTACTGAAACTTTCAAATGTAAAATCAAGAAAAGTATCTTCCCCAATTACGTTAGAATTGGCAAAAATTGTTTGTGATACATCATATTATGGTTGGCTGATAAATTATGCTCAAATTAGCAATATGATTGCAAATGAACATAAAGTTGATTATGATGAGATGTGGTCATTTTCAGATGAAATTCACAAATTTTTGGGTAATAGACCAAAAATGTATCCCGGCTACATTGGAGGTCATTGTGTTATTCCAAATCTTGATTTAATTCATCATCAAACATTAGATCTTATTAAACAATTAAATCAAAATTATCTTAAAAAAACCCCTAAAGCAAAATCAATCAATAAAAAATATACAAAATCAAAAAAACAATCTTATGATGTTTAAGATTTTAATTTTTGTTTAACAAAATCAATTGGTTCCACAGGTGATGGATCAATTTCTAATGAAATTGCTTTGTAAATTGAAGTATAATCTAAGAAATAAATCAAATTAATTAATTTTGAAAAAATACCACCTTTTATCGAATCAATTTCTTTAAATTCAATATTTTTTTCATGAAAGAATTCCTTTAAAATATTCCATCTTTCTTTTGTTTTAGAATGATCATCTGCACCTTTGATTAAAATGGGTTGAATTTCAGATTTTTTGCTCCATGCAACAATTCCGTTATGACAAGCTTCGATCACATCTTCAGTGATTGCATGCATTTTTGCATTTTCTTGTAATGAATTTTTAAATCTGATTGCTGCAGCTTCAAGTCCCCATGGATAATAAATTAATGGAATTTTTGTAATCCATTGTGATAAATCTAATGCCGGATTTTCATTAACTAAATTTTCTGAAAAAATTTTCTCTTTTTGTTTTTCTAAAATATTAATAGAATTTTTGATGTCTATTTTATCAATTGGTAAAACTGATTCAAATACTTGCATCATTGAATAAAGGAAGGTAGGAAATGAAGCACGAGGAGAATGTATCATAGAAATTTTTCTATGATTTATTTGATTCTGATCACAATATTGCTGAATTTTTCCTCCATCGGAAAATGCGATAATTTTTGCTTGAAGTGAATTTGAATCATTTAAAATTCTTAATGTTTCTTCAGTATTTCCTGATACACTTGTAGTAACTACAATCGTGTCAGAATTTACAGTTTTAGGTAATTGATAGCCTTTTACTACATCAACATGAATATCTGTTTTTGATAAAATAGATGCAAAAATATCTCCAATGGCTCCAGAACCCCCCATTCCAGCAAAAACAATGTGTGAAACATTGTCAAAATCTACTTGTTCAAGTTGTTTTTCATATTGATTTCTGGCGATATTTGGCCATTCATCATATACTCTGTACATTTTATTAGAATCAAATTTTTCTAACTGATTAATTGTTAACAAGTAACAAAGTGTAATTCTACAAAAATAAATATTTGATGTCTATTTTTGAGATTGATTTAAAATATACTTTATTTTGTTAATTTTTAATGAGTCAAATTTCTAATGACATGAAGTCTTTACGTACAGTTGAATGGAAAAATAATAAGGTAATAATGATTGATCAAACAAAGTTACCAAATGAACTTACATTTGTTGAATATGATGATTTTAATCAAGTAGCTATTGCAATTAAAACTCTAGTGGTTAGAGGTGCACCTGCAATAGGTGTTTCTGGTGCATTTGGAATGGCACTTGCTGTATTACAGAGTGAAGCTAAAAACAAGGACGATCTCATTAATGATTTGAAGAAAGCAAAGGAGATTTTATTTGCAACAAGACCTACAGCTGTTAATCTTGGATGGGGTTTAGAAAAAATTATGACAATCGCACAAACTGGAAATTCGATAGATGAGATAAAAGAACTTGTTATTTCTACTGCCAAACAAATGGCAGAAGAAGATATTGAAATTAATAAAACCATGGGTAAAAATGGTTCTGTTTTATTTGATGATAATGATACAATTATGACACATTGTAATGCCGGAGCTTTAGCTACTGTTGCTTATGGAACTGCATTAGGGGTTATTAGAGCTACCAAAGAAAGTGGAAAAAATGTAAAAGTTATTGCTACAGAAACTAGACCAATTCAACAGGGTTCAAGGTTAACCGCATTTGAATTAAAACATGATGGATTTGATGTTAGTTTAATTCCTGATACAGCAGTTGGATATTCTATGGCTAACGGTCTAGTTAACAAAGTTGTTGTGGGTGCTGATAGAATTGTAAAAACTGGTCATGTTTTTAATAAAATTGGAACATATCAAGTTGCTACTATGGCAAAACAACATGGCATTCCATTTTATGTTGCAGCTCCTTTATCGACAATTGATTTGGAAAGTAAAGCTGAAGATGTTATTATCGAGATGAGAAAAGGAACTGAAGTAACTGGTGTAGGCGATACTAAAACAGCTCCAGATAATATCAATGTCATAAATCCTGCATTTGACATGACTCCTCCTGAACTAATTGCAGGAATAATTACCGAAAAAGGAGTAGCACAGCCTCCATTTGAAGAATCCATAGAAAAATTATTTGAAGCTAATAAATAGAAAGTTTTTATTGTTTTTCAAACTGCTTCAAACAATATGAGTACAGTAACTTCTCAATCAGTAGAAGATTCATTAAAACAATGTATGGATCCAGAAGTCCCACTCAATATTGTTGAAATGGGATTGATCTATGGTATTGATGTTGCTGAAAATAATGATGTAAATATTAAAATGACTATGACTACCCAAGGATGTCCTTTACATGAAACCCTTGTTTCAGATGCTACACGATTTGTTAAAAAAGTACCTGGAGTAAATAATGTCAACATCGAAATTGTTTGGGATCCTCCTTGGTCAATGGATAAAATGTCTGAAGAGGCTAAGATAAAAATCAAAAATATGGGTGCTGGTATGAATACTCCTGCTCCAATAAATTATGAAACCGCTTTACCTCAGGGTGTTGGAAAATTGGTTCAACAAGAAGATGGCTCTATGGTTTTAGCAAATGAACATGAACAGGGTTTTATGGTTAATCAAGCTATTGTTGATTTCTGGAAATCATGTAATGGTCAAAGAAAAGTTACAGAACTTGTGGAAATCTTTGCACAACAAACAGGACTACAAAGAAACCAAGTTGAAAAAGAAGTTATGCAATTATTACAACAGCTTCGTGATGGAGGTTTAATCGCCATTGCTGGTCAGCCTGATACTCCGAATGTGGAATTTAAAAAATAATTAATCTAGTCCTTGTTTAGGTCTACCAACTTTTTTCTTAGTCTTTGGTCTACCAACTTTACGTTCTTTTCTAATTGACTTTGTTTTTTCTTTAAAGTCCATTCCTTTTTCAAATAATTCCCATATGAGAATCTTTACTAATTTGGAAATTTTTTGTTCAAGATTTGCTTGATATTCAGGACTTTTTAGAATTTCACCCAAATTTTTTCCACCCACTTTGATATCTTTTTCTTCAAGTGCATCAGCAATCAATTCTTTACCTAAAGTTAATCCAACGTAAAATTTTACTCCTGAACGAATAATTTCGTTATAACTTAATCCATATTGTTCTTTAATTCTCTCAATTTCCTCAAATTCATCATCAGGAAATCTAGCTCTTAATGTATTCCAATCTGTCATATTTTCTGTGATTTTTATTAATTAATAACTTCTTAGGTAATTACTAAAATACATAATTTGAATTTGCACCATCAAAGTTTATTGTAACTCCTGAAAGATACTTAATCTTATTTTCTACAATGGATTTTACAAAATTTCCTATTTCTTTTGGTTCACCCAACCTTTTCATTGGTAATGTTTTCATAAATTCCTCTACATTGTCTATCAATTCTTTTGTTCTATCTGTATTAATTGGACCAGGTGCTATGTTGATACAGCTAATTTGATTTTGAGCATATTCCTTACTTAACACCTTGAAAATTTCTGAAAATGCAGTTCTATATGCTGATGAAATAATTAATTTAGCATTTGGTTCTTTGATAACACTTGAACTAATCAAGAAAATATATCCTCCATCGTTAATTTTGATATTTTGCAATATAGTACAAAATCCCAAAAATAATTGATTATGATATTTCATCCAGTCTTCTTCAGTAATTTCTGAAAATTGTTTAGGAGCTGGACCACCTGTATTTAAGACAAGAATATCTGTTTGATTATAATCCTTCACAAAATTTCTAACACTATCTAAGTTTGAAGTGTCAATTTCATTCTTTGATGTTGCAACCACATCTACATCAATTGAATCAAGTGCTTCAGATATGGCTCTTCCAATTCCTCTTGAACCCCCTAAAACAATTGCTTTTGACATACAGTATCAATAATTTTTGGATAATTAAATTTCTTTAATTTCAGTAATTGTTCCTTGAACAGAATCCATCTTTACTATTGCTCGTTTTTCTAGCCATCCCAATGCCACATACCAATCACCTGCATCATCATCATATTTTGTTTCCAAAGTCTTTGTTTCTTCAGGTTTGATATTGTATTCTTTAGCAATTCCGGATACAGCAAGAGCTATTGCATCTTTTTCTTTTTCTAGCCTTCTCTTCATTAACCCTATTCCAGGACTCATAATCTTTCTTCTATTCTTCATGTAATATAGTTAATTAATAAAATTAGGCTTGGAGTGTATTTTTCCAAATTGATATACTTACAATATTTCAAATATTCCTTATTCAAAGTGCAATCACAATGAAATTGATTCAAAGAATTTCAAAATCAACTTTAACAAAACCTAACACACTGCTATCATTTGTCTCAATTTTGGCAGTTATTGGTCCTATCATTGTGGTTTCTGCCGGATTTTGGGATGCTATTTCTCATCTTCAAAATGAGCCAGAGTTCTTTTGGAGTACTCCTCACATTGTAGTCTATACAGGAGTAACAATTTCTTCAATTGGCGCAGTTTTAGGAGGTATTCTACTTTACAAAAAATCTGTTTCTGGATTTCTAAAAACTGGAATCCAACTTGTAATAATTGGATCTATTATCCAAATTATTTCTGGATTTGGTGATTCTTTGTCTCATGATCTTTTTGGAATTGACGGACTAGTCTCTTGGTCTCATCAACCTCTTGAATTGGGACTTGTATTGGCATCACTTGGTGCTGTTTTCATTATTAAAAATAGAGAGCATACAAAACTTCGATTTATACTACCATTCTCAATAATTGCATTTTTATTTTTTACAATTTGGTTGGCATTTAATCTAGTTTTGATAATTGGTCATACTATCCAATGTATTCCTGTTTATGAAATATTTTCATCAGGCTGCGCCATATTGTAATTTCTTAGTTTAAAGTAAGACATTATTATCAAAGTAATAGAACCTACTAGAATCAAAATTCCTGCTGGAATCATTTCTTTAGAATTTGTATCACCTAATTCAAGTTGAATGTAAACTGAATTTTTTGAAATATTTGTAATTTTTATTGTATGTATGCCATTTGTATTATAATCAAAATATCCTACAGATAATTTTGTTTGAATTTTCTTTTCTTCAAGAATATTCTCATTTGGATCTAATGTTTGAACAAAAATCTCTTCACCATCAAATTCAGGCATGAATACTCTGTAAAATCCAATATCACTTCCTATAAAACTAGATTTAATCTCAAATGACGTACTTTGTTTAAGACTTACTTCATCATGAACTCTTTCATTATTTTCAAAAATTACTGCAATCCAAATACTTCCTGAAACTACTAAAATTAATCCTATTTTGAATAATGATAGTTTCACTTCATCAACAATGAAAAACACTTGATTAATAAGATAATCTAAAGGGCTCGGAGGGCTTCGATCCCTCGACCTGGCGGTTCGAAGCCGCCCGCACTATCCAGGCTGTGCAACGAGTCCAAAAAAGTAAGACTTTAACGGGCCTAAATATCTGTCTAGATACTTTGAAGGTATCAAAAAAAGTAGCAGGAGTAGAGTATGCCATTAGGGATATTGTTCTTGCAGCACGTAAAGTCCAAGAAAAAGGAATGCAAGTAGATTATCTTAACATAGGTGATCCTGTACAATTTGGTTTTCAACCACCAAATAATGTCAAACAAGCATTAATTGATGCAATCAACAAAGGTGAAAATTACTATTCAACTTCTGAAGGTTTACTAGAACTAAGACAAGAAATTGCTAAAAAAGAAAATGCAAAAGGCTTGTCCATTTCTGCTGATGAAATTCTAGTGACAAATGGTGTATCTGAAGGCTTGGACATGGTCATATCTTCTATTGTTGAAGAAGGTGATGAAGTTCTGTTACCTGGTCCTTATTATCCTCCTTATGCATCCTATGTTCGACTCCATGGAGGAATTCCTGTAGAATTTGGAGTTGATTTGAATAATTCAACACCAGACATTGATGATATAAAATCCAAAATTACTCCAAAAACAGTTGCAATTTGTTTAATCAGTCCAAACAATCCTACTGGTGTTGTCTTTAATGAAAAATCACTCAAAGAACTAGTAAACATTGCAAATCAACATAATCTGTACATAATCTGTGATGAAATCTATGATCAAATTATCTTTGATGAAAAATTTGTAGGAATTGGCAAAGTTGCAGGTGATTCTCCAGTTATAGTTCTAAACGGATTTTCTAAAGTCCATCTAATGTCAGGATGGAGAATTGGATATATTGCATTTAATCAATCACCAAAATTACTGGCAATTCAGGAAAATCTGCCCAAATTAGCTAGAGTTAGAATTGCAACCAGTCTTCCAGTTCAACATGCTGCATTAGAATCTCTTCGTGGTCCACAAGACTATGTTCAGGGTTTTGTTTCTGAAATTAAAAAGAGAAGAGATCTTGTAGTTAAACGACTTAATGAAATGCCTGGAATCTCATGTCCAAATCCTAAAGGAGCATTTTACGCATTTCCAAAAATTGAAGACAACAAGTTTGGCTCTGACAAAGAATTTGTTACAAAACTATTGGAATCAAAAGGTGTTTTGACTGTTCATGGTTCAGGATTTGGCGAACAATATGGAAGTGGGCATTTTAGATTAGTTTATCTTCCAAGTTTAGAAATTTTAGATTCTGCAATGAACAAAATTGAAGATTTTGTTAGTCAATAACTCCACAATGTCAACTTTTCAGGAATAATTTCAATTATACAATCAGTATCTTCAAGCAATTCTCTTGCAGATTTTTTATTCAAAGTTGTAAAATATCTTAAAAGAATTTTTTTTGCAATCCGTTTCATTTTAGATTCTTCTAAAATCAAATTGGCTTTACCTTGACCCATAACACCATAGATATTTGGTGCATTAACTCCTGTATCAATACAAAATGAAATTTTTTTATTTTTTTTGATATTTTTTGCTTTTTGTGTTCTAGTGTTTGTTCCAATATAGAATTTCTTTGCACTGTACAAATACCAAACAGGAACAATATGTGGAGAATTATTTTTTCCTAATGTAGCTAAACGCAAAATTTTTTGTGATTTTAAAAATTCATCTTTTTTGGTCATGCTTTCTAAATCCTAATGCTACCATAAAAACTCCAAATCCAATCATTGCAACTGAAACTTTTTCATTTGTTATTTCTCCATTTACCATAAAATCTATGACAAATTCAATACCCCAAATTAGTAACTGCTGAATGAGAACTATTCCTCCCATCACACAAAACATTATGCCTATGGCAGTAAACCAATTTTTGCCTCGTCTATAATATTCGTGGCTCATAATAGTCAGAATTTCCGACTTAGATAATTTTTATTCCAGGATTTTTTATCTTGTTTTGAATCATTGCATTTAGAAGCAATGGTGTTGACATTTCTGCAAGATATGAAAGCTCAATTGGACCCAAGTAAATTGAACGGAGTCCTTTGATTTCATCAATTAGTGTATTAACTGAATTTACAGCTTCCTTGTCATCTCCACAAACAAAAATGTCATAATCTAATTCCAATGTTGGGTTGACAAGTTTTTTCTCTGAAATTACGTGAAATGCTGAAACTAGTTTTGATTTATCTTTCATGTGATTTGAAACAAGTTTGTATGAAAATGGTTTATTGTCTTTAATTGATACACATTCAAAACCAACATCTGTTTTTGTCATTGGAACAATTGGTGAGACAACAACACAACTATCTTTTATTTCTGAAAGAATTCCTGAACACACAGTATCAATATTTTCATATGGAATTGATAAAATCAAAATATCACTTTCTTTTGCAACTGAAACATTATCGTTTCCCGAAATTGTTCCTTTAATTTCTCCAAATGCTTCTTTTGCAAGATTTGTATACTCAGAAGCAGATTCAGCTGCTCTTGCAGCATCTCTAGAGCCAACTATTACATCATGATTTTGTGACCATCTTAGAGCAAATCCTTTGCCCATTCCACCTGTTCCACCAATAATTCCAACTTTCATAATATACCTCTGATAATGTTATTATTATCTCTATTTGAAATTTGAGCAATATGGGACAAATAATTTTCCTTAGACATGGTCAGGCAAAAAATAACACTGAACGTATTCTTGCAGGAAGAACTGAAGGTGTTCCATTAACAGATACTGGTGTAAAACAGGCAGAACATACTGCTGAATTACTTGAACACATGAATATTTCTGCAATTTATTCAAGTCCTATTCAGAGAGCAAAACATACTGCAGAAATTGTTGGAAAACATAATTCTATTGATGTATCTATTGATGAAAGATTAATTGAACTTGATATGGGAAAATTTACTGGAATGGCTTATGATGAAATTTTTAACAGTCATGGTAATGTCTTTATGAAATTCTATAATGGAGAATTAGAAATTGCTCATAATGGTGTTGAGACTTTCTCTCAAGTAAAATCTCGTGTTCTAGGAATTGTTGATCATGTTCTTGAAAAACATCCTGATGAAAACGTGGTTCTTGTAACTCATATGGATCCTATCAAAGCAATGCTATCTACAATTGTAGAACTCTCTCCGACAAATCTCTTTGAACTAATTATTGCAAATGCATCTCTCAATATCTTTAGAGAAAAAGATCGAAAATTTTCCATTTCCGGACTTAATGTAATGCACCCTTCAAGATTCGATCAGGGTTGGTAACTAGTAATCTTGAAAACCCTTAAATAGAAATCAAAGGTCACGACAGTCAATCGCTATGAAGTGGATGGTCGGATTATTCTTAGTAATGGCAGTTTTAGTTATAATTCCTGCTTTAGAATCAGCCTTTGCTGCTGGAGATGAACCAGGAGAATATCTTGATCGTAGAGTGATTATTTGGAACTTATTCTTTAGAATGATGACTGTTGCATTTACAGTAGGTGCAGTAGTATCTGGAACAATTATTTGGTTAGTTTGGAGATTTAGAGAATCTCATCCAAAAGCAAAACCAACACCATATGAGGGTACGGACTGGTAGAAATGGGTGGACACTCTAATTGGCCTGAATGGATTTACGTTGGAATCGTAATTGCATTAATGACTTGGGTAGGTGCAGAAGCATGGGAAGCAGAAAGACTTGTTGAGCACGTTCCTGAAGATGCCAAAGTAATCAAAGTAACTGGACAACAGTGGTTCTGGACTTTTGAACATGAAGATGGTACAAAAGAAATAGGTGAGCTACATGTTGAAAAGGGTAAAGCTTACAAATTTGAAGTGATGGCAACAGATGTTAACCATTCATTCAATATTCACGATTATGTAGTTTTGATAGATGCTATTCCTGGTAGAGTCAATACCGTTTGGTTTGCACCAGATAAAGTAGGAGAACACGATATCCAATGCAGAGAATACTGTGGATTAATTCATTATAACATGAGAGGAAAATTAATTGTGGAGGAACCATCATCTTGACAACGCTTTTATCACAAATTCCAAATGTACTAAATGGAGAGATTAACTAATGGTTCTAGAATTACAAAAACCACGTCCAATTTGGCAAATTATGTTCTCAACACATCACACTGATGTTGGATTACTTTATCTCATTTCATCATTAGGATTCTTATTCTTAGGTGGTGCTTTGGCACTTGCAATTAGAGCAGAACTCTTCTTGCCTGGAGCTCAAATAATTGCTGATGCAATGACATTCAACAGAATCTTTACTGTTCACGGAACAACGTTGATCTTCTTGTTTATCATTCCATTTGCATCTGCCGTTGGTAACTACTATGTTCCAATTATGGTCAGATACAAGGATATGGCTTATCCAAAACTTAATGCAATTGCATTTTGGATGATTCCTCCATCTGGAGCACTAATCTGGTTAGGATTTGCAGACTTTACTTGGTATGCAACTCCACCGTACTCAATTATCAGTGCACCCGGTCCTGCTGCTGACATGTGGATATTTGGATTAAAGATTCTAGGTATATCGTCAGTTCTGGGAGCGATAAACTTTGTAGTTACAATTCTAAAATGTAAACATCCGGATATGTCCATTGGTCAAGTCCCATTACTTGCATGGTCATTCTTGTCTTCATCATTGATTATTCTTGTTGCAATTCCAACATTTGCAGCTGCACTTTTGATGTTACTTACTGATAGACTTGGTGTAAGTGGATTCTTTAATCCTGCAATGGGAGGAGATCCAATTGCATATGCACACTTGTTCTGGTTTACTTTCCATCCAGAAGTCTATGTCTTGGTAATTCCTGCAATTGGTATGATGTATGAAATAATTCCAAGGTTCTCTAGAAAACCAATCTTTAGTTACAATTCTGGTGTCTTTGCATTTGTTCTATTATCTATTGTCGGTTTCTCATCATGGGCACACCACATGTATGCAACCGGAATGTCATTTACAGAAAAAACTGTTTTCATGGTAGGTACTCTGGCTGCTGTTCCAGCATCTGCAATGCACGTATTCAACTTTGTTGCAACAATGTGGAATGGTAGAATTAGATTCTCAACACCAATGATGTGGGCCGTTGGAGGAATTGCATTATTCTTCTCTGCAGGTGCAGGTGGTGTCGTTAACAGTGCAATGCCATTAGACTTTACAACACACGATACTTACTGGGTAGTTGGTCACTTCCATCTCTTTGTGATGGGAACAATTGCATTTGGTTCCATTGGTTACTTGTACTACATGTTCCCATACGTAACAGGTAGAATGTACAATGAGACAATGGGTAAGATTCACTTTATCTTATCATTCATAGGAACAATACTGGTATTCTTCACACAACACGTACTTGGTTTGTACGGAATGCCAAGAAGAATTTTCGATTATCCACCAATCCCAGAATGGATTGCTATGAACCAAATTGCATCAGTAGGTGCAATGGTAATTGGTGTCAGCATGGCCATCTTCTTGTATAACATGATTTACAGTTCTGGCAAAGGAAAACTTGCAGACACAGACGATCCATTCGGTCTTGGAGGCAAGTACTACTATCCATTTGAGGCAAAGAACCCATCACACTAGGAGAAAATGAAAAATGAGTCACGATAATCAAGAATTTTACAGAACTACTCCAGGCAGAACTGGAAAAATGATGGCAATCATGTTAGGTATCTGTATTGTTGGCGGTGCAATCTTCTTTGGACTATGGGACTACTGGATTTCAGAACCAGCCCCAGTTGTAGCAATGATGGCAGGAGATTCTGGACCAACTGAAATAGCAGTCCATACTGGTGCAACAATCACATCTGATCTTTCATTTATCGAATCTTCAGACTTTATCACTTTGGCATTTAATGCATTGCCAGGTGAGCCTGACAATAATCCAACTATCAACATGGAAGTTGGTGACAAAGTAATCTTTAATGTAGTAAATGATGGAGTATCATTCCACGCATTTGGTGTAACTAAAGACACTGAAGGCTTTGGTGGACTCATTCCAGGTTCAGAAGTTGCATCACCAGCAAAGCCACTAAAAGCTGGTGAAAGCGGAACTTCAGAATTTATCGCAGGTGAAGAAGGTGTATACTATTACATCTGTACAGTTCCAGGTCACAGAGAACAAGGAATGGTTGGAAAAATCATTGTAGGTGATGTTGCTGTTGAAGAAGAAGTTATGGAAGCAGCACCTGAACCAATGAAAGAAGCAGAACCAATGGAAGAAAAAGAACCAGTTTCAACTGAACCAGTTGCATATGAAGGCTCAATTTCACTCCCAGAAGGCTCTGGAGTTCCTGGATGCCAAGAAACCAATGAATGCTATATTCCATATCACGTAACTGCATCTGCAGGAACCGAAATTGTTTGGACAAATGATGATACAGCAGCTCATACAGTTACAAGTGGAAATCCTCAAGATGGCCCTGATGGACTATTTGACAGTAGTATACTTGCTGGTGGACTTACATTTTCTGTAACACTAGATGAGCCAGGAGAATACCCATACTATTGCATTGTTCATCCTTGGATGCTCGGTAACATCACAATAGAATAGAAAAATTTTGGCAATCCAATATCTTGCTCTAGCAACTATGATAGTGTTGTATTCGTTAATGTTCTTAGGTGGATATATTTCAGCAGCAGGACTTGGTTTAACATGTCCTGAATGGCCATTATGTCCAAACGGAATTATGCCATCTGAAGAATATTTGATTGAATGGATTCACAGATTGGCAGCAGCAACTACTGGTGCACTAGTAATAGCTACAATGGTTGCAGCTCTAATCAACAAAAATTCTGAAACCAAAATCAAAGTTACGAGTTCTCTTGCAACTGTTTTTGTAATTACTCAAATTACATTGGGCGCATTAGTAATCGATACAAAACTTCATGCAGTTTTAGTTGCAATTCATTTGGGAATTGGAATTTTATTATTCTCTATGGTATTACTCACAACTCTATTTGCATTTAGAATGGTACGAAATTCACTTACCGCTAAGATCTAGATTTTTTTAACATCTTTGGGATGTAAATGTAACCCATTACTCCGGTAAATACAAGTGCACCAACGGTAATTGCAATAATGAAGATATATCCAAATGGACTCTGAGTTCCCATGTTAAACTTGTATGCAATTACATCTCCTGAATGATTCATGTCATACAAGTAAATCTCTACAATATGATTCCCTTGCGTTCTCCAAACATAATCAAAGTCCCAGTGTCCACCTTCAATGGAAGTTGGAGGAACTGTATCTACTTGTTTGCCATTAAAGAAAAATTTTATTGCCATTGTGAATCTGTCTACTTCCTCAAAATCACTATCTGTGACTTTGACTAAAAATTGTGATGGCTCATCTATCTGCGGAAATTCTGGTGCAGTAGCCACTTGAACTCTATATCCAGAATGAAACTTTTCAGCAGAATTGAACATAGAGTGAGCATACGAATCATCGAAGATCGGCAAAATCATCAATAAAGCAAAGATCAGAAAAATTGATCGCTTCTTGGACATTATGGATTATTATGGATATCAGACGAATATATTGTAATTTAATTTCGTTGGGAAATCTTCAAAACCTTTAAATCCTTATTGGCAAGAAACTCAATCGTTGACCCTCGTTACAAAATCAATCGATATCAAAACACCTGTAGAGAATGTTTTTACCTACTTTGCAAGACCAGAACACGTTTCTGACCAGATTAAATCTGATGCAGTAGGCATGACAGTCGTTCCTATGGATATCAAGGAAGGAATGGGTGTAGGTACAACCTTTAGAATTATCGGTGACTTTAGCGGCAAACGTCTAGAGTGGGATTGTGAGACAATCGAGTTTGTCAGAAATGAGAAAATTTCTGCAAAACAAATCGAAGGTCCATTCAAGAAATGGCAAATTACCAATGAGTTCAAAGCCCTAGGTAACAACCTCACAAGAGTAACCATGTCAGTAGATTATGAAATGCCATTTGGTCCATTAGGAGCCATCATGGATAAAGCAAAATTTGCAAAGTCTGCTGAAAAAGGAATGGAAACTGCACTTTACAACGTTAGAGGTTTACTTGAAGGAAATGGTTCAATTCCGGTTTACATCACCTTAGATGCATACCAAAAACTTCTAGCCGAAAAGAAAAAGATGAACGATGTTCCAGTTTCAACTGCACTTACAGCAATCTTAGAAAAGTACAATGAAATTGAAGCAAAAGCTCAAAACTAAATTTTCATTTATTTTCAAATCTCAAGATTAATAACAACTTCATGCATATCTATTTTGGTGGGTCTATGGCGCAGCCAGGTAGCGCACAGGACTCTTAATCCTGCTGTCGTGGGTTCGAATCCCTCTAGACCCGCTGTTTAAAATTTTAATAAATTTTTCAAACTGTATTTTTTATTGTTGTATTTTGGTTACTGTGACGATTCAATTCATCCAGCCAACCTTTGACATCATCTACAATGTATGTCTTGATAAGTTCTGAGTGAATATCACACAAATTATCATTTGAATTACATTCTGGACATTTGATTATTTCTTGAATTGATTCTAGTGTTTTAAAATGACTATACGAATTAACATTAAAAGAATTCTTCAATGTTATTCCTATAATTGGGAAATATTAATCCACATGTAATTTTGAATAGATACATCTAGTATCCAAAAATTCCCAAAATTGGGACTTCTTAATATATTAATATATCATACTCATACTTTGTATGAACATTAGTTTGGCTACTAGAATAAAATGTCCTTATTGTGATAAAAAACTCTTTGGTGAGGGTAATCTTAAACGGCACATTAGGACTATACACAAAAAATCCTGATTTACTCTAAGCCTTTCTGAAGTACTTCATTTACGATTCTTGAAAAACTTACAGATGATGCTGATTCTTTAACTTTTTTGGCTTGCATATTTCGTAATTTTTTTGCAATATCACTATTCAGCATTATTGTGATTCTTTCAGCCATGCTATTTTGAGCACAAAGACATTATTTTGTTTATGTAAAATTGATAAATTTACAAAAACGTCAACGAAAATAGAATATTTCCATTTGTGGGAATTTGCACTAGGATATACCTGATCAAACCATTTCTGATAATTTTTTGATATGGGATGTATCATTTTTTGCTGCTAAATTTAGAGCATCTTGCATCTCATTTTTGTATTCTTCAACATCCTCTTGATTTTCTGTAATTATTTTGCACTCTTTTAGACTAGGTAGTTTTTTGAAATTTTTGTACTGCTCATATGTAACATAGCATGTATACTGGTGCTCTTCGTTTGCAAAACTGTATAGGATCTTAAATGGCATATTCTCACTAAATCATCAGAGTTAATGAATTTTTTGTAAGCTTTAGTTACAATTCTTTTTCAATTTTGTTTTTTCCATATTTTTCAGCCAAAACTAGAAGGTCATCTATACCAACAGGCTTTGAGATAACTTTAATCAAGCCCATCTTGATTACTTCTTGATTTTTTGGCTCAAATTCTGAAAATCCAGTTACAATCACAACATTTGCATCTTTATCGATTTTTTTGATTTTTTTAAATGCTTCATATCCGTTTAAGATTGGCATGTCCCCATCCATAATTACAAGAGATGGTTTAGATTCCATAAAATTTTCTACTCCTTCTTTTCCGTTTCTCGCAGTAATCACTTCAAATTGATGTAATTCTAAAATTTCTTTATAGATTACAAGCAAATCCTCATCATCTTCTACAATTAAGATACTATTGCCCATGCCAAGGGTAATATTGTCATACTTTCCTATTAAAGATCCGTCAGTATAATTTGTTACACATTTGATAATAACTATGATTTTTTTTACTCTTTTTTAGAGTAAAATTGGTTTTTAGAAGTATATCATACATTTTAAAAATAAATTTAATGAAAAGGTGTTCTCAATATGATGAAAAATAAACATGAAACAGATTCTAAAAAAATCTTAATTCCTTTAATTTTATCCCTTGTGGGATTTACAGCTTTATACCAGTTACGTCCTTTCCTCAGTGATTTTGAATTTTCATATGTATCTTTTCCAGCATATACCATTGTTCCTGCAGTATTGGTAGGTTTTGCATCTTTTATTACAATAAAACTTTACAGAAGAAATCATTTTCAAGTAAAAGCATTTTTGATGTTTACATTAGGAACTGTATGTTGGTTTGTTGCAGAACAAATCTGGCAAGCTTATGATTATTTTTGGGATGGAGAACCATTTCCTTCCGAAGCTGATATTTTCTATATCGCTTCATATCCACTCTTTACAGCATTTTTGTTTCTTTCATTAAAACCAATTTTATCATCTGTTAGTAGAAATGTTTGGCTATTTGCAATTGGTTTATCAGTTTCATTTCTTGTTCCATCAGTTGCAGCAGCTTATGATGATATTTATGGTGAATCATCGTTTGCAGTATCCATTGCCTTAGCGTATCCAATAATGGCATCAGTTCAACTGATTCCTGCAATTGTAGGAGTTCTTTTCCTTGCTAAAAAAGGTGCAAACTTTTCATGGATGTTGCTATTGTTTGGATTTATTGTATATGCTATAGCTGACACATTCTTCTTACTTGCTCAAATCGATGGATCTTACTATGATGGCCATCCTGTTGATGTGATGTACATCTACACTTTTCTTTTATGCATTTTTGCCATCCAAAGTAGATTAACCTCATTAAAACACGATCCAAATGAAGAAAAAACTTTCTTCTTTACAGAACACGTAAAATTTGAAACAATTAGTAAATTTGGAATTCCTCTAACTGTTGCCATTGTTTGTATGGTAATCTTAATCTCATTGATTGATGCTGTAATGCTTCAAACTGGAGAGGAGCTTTCCATTGAGAGCCTCATGTTGGGAATTGTTGGAATGTTGGCAGTTTTTGGAGTTATAGTAATCACTATCAACAAAAATCTCTCTAGACTAGTCCAAATGAGAACAAAAGAATTGACTGAACAACGTGACAATCTTGAAAATCTTGTAGAAGAAAAAACCGAAGAACTCCTAAAATCTGAAAGATTATCTGCAATAGGTGAATTATCTGGAAGATTGGCCCATGATTTGAGAAATCCCCTATCTGTTATCAAAATGTCAGTTGATTTGTTAAAACAAAGTAATGCTCAATCAAAATCCCCTGATGAATCATTTGAGAAAAGAGTAGGTTTGATTGAAAAGAGTGTTGAGAGGATTTCACATCAAGTTGATGACGTGTTAGGGTACGTACGAATTTCACCTTTAAAAATTTCCGCTGTAAATGTATATGATTTAATTCAAAACTCTGTAGAAAAAATTAACATTCCTGATGATATTCAAATGAATATTCCTAAAAATGAAATTAAACTTGATTGTGATCCGCTAAAATTAGATCCTGTTTTCATTAATCTTATAGTAAACGCAATTCAAGCCATGCCCGAAGGTGGGGAAATTAAAATAATAGTTTCCGAATCACATGATTCTGTAATCTTAGATTTTGTTGATTCTGGAATTGGAATACCAGAAAAAGATCTTGACAAAGTTTTTGAACCTCTCTTTACAACAAAACAAAAAGGAACTGGTTTAGGATTAGCAAGCTGCAAAAATATTGTAGAACAACATGAGGGTACAATCTCTGTTTCAAATGAACCTACAACATTTAGAATTATTTTACCAAAAAATCTGGGTTAAAGTTTTCTAAGTAATGTAAATCTAGATTTATCTGGGTCTATCTCTTCATGCATGTCAACGTTACTTACCATTCTTATTTTGTAATCCATCCATCTTTTTAGCATATTACGATTTTTATGGTGATCATCAATCTGTTTTTCAGATTGCTCAAATTTTTCACAATTCATAATGTATTTTTTTGCAACTCTGAACATTTCAGAAATTCCTTTTTGTAATGTTTCATCATCAAGATAATTTAGTAATTGATGGGTAAATACAAAATCAATTGATGAATCTTCAAATGGCAAATCTGTTATAGTGCCTTTCTTAAAATCTCCTTGAGGAAGTTTTTCTTTTGCAATCTTTAATGCATTTTCATTAAGATCAATTCCATTAATCTCAAACGTATCTGGAAATAATCGTAAATCTATTCCTGTCCCACATCCAATTTCTAACACACTAGTTGTCCTTAGAGAAATTGCTAAATCTCGTGTAAATTTTGAAAATTCTTCGTTGTATCTGGCTTCATTTTCTTCAGTATACTTGTTCCAAAAATCTTCATCATAAGCCATGAATTTTTTAAAATTAGAGCTTTATTTGTACTAATTATTGCATTGACATTTACATGGAATTAATTTAGTGTCAAATGTGCAGTCATGAGGTCCATCTGATTTACCTTGTGTGGGAATTTCTTTCATACAATCTTCGCAGCGTCCTTTTCTACAAAACCAACATATCTCAGGCGTATCTCCTGTTGTGCATGAATCCATAATTATCTATTGAGTTTGTTGGTAAAAAACTTCATGAATTAGATAAATGTCAACCATGGAAGGAATCTTTCATCCTTACCCATTACTGCATCAGAAAATGATTTTTGTAATGCTTTTGTTATATTTCCCATCTTTCCATTTCCTATCTTGACTTTGTCAATTTGGCTTACTGATTTGACCTCAGCAGCAGTTCCCGTCATAAAGATTTCATCGGCTGCATAGAGATCGTCTCTATCCAAATCTCTTTCAATCACAAATCCTCCATTTTCTTCAATAATCTGTATTACGCTGTCTCTGGTGATCCCTTCTAATCCTCCGGCAGATAATGGTGGTGTTTGTATAATGTCATCTTTTACAATGAAAATATTTTCAGCACTGCCTTCTGCAATTTTTCCATGTGAATTTAACATAATTGCTTCATCATATCCATTTTCTAATGCTTCCATTCTTGCCAATGCTGCATTTGCATAGTTTGATGCAGCTTTGGCTTGCATTGGTTGTGATCGTGAATCAATTTTTATCCAACTTGAAACTTTACATTTTGCTCCAGAGAATTTTCCAGCTTTTGATTCTCCCATCTTCCATTCCCAACATGATATAGAAACATCAACTTTGTTTTGTGTAGGTGTTAATCCCATTGTTCCATATCCGTAATATGCCAATGGTCTGATATAGCACTCTTTGTGACCGCTAGCTTTTACAGTTTTGATAATACCTTCGGTAACTTGTTTTTTATTAAATTGCATTTTCATTGAATATAGCTTTGCTGATTTGTAAAATCTATCAACATGTTCTGGAAGTCTAAAAATTGCTGAACCATTTGGAGTATTGTAGCATCTGATTCCTTCAAAGATTGATGTTGAATAATGTAATGCATGAGTCAGAACATGAACCTTGGCGTCTTTGAAAGGTACCAATTTCCCATTCATCCAAATTTTTCCTACTTCCTTCATAGGAGAGAGAAAAAAACATGCTAATTTAAAGAATTATCTTTTTTCCAATTAGAAACTACATATCTGAGAAATCTCAATATTCTTTATGGAGTGGACTTTGGGCTTTGTAGCAATTGCTTTACTGGTTATAGGCTTAGTTGGGCAGGCCTTTGAGATGAGAAAGATTCGTCAAACTACATACAAAGATGAGGAATTAGGCTCAGCAAATATTTTCATGAATAAAAAAAATTTCAAATGGTATGCTATACTAGGTGTAGGAATTGTAATCTGGTATGCTGCCGAGCGTATGTGATCAGATCTATATAGATCAGCTCTAAATAGTAGAAATTACTAATTATATTATCGCGTGTTTTGGGTAACGCCGGACTAAATCTAGATAACGGTCCAAGAACAAACCCATGATGGCGCTACTGGTGTAAACCCGTAACGCCACTCTTACACTAAATAAAATTAATTTTAGAAATCTCTTGGTGTATTGCCATTATTGCTTTTCTAATGTTGTCTTCTGCATCTTCTACAACAATGATTATTCGTGAAGTTTCTTCTTGAGCATCCATGTTTAGAATGTTTAATCCAGATTCACCAATCTTTGCACTTGTTCTTGATGCAACTTGCTGTACTCTCCACATTTCATCGCCAATCAAAGTTATAACACCTCTGTTGTAAGTGATGGTAGCTAGAGAATCAAAACCCAGGAAATATTTTTCATTTCTTTTGACATAATCTCCGTCAAGAAATAGTATTCTTGAAAATTCAATTCCGTCTTTAGTAAATGGTGATAGAATTACGAATTCGCTGTATCTTTTGTCTTTTTCAAGTGATGTTAATAATTTCTGAACCAAACTTGTTTCAATTCTTAGAATTGCACAATTCTCTTTGCCAGTAACAATTTTGATTGGATGTCCCTTTTGTTCATCTAAAACTCTTTTAATTATTGTAATCTTTTCAGGATTTTTCATATTTGTTACAGTGATGGGCATGTCTACACCATTTTCTAGAATCTCTTTAATTGCAATTGGATCTAAAATTTTCATTCCAAACATTCCAGCTAATCTTGCTTCATTATATGATAATTGATGTACTTCTGCTAATCCGTCATCGACAATTTTAGGATCTGCTGAAACTACTGCACTATCTTTTTCAAAGTCTATACTTGTATCATATTTTTTATGAAATAAAATTCCAAGATCGGCAGCTGTTCTATCAGAACCCCCTCTTTCATAGGTAGTAGTTACATTATCTACTGTTTTTCCAATAAATCCCCCAATTGCGACAACCTCATTTTCTTCAACTAGCTGAGCAGTTTTTTCCATTTTACCCCTGGATTCAGAAGGAAGAAAATTTGTGGATTCTATGTTGTTATCTGTGATAATTGGCCAATTCTCGTATTCTACTGCATCAGATTTGATTCCATTACTGCGTAAAATGTAATTCATTACATGTGACATTAGAATTTCACCTGAGAATGCTAGGGCCCTAGATCTTACTTCATCTGCAAACTCTTTTTTTGAATATGCCTCATCAAGGGCTTTTTTGGCTTTTTCCAAGTGTGAATTTATTGAATTTTTACAACTTTCCTTGTTTTCTTCATTGACTAATTCTAAAATTTTATCATAAGTTGCTTTTACTCCATCTAAAGTTGGTAAAGTTCCATTTTCAGAGTTTCTTCCTTGCTCTAGTATCACATCAGTTAGAGACCTTTTCTTTCCATCAACCATAGTCAATGGAGCTGAAAAGACAGCAAGTACTTTGGAATCTTTCTTCATATCTCCAATCCTTTGAATTATTTGAGGAATAGATACTCCATCAGGTCCAATTGCACTTCCTCCAAATTTTGCAACTACAAGATTAGTCATGGTACTTTTTCAAATCGAATTGGCCATCTATTAAGCTTTGAATATTATTTGATAATTTTCTGAATAATCTCTGCTGCTTTTTTTGCTCCTTCTGTATTTACTTGATTTCTCTTCTCTTCAAGTTTTGATGAAATTATTTTTTCTAGTCTGAAAACATCTTGAAATTCATATCCTTCATCTCTGGCATTGTCTTCTTGCTCAAAATGTCCTTTGATAGGAATGAATATGCCTGGTGTTCCATATGCCTTGGCCTCATCAATAGTTGATTTTCCTGCAAGTGAAATTACTAAATCTGCAGCATAAATTAATTCATGCAGGTTTTCAACAAAACCAAAATTTCTAACATTTTCAAATTTTTTACTAACTGAAGGACCTGAAACTAGAATAATTTCTAAATCTTGATCTATTTTTGAAATTGCATCTATTGCTTTTTGAATCAAAAATAATCCCGCGTCAGTTCCTCCAATTGAGATGACAATTGTTTTTTTCTTAAATTCAAATTTGTCACGTAATTCTTCTCTTGTATGTTGTGTCTCTCTTACAATTGGTCCTACTTTTTTGATATTTTCATAATCATCGCCATTTTCAGGTAAAATCACTACATCACATTTTTTGATAATTTCATTCATGGATTTATTCATCTTTTTTTCAATAAATGATGCTAGCCCTTTAGTAAAATGAGTCTCTAAAATATCAGTAACTAAAATTGTTGGTATTTTTTTTTCTTGTGCAACTGTTAATGATGCAAAATCTTCATCACTAACTACAAGATTTGAATTTGATTTTTGTAAAATAGATTCTGAAATATTTTTACAATCTTTGTAATATTTGTAATAATTCCATAACCATTTTGCTGGGTTTTTTAGTGAACCATTTTCTACAATGAATGAAGGTGGATTGTAAACATCATCCACTTGCCAGTTAATTTTTTTTAGAATTTTTGCAGCTCCACTACCTGTAACAAAATTTGCTTGTAGGTCTTGCAGATTATTTGTAATGGCAATATCCCTTGTTACATGTCCTAACCCAATTGGACTGGAAAAAAAATCAAATCTAGTCATATTTTTGTAAATTCCTAATCAAATTTTTAGATTCTCCTATGTCTCAAAGTTTAAATGGTTTTCAACAACGAAGGTCACTGGGCCCATAGTCCAGGTCGGTTATGACGTCGCCCTTACACGGCGAAGATCCAGGGTTCAAATCCCTGTGGGCCCATTTTTAGAACTAAAAAATGATTATTCCTAATCTTTCTTGTACAATTTTGTAAGATAGACTCCAATATTGACTGCCACGACAAATATTGTGGCTGCAATTACATGAGCAGTTACTGATGCCAAATACGCCTCTTGACCAATCTCCAAAAAATAATAATGAAAACCCCATCTTGATGTAAAAAACAAAACTTCAGCTATTCCTACAGAAGTTACCATTTTGACTAAATCTTTTTTTAGTTTCTTCTTATCTATCGAACCAGATTCTGTAAGATATTTTTGCTTATTGTCTTTGTAATATAATATTGTAAAAACAAGATAGTAAATCCCATAACTTAGAAGAATTGTTAGTGTGGCATTTACATAACCTTCTTGATCTTTTATTGCTTGAGCAAATATTGCTGAAACGATCATTGCAGAAATGATTGAGACAATTAGATTGCGATTAAGCGTAAGGTAATCTCTGTATTTTTTAACATACTCCTTTAGCATCATTTGAAAATCTACTTGGAATTAATTTTAAAATATTTTATAGATATCCCTTACTTCACGATTAGTAAAATAGGGATTGGGCCAAAGTTGCCCAATCCTTGGACGGTGGTAAACTATAGCAAATGACTCTATCTAGGATTACCAAATATTCTTGAGTCATTTTACATAAAAGAGAATAGTAGAAATTCTCAGTATGATCTAAATACTATTTTTTCAAATTACATTCAATTGGAACTGTCACCAAATAACTAATCGTTGTTGGTCTTAAGATCCAATTATTTTTGATACCTTAATCTCTCAAGCCTACCTAGTGACAAACATGATGAATTCATAGAGATGCTTATATCCAATAGAATTTTGATTTTTAATACTTGAATAAAATTCTGGACAAAAAAATTACAATTCCACTTCTTGCTATTTTAAGCATCTTTACTATTAGTATTCTAACATTTTCACCAAATATTGTTAGCGCATATGATGATCAGTTTGAAATTCCGGAAATTTCTGGAACAATCATAGTCTCTGATGAATCTGAAAATTATTCCCAAGATGCAAAAATCGCTCTTAGTGTTGCAATGTCTGTAGGTGAAAATTCAGTTGAAAATGGAAAAGCAATGTGGGGTAAACTAGATGTAATTCAAGGATTTCTTGTTTACAAAATTGGAATTCTAGCAAATGATGATGTTTTTCATAAAGTGATAGTAGACGCTGGAAATGGAGTTGCTCTCTATGTTTCTGATGGAATCACAAAAGACAACTGGAAGCATTCTAAACAAAAAGATTCTCAATCAGATAAAAAATGGAAAGATCATTATGCAAACTTAACTCCTGAAGAAAGAGAGCTGAAAAAACAACAATGGAGTGAAGTAAAAGATGCATTTTTTGCATTATCTATTGATGAAAGAGCAAAAATGATTATGCATTTTATGTCTATGAAGGTACAATGGGAATCACTATCTGAAGAAGAAAAAGATGCAAAAAAACAAGAAATGAAATCAATGATGGAAGAATTACTACCATTATCTGTTGAAGAAAAAACTCAGAAATTACGTGAATATGTTAATTCACTTTAATCATCTGATACTCAACAAATTTTGTGAGTGTTTATTTTGAATAATCTGATAATTGTAGCAGTAGTTATGACTATTGGAATTATAGTTGGAGTCATGGGATCATACAACTATCAGGATGTTGCACATGTACGTGATCAAAGAAATCTTCAATTAACATTAGAAGATTGTAAAACACTATTCAATGAAGGCTTAGAGCGTGATAATTGTTTTGAGAAATCATATGATGCATTTGGAACTGAAGAACAAAAGCAACAATGGAAATTGGGATACACAAATCCATAATTATTGCAAAACTAACCTATCTTACAACAACTTTTACTCTGAAGCCCTCTTGCAATCCACCAAATTGAAAAAACCAAAACTCCAACTGAGATGAATTTCAATTCTAATCCTTGCATTGGGAATAATGATAGTCCTCCAATAGCACCTAAAATTACAGCCAAAGGAGCAGTACATGCAGGACATCCAGGAGTAAATGCGGCAAATGCTCCTCCTAATACTGCAGATGAATTTGATTTTACTGAATTCATCATCTTCATTCTTTTCATCTTAAAAGCCATCATTGCAAAATTGATTCCAGCCAATGCTGAAATAACTATAGTCAAACCAATTGACGTAATTATGTAAGATGGAGCAAGGTCAATTGCTGCATCAAAATGTGTAGGGAGCATAGACATTGTTAGGTAGTAATAGATTATTCCTAAACCAGTTCCACTAAGAATTGCAATAGATGCATATCTTCTAATTGTTAACACATTGGAGATTAACTGTAGTTTGCTTACCAAGTAGAATTATTTCTGTTTCATCATATTTTAACTATTTTTGATTCAACAAAGATTATTACCCATAAAATCATCAAAAAATCATGCCTGAGTTTACTTCCGAAGAAAAAACAATTCTTGTTCAATATGGGATAAAAAAATATGAAAATGAAGAAACTGTTTTTGAAAAACTAAAAACAATTCTTTCAGAAAAAGATATTCAAAGAAATATTGATACTCTTTTGGGGACTCAACGTGTAAGACGCATTGGACCTGAAATTCTTCAAAATAATGAAAGCCATACAGAACTTCCAGAACTACCTGAAAATCTTAAACCAATAATTGATAATCTATAACCTAAATTTTTATAATTCCAAAAATCACTGATTTGTGTGAATAAAGTAATTTTTCTCTCTAGCATTATTGCTATGAGTATTCTTTTTACATTAACATCTGATTACACTTTTGCTCATCCTCATTCAGGCCAAATTATGGTAAATGAACACTCACATGATTCCCAATCTGAAATAGTTCCTCTTAGTGGAATGATTGGCCTAGAAAAAACTACACTGTACTTTCATACCCCTGAAAATAATTCACTTCCATGGGGATTTGTTGAAGGAAAAATTGCAAATCATGTAGAAGGATTTCCTGTAGTAATTCAAATTTTCAAAGATGGAGATGCAGTACATTTTGCTCAGACCAGTGTTGATCAAAATGGTAACTATGAATACAAATTTCGAGTAATGTATTCTCAAAATTCAGAGACAATCAATATCTTTGATGGTGATTATACAGTAAAAATCTTCAAAGTTGTATATCTTAATGACTTTATCTAGAATCCACGTAACCCTTGTGGACGCATAATTTCTGGATGCTGTTTCATCCAATCAATCTTCTCTAACATTGCCTGTTTGTCATGTGGAAATGTTCCCTTTATTGTGTAAGCATTTGAACCGTGGTTTGCCCTAAATACAATCTCCTCTTTTGTATTGATTTGTTCAATCAAGTCATGAAGCTCTTCTAGTGATTCATCATCATTAATTCTGATAAATGGCTCTTTGAATTTATCTAAGAATTCTTGTTTGATTCCATTTTCTAAATACAATGTTAATGCACCAACATAGTTTGGCGAGCATGCACTAATTACTTCAGCAGTACCTCTGATATGCTCTTTAGAATAGGTTCTTCCTCCTAAACCTAAGATTACCATGCATGACATTACATATCCTGCAGCCTTTGCTTTATTGACTGACTTGATGATTGTTTTTCCAATAGCTCCTTTGGTTACTTTTTTCAAAACAATGTCTGAACCACTTTCAATTCCAAGATAAAACATATCTAATCCTGCTTCATTCATTCTTTTCAATTCATCATCTGTTTTTTTCAAAATATTCATTGGCATTGCATAGCATGAAATTCTTTCAATATTTTGAAATTTTTCTCTAATGTATTTTACAATTTTTATCATAAATTCTGTGTCAAGGTTTAATGCATCACCATCTGCAAGAAAAACTCTTTTTGTGTCAGGCAAATAATTTGCCATCATGTCAATTTCACCTTTAATTTCTTCCCAAGATCTTTCAGAATATTCTTTTGATCTGTACATGTCACAAAACGAACATTCGTTAAACGAACATCCTAAAGTTACTTGAAAAATTAGTGAACGAGCTTCTGAAGGTGGTCTGTATAGTGGAGCATCATAATTTAGCATCAATTTCTAATCACTATTTTTGGCTGATTATGTTTTTTATACTTTCTACTTTGTTTGAACCAGAATCTCTTTTAGTGGTAAAAGAGCAGAAATTTCAATACTATGGCAAATGATCCTGATGCAAAAAGACTACTTTGGTTTGTCTTTGCAGGTTCTAGAGGCGGATTAAATCGTTTGAAAATTATTTCCAAGGTTCGTGAAAATCCATTTAACATTAATCAATTAGCAAAAGAGTTGAGCCTTGATTACAAGGCTATTCAGCACCATATTCGTGTGCTTGAAAAAAATAATCTGATTACCAGCGTGGGAGAAAAGTATGGTGTAACCTACTTTATCTCAACATATCTTGAAGTCAATATGGAGTCATTTGAAGAAATTGAGAGAAAATTGGATAAAAGTAAATAAAAGCTCAGGGGGTGTTTGTCACTAAATGGAGCCTACTTCTCTAGTTCTCTCAATTGTATCTATAGCAAATATGGGTATTCTGGGAATTCTGGTTTGCATTTTTGCAAATATGTTTCGCAAAACTAAGGCACAACTTCCCTTAGGAATGATAGTTGTTGCAGGAATGTTATTTTTACATAATGTAATTGGTGCAATTGGATATTTCTCACATGACATGATATTCTCACACAGTATTTTCCCATACATGCTTGGAGTAGGAATAGCTGAATTAGCCGGATTGATAATTTTTCTAAAAATTACTCTTGATTAATCTTAGTTTAATTGTAACAGCCTAGTGGAACAATAGTGTTACAAGAATATCTAAAGTTAAACAAGAATATCTTAATTGCTTTTGCAGCTTCAATTATAATTTCAGCAATCATTGCACAAATTTTATCTGATCAAGCTGATTATCTCAACACAACTTACACAACAATTGCAGATTATGTGATTTACTTTTCAGTATTTAGTGGAATGTTCTATCTAGATAA
Organism: Candidatus Nitrosopumilus sp.; assembly: GCF_028278985.1. Lineage (GTDB taxonomy): Archaea > Thermoproteota > Nitrososphaeria > Nitrososphaerales > Nitrosopumilaceae > Nitrosopumilus. Next base: position 14,573 of record NZ_JANQTA010000003.1, on the reverse strand, counting down.
TAGAAAAAAATATCGAACAGCTGATGGAAAAACAGATTCAACTAAACTTAAACATGATTTAAAAAAATTAATTACTTCACTTGGAATTGCTGAAGTAGTCTACACAATTGTTAGATGGGCTTTGCAATACTATCTTCTTACAATAGACTATGATCCATACTTGGCATCAATTATATCGCAAGGTATATCCACCATAGTCTATATGATAGTAGTAAATTTGAGCGTAAAACTAACGAGGTTGTATAAAGATGGGTCTTAGTATTTTTGTTGATGGCTCGGGAGGAACAAATGGTGGATATGGATTTTTTGTTAAAGAAACAGGGGAATCATTTTATGAAAAAAAACCAGAGATTACCAATAATCAGGCTGAATATATGGCAATAATCTCTGCTCTAAAAAAATTCGTAGATGCAGATGATGAAATTATAATTTTCAGTGATTCAAAAAATACAGTAAACCAACTAAATCATGAATTTGCCATTAATAATGAACAACTACGAAATCTTGCAAGAGAAGCATGGGCAATAATTGGTAAATTTTCAAATCTAACTATTACTTGGGTTCCAAGAAAAGAGAATCTAGCAGGTAAAATGCTTGGAAGCTAAAGTAGAGATCAGAATTTTCTATGAATAACTTTATTATACAAAATCCTTAGATCCAACATATCATGTCAGAATCAGCTATCTTATCTCCAAAATCTATTGCAGTAATTGGAGCTTCTGACAAAAGAGGAAGTGTTGGTGCAACAATCACATCTAATATTATGAATGGTTTCAAAGGTACAGTATTCCCAATTAGTCCTACAAGAGAAAAGGTCTTTTACAAAAAGGCATACAAGAGTGTCTTAGATGTCCCAAAACCAATTGATCTTGCAGTTATTGTCATCAAAAACACATTGGTTGCACCAGTTTTAGAAGAATGTGGAAAAAAGAAAATCAAAGGCGTCATTATCATCACTGCAGGTTTCAAAGAAGTTGATGAAGAAGGTGCAAAAAGAGAACAACAAGTAAAAGATATTGCTAAAAAATATGGAATTCACGTTATTGGTCCTAATTGTTTGGGTGTGATGAATCTTGATCCTAAAACAATGATGAACTCAACATTTCTCAAAGTTACTCCAAAATCTGGAAAGATTGCTCTTGTTTCCCAAAGCGGAGCAATTTGTGCTGCTCTTGTTGAGGATGCTAGCGCACAAGGAATTGGTTTTTCAGCAGTAGTTAGTCTTGGAAACAAAGCTGCAATGAGTGAAGTTGATGTCTTGAAAATTCTTGCAAAACACAAGCAAACCGAAGTTATTGTAATGTATCTTGAGGACATGGGAGATGGTCAAGAGTTCCTAAAAGTTTGTAAAAATATCACTAAAAAACTCAAAAAACCTGTTTTGGTTCTCAAATCAGGTAGAAGTCCAGAAGGTGCAAAGGCAGCAATGTCTCACACTGGTGCTCTTATGGGTTCAGATGAAATCTATGATGCATTGCTAAAACAATCTGGTGCAATTCGTGTTGATACTATGGAAGAGCTCTTTGATTATGCTACTGCATTTTCTAAACAACCATTACCATCCAAAGGTGAATTGGTTATAGTTTCTAATGCAGGAGGACCTGCAATCATCTCAACTGATGCATGCTCTAAAATGAAAATAAAAATGGCAAACATTACTAGCATTAGAAAGAAAATTGATGAAGTAATCCCACCTTGGGGAAGCTCAAGAAATCCTGTTGATATTGTTGGTGATGCTGATTTCAATAGATTCCATAATGTTTTGGATAGAGTTCTTAAACATCCTAAAGTTGGTTCAGTAATCACAATGTGTACTCCATCTGGAACACTAGATTACGATAAATTAGCAGAAGTGGTTGTTGAAATGTCTAAAAAATACAAGAAAACAATGCTTGCAAGTTTAATGGGTCTTGATGAAGGTATTACTAATAGAGAAATTCTTGCTAAAGGAAATGTTCCATACTATACTTATGCAGAAGGTGCAATCAGAACTCTTGCTGCAATGATTAGATTCTCAAATTGGGTAAAATCCCCAACTGGAAAGATAACTAAATTCAAAGTAAACAAAGCTAAAGCACAAAAAATCTTTGATAAAGTAAAAAGTGAAAAACGACCAAACCTACTAGAAGAAGAAGGTCAAGAAGTTCTAAAGGCATACGGTTTACCTCTTCCAAAAAGTACACTTGCAACTTCTGAAGCAGAAGCAGTTAAAGCTGCAAAAAAGATTGGATATCCAGTTGTAATGAAAATTGCATCTCCTCAGATTATTCACAAATCTGATGCTGGTGGAGTTAAAGTAAATCTAACAAATGATGCTGAAGTAAAAGCAGCTTTCAAGACAATTATTAAAAATGCAAAAAGTTACAACAAGAAAGCCGAAATCAAAGGTGTTCTAATTGTTGAAATGGTCAAAGGTGGAAAAGAACTAATCATTGGTTCAAAATTGGAACCTGGATTTGGTCCTGTTATTATGTTGGGAATGGGAGGAATTTACGTTGAAGTTCTCAAAGATGTCACATTCAAACTAGCACCTGTTACAGATAATGAAGCAGATGATATGATTGCATCAATCAAAACTCAAAAGCTTTTGCAAGGTGTTAGAGGTGAGAAACCATCAGATATCACAAAATTGTCTGAATGCATTCAAAGATTATCTCAACTGGTTACTGACTTTAAAGAGATCAAAGAATTAGACATGAACCCTGTTTTGGTAATGGAAAAGGGCAAGGGTTGCAGAATTCTTGATGTACGAATTGGTCTATGATCGCAATTTGTACCTAAATTCTACCTGTAACTAATTTAGAATATTTATACAACATACAGATGAATAATGTTACATGGCTAATGTCTTGAAGACAATTAGAACAGGGGACGATTATATTGAAAGTCTTAGAGGTCGCGATCTCAAAGTCTATCTATTTGGTGAATTAGTTAAAGAGCCTGTTGATCATCCAATGATCAGACCATCAATTAATGCAGTAGCAGAAACTTATGATTTAGCAGTTAGAGAAGAAGCTCTTGCTTCTGCAGATTCTTCGATTACCGGTCTTAAAGTAAATCGATTTTTGCATATTGCAGAAAGTGCAGAAGATTTGGTTTTACAAAATAAAATGCAAAGAAAATTAGGACAAAACACTGGAACATGTTTCCAGCGTTGTGTTGGTATGGATGCAATGAATGCTTTGCATTCAACAACTTTTGAAATTGATGAAAAACATGGTACTGATTATCATAAAAGATTTTTAGAATTTGTAAAAATGGTTCAGAAAGAAAATCTCGTAATTGGAGGTGCAATGACTGATCCAAAAGGAGATCGAGGTAAAGGTCCTGCAGAACAAGAAGACCCTGATCTATTTACAAGAGTTGTAGAAACTGATGAAAAAGGAGTTTATGTTTCAGGTGCTAAAGCTCATCAGACTGGATGTATTAACTCACACTGGATTATTTTGATGCCAACCATTAGATTAACTGAAAATGATAAGGATTGGGCAATTGTTGGAGCAATTCCAGCAGATGCTAAAGGAGTGACCTACATCTATGGTAGACAGTCATGTGATACAAGAAGTATGGAGGAAGGTGACATTGATGCTGGAAATGCAAAATATGGTGGACAAGAGGCATTGATAATTTTAGATAAAGTGTTTATTCCATGGGAGAAAATCTTCATGCACGGTGAATACGAGTTTGCATCTATGTTAGTAGAACGATTCACTTGTTATCATAGACGTAGTTACGTATGCAAAACAGGTCTAGGTGATGTACTCATAGGTGCAGCAGCAACAATTGCTGATTACAATGGTGTACCAAAGGTTTCCCATATCAAAGACAAAATTATTGAGATGACTCATCTTAATGAAACAATTTTTGCCGCAGGGATTGCATCATCTCATCAAGGTCAACCTATGAAATCTGGTGTATATCTTAATGATGACATGTTAGCACAAGTTTGTAAACATAATGTAACAAGATTCCCATATGAAATTAGTAGACTTGCTCAAGATATTGCAGGAGGTTTAGTTGTTACATTACCATCTGAAAAAGACTTTAGACATCCTGAAGCAGGTCCACTTTTGAAAAAATACCTTGCAGGAAGAAAAGGTGCAGATGTTGAAAATAGAATGAGAATTCTTAGATTAATTGAAAACATGACATTGGGTAGAAATGCTGTAGGTTATCTTACAGAATCAATGCATGGAGCAGGTTCACCACAAGCACAAAGAATCCAAATTCAAAGACAAATGCAAGTTGGATACAAAAAGAATCTTGCAAAGAATTTGGCAGGAATTACTAATGATATTGAAGAGCCTGTGGAATCATCTGACTACTTTAAACGAGTATTCAAAACAAAAGATTCTGTTCTGTAATTTCACTTAGACAAATTTGTTGAAAAGAATTTTTTCTGAATTTTGAATTTTCTTAATAATTTCGATAATACTTTCTATTTCAAATGGTTTTTGAATTATTGTAACTGCTCCAAGTTCTTGTAGTCTAATTTCTATATCTGATCCTTGCTCTCCAGTAATCATAATGATATTTGCATTTTCATTGATTTTTTTTATTTCTTCTAATGCCTCAAATCCATTTTTGTTTGGCATGTTCACATCTAATAGTACTATGTTTGGGATTAGTTCCTTGTAAAGCATTATTGCATCATTTCCATCATGACCAGTCCCTACTACATCAAACCCCTTGTAGGTAAGTAATTCCTCAAGAGTACTGACTATCATCTCATTGTCATCTACAATCAAAACGGAATTATCTTTCAGAGTCTTTTACCTCTATACCCGTGTTGAAAATACTAGAAAATTCCCAAACTAACATGTGCCATACCCACAATTCAATCATGCTTGGCAATCAAATTGAGTAGCTTGTTATGCGTATAACTAACAGTTTTTTAAAAAGCGATCATTTTTCCACTTAGATAAGTGATACTACTAATGACAATGATAATTTCTCAGGATCCTTTTTTAGGAAAAATGACGTACTAATAACACCAAGCAAACAGGACGATCTTTGTCTTCGTTGAAGCATATGTGAACCTGTTTGCCTGAAGATTAGCAGAAATTATTCTTTCTTTTCTTCTTCGTTGTCTTTTTCTGGTTCATTATCAGGCATGTCTTCCTGATCTTTTGATTCTACAGATTTTTCAATTTCTTCTAATACATCAGAATTTTCTTTAACTTCTGAATATTCAGAGTCCATCTCCATTTCATTCAAATCAGATAGTTCTTCTTTTGCTTCTTCTGAAGGCTCATCTAGAGTCTCAGTTTCTGTTTTTGGCGAAAATGGAACATTTGCCTCTTCTTTCTTCCTTTTGGCCATCTGTTTTGCTACCATGATTCCAATTACAACTGCAATAATCACATAATTGATTGGAGGCTTCAATAACTGAGTAACATATCCAACTTGTGGAAGTGTATATGCCACTTTTCCAATATATTCTTCAGCAGTTATTGGAAAGTCAGTTCCTGGAATTGAAGCAGGATTAGCATCTCCTTTTGTTCTTAATGTCCTTGGGTCATCATCTAAAATTGACGCTACTCTATGTACAATAACCCGATTATGATCCGATGGTCTGTTAAATACAATAATGTCGCCTACCTCAATTTCTTCAAACGGTTCATGACCTTGAACAATTAACACATCATAAACTTCCAAAACAGGAATCATACTTCCACTTGCAACTACATAAAATGGATTTTGTGTTCCAAATGCAACTTGCAATCCAATCCAAATAACTAGAACTCCAATCCCTACAATTACAATATCTTTGATAACTCCTTTTGAGATGGACTTTTTTGCCAAAATTTTCGCCTTTGTATCCTTGATTAAATTAGATTATTAGAGCTTAGTTCCGCATTCTTCACAGAACTTTGAGCCTTCTTTATTAACAAAGCCACAACTTGGACATTTTCCAGGCTCACTTGATTCAATAGTTTCATTTGGATTTCCTAATAGAACGACTTCTCCTACTTTCTTAATACTGGACCAAGGAATACTTCCTTCTGTTCCATCATTTTGTGTTATTACTAATACCATTGATTGATTAGAATCAATTCCAACTTGTTTTGCAATTCCAATTTTGTTTGCATTTTCATCATAAACTGGTCTGCCTTCAATAGAACTAACTGATGTTGCAGAACTTGGTTGTGTTGTTGTCTCTTGAGGTGTTTCAGGAATTGGTTCTGGTTGAGGTGTTGATTCAACTTCAGTAGAAACTTGAACAGATGGTTCTAATGGTTTTGCATCTCCTACCTCACCTGCTTCATCTTGTTTTTTGAATTCTCTATATTCTGCAATTGTTCCATTACATGATTCACAAATGTATTGTCCTTTTTCAGCTAAAACTAAATTTTCCGCAACTTCTTCATTTGGGTTTTCAAATTCAATTTTAGGAGAACCTTCAAATTCTTTTTCACATGTATTGCAAAAATGTTTACTAATATTTTCAGAATCTAATCTGCCAATTGGTGCTAAAAATAGATCAGGACCGCCCAAATTTCCTTTCATTTGTTGTTCATCGGAAACTTTGGCCATCACATAGCCTCCAGAACCTCTTAGTTTTTTTATTCTAAGTTCTGTGCTCATATCTGGGATTTACCAAAACGTCATTTAAGTATATATCAAATTTTAATCTCCAACAAAAAATATGGTGTAATTCTGGTGAACGTTTTTAGGTACCGTGAGTAAATTATCAATAGAATGGCAGTTACACATGTTTCAGATGCAAAATCTTGGGAAACCGATGTCATAAGTTCTGACGTTCCTGTTTTTGTAGACTTTTGGGCCGAATGGTGTGGTCCATGTAGAATGGTGGGTCCAGTTGTAGAAGAACTGGCAGCTGACTATGATGGCAAAGTAAAATTTGTCAAGGTTAATGTTGATGAAGCCAATGAATTGGCATCAAAATACAATGTATTTAGTATCCCAACCTTAATCCTCCTAAACAAAGGTGAGATTGTCAGCCAACAAGTTGGTGCTGCTTCTAAAGAATCATACAAAAATATGATTGATAGAGCACTTGCTTAAACACAATCACGTTTTTCTTCTTTTTTGATCCTAAAGTAATTAATATTCCAAAAATTGAATCAGATTATGTCATTTGGAGAAGTAGATACACTAAACATGCTATTTGATAAACTTCAAAGTTTATTTGATGAATCTCAGGGATACTATGAATCATTTTTAGATACTAACAACATGTACAAGCAAGGTAAATTAAGTGACAAAGAATTTTTCCAAAAATTAGGTGATTACACTGTTGCATATTCTGCATTAGAATTTCTAGCTATCAAAGTAATTTTTGAAATGAGAAAATCATTAGGTTCTGGTTCAGGAAATACACAATCTCCTGGATTGATGCCGGGAATGGGCCAACCAGGAATGATGGCAGGAGGTATGCCAGGTGGAATGCCACCTAGAGCTGGAACTGCAGATAATCCTGTTGGTGGAGGTCCTCCGGGAATTGTTTCAGCACAAGAAGCTTTTGGTGAAGTAGGAACACTTCCATCACCTGATCCTGCATTGATGCCACGACAAAGTGCACCCCAACAAAGTGGAAATGTTTGTTCTTCTTGTGGTGCTGCTCTAAGACCTAATGCAAAGTTTTGCACAAAGTGTGGGGCTAAAGTATAAAATCAGAATTAAAAAATATTTTTTATTTATTCTTGTGTTGCTCCACATTCAGGACAGAATTTTGCTGTAGCAGATAAACTAGTTCCACATTCTGAACAAAACTTTCCATCTGATTGTGTTTCATTGTAAGCATTTCCAACATTTGCAGAACTTCTTACTGCACCTGATGGCTCGTATTTGTCATCATCAATTAATACCGGTTCAAAATCCTGTTCTGTCAAAAATGTCATCATTCTAGGAATTCCTTTACCATCATTATTTGGATCTGGAACTGAATCTCCTAACCAAAATGCAAATCTCATTAAAGTTAATTCAGGAGTTGAGAATGCTAAAGTATGTTTTGACATGTATTCTTGTGCAGCCTTTTTCCCATCAAATACTTCCATGAAATTGATAATTTTTGTTTATGTATAATAGTTTCTGGAGGGATCTAGTATCAGAAATTTTTTATCTGAATACATGTCTATGAACCTTGGTTAAGGATTCATGGGAAAAAGTGACTTCAAGGAGAAGTTGGTAGTTATAGGATTTTTTGTAGGCATTTTCTTGCCTGTCAGAATGTTATTTGTAGAATATGTTTCAGATCATTGGTTGGGTAGTTTAGGTTTGATTTCAGGTTTAGGTTTCTTATTTTTGATTTTGGTCAAAAAACAAAAACTAGGAACAATTGGCAAAATTTTTGAAAAAAATACTCAAAAAATGGTTTTTGGAAAAACAGCCAAACTTGTAATTGGATTATCTCTAATCTCTTTGTTGTATTTTGGAAGTTCCATGATGTTTATTGATAGAGGTGATTCATTATACTCCGAAGATAAAACTTTGTTTCATGATGCAATAATCAAAGACAATAATCTTGATTCTGTAACTCCAAACAATTTACAAAATATTCAAGTTGTTTATGATTCTCAAAATAGATTAGTGTCTACATTTGATTATGCATTTTCAATTACTTATGCAATAATGAATGATGTTTCAGGTGGTTGGTTAGAGCATCTTTATTTTGTATTATTTGTTGAACAGATTGAGATATTGGGCTTTTTTGTATTTTATCGATTGATTCACAAGAAATCTACTGCAAAAATGTCGAGATTTCAAATTCTACAAACACCTAACTAAGTATTATTGTGCCTTAACTGCTTCATGAGAATCTATGTACCAATTAGACCATCTAGAAATCGAATGCTTGATGATGAGGTTGAAGATGAGTTTAACAAAGAATTCGATGATGAATTTGAAGATTGGTAAAATTAATGATTGTAATTCTTAATCTATTTCTAAAGACATCAAAGTGGACCGGGAGGGAATCGAACCCTCGACATCCTCGTTGCGAACGAGGCATTATACCCCTAAACCACCGGCCCGTAAATTATTTCTTGAATTGAGTTTTTATTCATTTTCTCAACGATTAATAGTTATAACGTACGGAAATTTTCAATGACAGTAGATACTGTAATTGTTGATTCTCATGTAATTCTACCATCTGGAATGATTGACAAAAATATTGTAATTGATGAAGGAAAAATTGTTGGACTAACAACTGATGTTCCTTCTTGTGATAATAAAATTAATGGCAATGGTCTAGTTTCAGTTCCTGGAGCTATTGATCCTCATGTACACTATGGTGTATATTCTTCAATTAACGAAGCTGCAAAAACTGAATCCCATGCTGCTGCAATAGGTGGAGTTACAACCATGATCAGAATGCTTCGATTGGGAGATCCTTTTTCAAGTTCTTTACAAGAGCAATTGGATGCATCTGCAGAAAATCATTATATTGATTACACAATTCATGCATCTGTTTTTAATCCTCAACAAATCAGCGAGATGGATTTTTGTGTAAAAAAAAGAATTACATCATTTAAAATTTACATGAATCTTGCAGGAGAAGTTGGCCATGTTTACATGGATATTCCTCCAAATTCTAGTGGTCTTGTAACTGCTCAAGTTGATGTTAATGACGAAATTGTTGAGCAAATTGTAAAAACTGCAGCATCTCTAGGTTGTCCTGTATGTGTTCATGCAGAAGACTATGAGTCAGTTGGAAATGCAATCAAAACTGCCCAAGAAAAACATCAGGATGGTCTTTCTGTATGGTCTGAAAGCCGCTCTCCTGAATATGAAGCAAAAGCAATCAAAACTGTATCTAAATTTGCAAGAGATTATGATTGCGTAATCTACTTTGTTCATATTGGCTCTAAACGTGCACTGGAGCAAATTGAAGAAGAAAAAAAACTTGGAACAAAAATTTTTGTAGAAACATGTCCACATTACTTGACATTATCATATGAACAGGAAGAAGGATACTTGGCAAAAGTTATGCCGCCTATTAGAACAACAAATGATAACAAAGCACTTTGGGATGCACTGTCATCAAACCGTATTGATACAATAGGAACTGATCATGTTGCAAATCAACTTAAATTGAAACTTGCTGGTGAGGATGTTTGGGATGCACTAGCAGGGTTCCCTGGAATTGGAACTCTTTTGCCTATAATGTTGAGTGATGGTGTTAATCAAAATAGGATCACACTTGAACAGTTTGTTAAATTGACTAGTCAAAATTCAGCTAAAATTTTTGGCATGTATCCTAAAAAAGGTACTCTGGAAAAATCATCAGATGCAGATGTAACAATGATAGATTTGAAAAAAGAGAAAAAAGTTTCTTCAGAACTGTTTGGTGGCAATTCAGACTATTGTGTTTATGAAGGCAAAACTCTCAAAGGATGGCCTGTCAAAACTTTTGTTAGAGGTGAATTAGTTGCTGACAATTTTGAAGTCGTTGGAAAACTTGGTCACGGCAAACTAGTTGAGAGATTTCCAAACACTATCTGTTAAATTATTGTTAATTTCTTATAGTGAAAGATTTTTTCATAATTATGGATATTGCATCAAAAAAACTACCTCTTGCTTTAATTGGTATTTTGTTAGTAATTTTGGTAGTTCAAATAGTCAATAACAGTTCAATTGAAAAATTCATTGATCCTTCTACATGTGAAATTTGGATAAAGAGTTCAGAACCTACAGGACGTCAATACTTGGATGAATTTGATCAAAAATGTCTAGATTTGAAGAGTCTAAATCCTTAATCAGGCACAAATTTACCTAAAGAATATCAAATTTTCCGCCAGTTTTTGCTTTGTAAATGATATCTGGCTTTCTCAAAAATATTCCTGATTCTAAAACTCCTGGAATCAGTTTTATTTTTTGTGATAATGTTTTTGGATTTTTAATTGTACCAAAATCACAATCAAGAATTATGTTTCCATTTTCTGTAAAGAATGGATATCCTCTTTCTAATGTTCTGATTTGAGCAATTCCTTCTAATTTTGTAATGTTTTTTGTAACAGAAGTTCTTGCAAGTGGGTGAATTTCTACTGGAACAGTTCTTGAAAAATTTTTAACAAACTTTGTTTTGTCAGCCATTACAACAACTTTTTTTGCTAAACTAAAAAGAATATTTTCTCGAAGTAATGCTCCACCACCACCTTTGATTACAAATTTGTTTGAATCAATTTGATCTGCTCCGTCAAATACTACATCAATATGATCAACTTGATCAGCTTCAACTAAAGTAATTCCTACTTCTTCTGCTGTTAATTTAATTTGTAAGGATGTTGGAATTCCTACAATGTGTAAATCTTTTACTTCAATTAATTTTGATAATGATTTTACTAATGCAGTTGCAGCTCTTCCACTACCTAACCCAATTACTGAATTATCTTTAACATGTTTTAACGCATCATTTGATAATGCTTTGATAGCATCATCGTAGGACAATTACTCTACCTCAGCTTGATCAAGCTTTGATAGAACTTTCATGATGTCACCTTTGATTTTATCTAGATCATCTCCATCTTCATCAAAATCATCATCAAGTGTTGTGGTCTTTGGTTTTTCTTCTTGTTTTGGTTCTGGAAGTGCTTTATGTTCAGTAATTTTTGCTACTTCTTTAGTGATATCTGGTTTAGTCTCAATTTTTGCTTGAGGTTTTGGAGTTACAGATTCAATAATTTCAATTTTATCTTCAACTTTTGGTTTTGGCTGTGGAATCTCTGCTACGATTTTTTCTTTAGGAGTAACTTCAGGTTGGTAAACTCTAGGTTGTGGCATTGGTTTTGATACCTTTCTTGTTTCTTCTTTTTCTATTAATGGGAATTTTGGTTCTGTTCTTGAAACATTTGTGAGTGTAGTTAATTCAAATGATTGTCTTGACTTTGTTGGTGGAATTACTACTGGTTCTGCTTTTGATTGCTTTGGTTTTTCAAAGTTAAAAGTACTTTTGAAAGGATCTTTTACTTTTGATTTTTCTTGTTGTTTTGTTTGTGATTGCTTGGGTTCTTCAACTTTAGCTGAAACCATCTTTGATGACAATTCGTACAATCTGTCATCAAGCTTTGATAATTTTTGATCCATCAATGTTATCAGACCATCTCCTACAGGACCTAGATCAGGATGTTTACTAGCTTGATCTAATTTTTCTAATTTAGCTAGAACAATTCCTAATTGATGTTGATATTTTAGCAAGAGTTTATCTTTTTGAATTTTTGAAAATTCTGTATCATCTTGATACAATCTAGATATTGTTTTAGTAAGAATATCTTTTTCTATGTTTAAAGAATTGATTTGACTTTTGATATGTGAGCTTGCACCAAGACTTAGTAATTGATTTTTGTCTCTTGGCATCTTCTTTACAGCTGCAGCAGTTGCTACACCAGCTAACGAACTAAGAATAATGGGAGCGATTTCTAACATCTATGTGTACCATTTAATCCAGGAATATTTTCTCATTTTGGCCGCTGGGAAACCACAACTTGCACATACGCCATGGCGTTTGTGGAGTGAGTTCTTACCACATCTTCTACATCTGATGTGAACTTTCTTTTTTGTAAAACCACCCATAGAAGTTGTACCCTTTACCATCTAGATCACCTAATTTTGTGCCGGTGGAGGAGATATCATAACTACATTGTCTCCTCTCACAACGATGGAACCGAGGCCTTTTGCGTCGCCTTCAGCAGGAATTTCCTCTGAAGAATCGAGTAGCAGATTCATGTGTTGGTCAAAACCTAAAAGATTACCTCTAATTGTTTTGCCACCTTTGAGTTTTATCAATACGATTTGATTGATACTCTCATCCAGTACTTTTACTGCCATATCAACGGACATTATACCACTTATTGGCTTTGATATTGAGGGATTATATTAAAATTTCATTGGTAAAACTATGAGCTATGCCCAGTGAGGCAAGTTTGACACTTTTTTCCAAGATTTTTGACGATTTCAGCTAAAATTTCATGTCCGTCCTTTTTTGTCGCTTTTGTTGGATCTCCCCAAATTCCGTTTTTTGTGACTTTGGGAAATGATTCATTTGCAAGTTTTCCTAATTTTTTAATTTCTTGTTTTGACATGCCATCTGTAATCAATCCTTTTTCAGCTTTTTTCATTTTGATATTTTTTGAAATAGCTAACATCAAAGATGTTTCAACAAATCCTGCATGATCAAATTCTCTTTCAGTAAAATGCCAATATGAAAATGAAAATACCTTGAGTTTATTTTTGGTGAGTTTTTTTAATTTAATATCGATATTTTTTAGGGGTTTTAGGTTTCCATGGTGACCATTAATGATGAAAACTGTTTTAATTTTATTTTCTAATAGTGATACACAGAGATCACTTACTACAGAACGTAAAGTTGATTCTCTAATACTGAGATTGAAAAATGGTGCATGCTCAAATGAAACCCCATAAGTAATTGTGGGAAGTAATTGAAATCCATTTTTTTCTGCAATTTTCTTTGAGACTTCTGTAACTATGTCTGAATCAGTAGATATTGGTAAATGTGGACCATGCTGCTCAATAGATCCTATTGGAATAATTGCAACTTGACTCTTATTTTTAATAGATTTTCTTAATTCAGGATCAAATTTAGCCTTGATTTCTGTCATTTAATTCACTTAGATTTAATGTGAACTTTTCTCCAACGAACTTCTAATTTGTTTTCTAAATGCATCTTCATTGCTTTAAGAAGTGTATCTGCTTCAAGTTTCTGTCCTTTAGATTTTATTTTTTCAAGTGTATCGTTTGGATCTACCTTAAAAGAATCCTGGAAAATAATTGGTCCTTGATCTAAGTTTTCTGTTACATAATGAGATGTAACTCCAACAATCTTTGTTCCTCTTTCAAATGCTTGTGCATAAGCTAATGCACCTGGAAATGCTGGAAGTAATGAGGGATGAATATTGATAATTCTATTTGGATATCTCCATACAAAATTTGGTGTTAGAATTCTCATGTATCTAGCTAGTGCAATTAAATCTACATTGTATTTTTTACAAATTTCAATTAGTTGATCCTCTGCTTTTTGTTGATTTTTTTCTTCAATTGCAACAAATGGAATTTTTGCTTTTTTAGCAATTACTTCAAGTGTTCTTTCTGTTCCTACAATTACAGAAAGTTTTCCTTTCAATGATTTTACATTCTTTAGTATAGTTTCAAGACATAATGGTTCCTTTGTAACAAAAACTGCAATATTTTTTTGTGAATTTGTTTCGTGATGTGTACTTACATCCATTTTCTCCTTTTTAGCTAATTTTTGGATCTCTGAATCAAAACTGTTTACATTGATTGATTTTGAAAATGAAACTTCTAGATACATACCAAAAAGACCTTTGACAACATTTTGATTTACTTTTTCAATGTTTCCTCCTTTAGAAAATGCAAAATTTGTAAAAGCAGCTACAATTCCTTCTCTATCTTTTCCTACTACAGTAATTCCTACAACTGTTTTTCTCATGACTTTGTTTTTTGGAGTTTTTCTCATTATTAATCATTCACAGAATTTATTGTGGTGCGGGAGGTGGGATTTGAACCCACGAACTCCTAAGAGATAGGGTCCTAAGCCCTACGCCTTTGACCAGGCTGGGCGACTCCCGCAACGG
>NZ_JANQTA010000010.1 GCF_028278985.1 Candidatus Nitrosopumilus sp. | reverse complement strand
TTATTGTGGTGCGGGAGGTGGGATTTGAACCCACGAACTCCTAAGAGATAGGGTCCTAAGCCCTACGCCTTTGACCAGGCTGGGCGACTCCCGCAACGGGACTGCCATTAAACACAAATTTATCTATTATTGCAATATGTTGTGGCGAAATTTTTCGGAACAAATGGAATTCGAGGAGTATTTTCTGAAGATTTTACTTTAGAATTTGTTCATGATATGACTTTGGCAATTGGAACTTATTTTCAGAAAGGGCCGATATTGATTGGGTATGATGGTCGTCAATCAAGTCCAGTTATTTGCAAAATTGTTACCTCTGCACTAAATTCAATAGGAATTGATTGTAATGTTGCAGGAATTGTTCCAACTCCTTGTTTAGAATTTGCTGTAAAGACTTTGGGATATTCTGGAGGAATAATGATTACTGCATCTCATAATCCTCCTCAGTATAATGGAATTAAACCTGCAGCTAGTGATGGTGTAGAGATTTCAAGAGAAGATGAATTAATCATTGAAGATATTTACCTGCAAAAGCGTTGGATTGAAAATCCTCCCCAATGGGGAACTACTGGAACTGAAGATCGTGCAATTCAAGCATATCTTGATGGAATCACTTCACAAGTTGATTCTAAACTAATAGAATCAAAAAATTTCAAAGTTGTCTTAGATTTAGGAAATGGAGCACAAGCTGTTACTGCTCCTGAATTTACCAAGATGCTAAACTGTCAAACATTTCTTGTAAATGAAAAAATAGATGGCAATTTTTCTGGAAGAGGTTCTGAACCAACTCCACAAAATTTATCAGAATTATCTAGAGTTGTACAAGAAAATAATGCAGATGTTGGAATAGCATTTGATGGTGATGGAGATAGAAGTATTTTCTGTGATGACAAAGGAGAAATATTAACTGGTGATAAATCCGCACTAGTGTTGACACAACATATCTTACAAAAAAATCCAAATTCTTTGGTAGTAACTTGTTTGAATTCTGGTTCGAATACCGAGATATTAGCAGAAAAATTTGATTCGAAAGTTATTCGAACAAAAGTTGGAAGTGTGGAAGTCTCTAGAAAGATGGTTCCAACTAACGCTTTGATAGGTTTTGAGGAAAATGGTGGTTTCATGTTTGGAAAACATAATCAAGTTAGAGATGGTTGTATGACTTTGGCATTGATGTTGGACTTGTTAGCTACATCTGGAGACTCTCTTTCAAATGAAATTCAAAAATTACCTTCCTCATTTACAACCAAAGACAAAGTTTCTTGTTCTCAGGAAAATGTTCCAATCTTAATCTCCACCCTAAAAGAAGAATTTCCGGATTCTGACACTACTGATGGCATCAAAATTTCACTGGATCCAAAAAATTGGGTTATGATTAGACCTAGTGGGACAGAACCAATTGTTAGAGTATATGCCGAAGCTGAAAGTCAAGAGAAACTAGATAATCTGATGTCTGAATATCTCCAAAAAGTAAAGTCCATCATCGCCAGATAACACTTTTAAAACCAAACGAAAGGATGAAGGGAATGGAGAATGAACCTTAGGGTGACGAAGTATGGGAAAAGCATATTATGTTAAATTTGAGACGCCAGAGGACCTCGTTAATCCAATCTTAGAGGCCGTTAGAGTAGCTTCTACCAGCGGTAAAGTCAAGAAAGGAACCAACGAAGCAACCAAGGCAATCGAACGTGGTACCAGTAAACTAATTGTTATCGCCGAAGATGTTGAACCACCAGAGGTAGTAGCTCATCTTCCAATTCTATGTGAAGAACAAGGTGCAGCATTTGCATTTGTTCCAAGCAAGCAAGAATTAGGCAAGTCATTGGGAATTGACATTACTTCTGCCGCTGCAGCAATTTTGGATGCTGGTGATGCACAACACATCGTAGATCAAGTTGTATCATCAATTGCTAAAATTAAAGGCGGTAAGAGTGAAGAATGAGTGCAACTGCTGAAGAAGTAATACAGTCTGAAATTATTCAAATTGTTGGACGTACTGGTATTGCTGGTGAAGTAATTCAAGTTAGAGTTAAAGTTCTTACAGGTAAGGATAAAGGAAGAATTCTTACTAGAAACGTAAAAGGTTCTGTTAGAATGGGAGAAATCCTCATGCTAAGAGAAACAGAAAGAGAAGCAAAGAAGATCAAATAGGTGTTTAGATGAGTCTTTTAGTTAAACCATGTAGTTTCTGTGGCCGACCTGTTGCAAAAGGTTCTGGAACTATGTTAGCAAAAAACGATGGTTCTGTTTTGTGGTTTTGTTCTGCAAAATGTAAAAAGAATTTCTTAGAACTAAAACGAGATCCAAGAAAACTAAAGTGGACCGAAAAATACGTCAAAGGCGGAATTAGAAGAAAGTAAATTGACAGAACAAACATTATTCATTGTAAAACCTGACGCAGTAGCTCGTAATCTTGTTGGCGAAGTAGTTTCTAGATTTGAGAAAAAAGGTTTCAAAATTTTAAAATTAAAAATGTTCACATTTACACAAGAACAAGCAGAAAAATTCTACGATGTACATAAAGACAAACCATTCTTTGGAGAATTAACATCGTTCATCACATCAGGTCCTGTAGTAGCTGCAATTATTGAAGGAAATAATGCAATTGCAACTACAAGAATTATGATTGGTGCAACCAAATCATTTGAAGCAGCACCTGGTTCTATTAGAGGTGACTTTGGACTTGGATTTAGTGAAAACATCATTCACGCATCAGATTCACAAGAAAGTTTTGATCACGAATCGAGGGTAGCATTTGAGTGATCTGTTTTGCAAATTCGTCAGCCCATAGTGGCAGTTCTTGGTCACGTAGACTCTGGTAAAACATCTCTTTTAGATAGAATCCGTGGAACTGGTGTTCAAGGTAGAGAAGCAGGTGGAATTACTCAACACATTGGTGCTAGTTTTCTTCCAACTGAAACAATCAAGGAAACATGCGGTCCTTTATACAAACAACTTGAAAAAGCAGAAAATAAAGTTCCTGGAATTTTAGTTATTGATACTCCTGGACACGAAGTTTTTACTAATCTTCGTTCACGAGGAGGTTCTGCAGCTGATATTGCAATCTTAGTTGTTGATGTAAATCGTGGATTCCAACCACAAACCAACGAAAGCTTGAAAATTTTACAAAGTAGAAAAGTTCCATTTGTCATTGCTCTAAACAAATGTGATCAAATTTCTGGATGGAGAAAATCAGAAACACAATTCATTTCACAAGCAATCAAAGAACAAGATGCTACTATTCAAGCAGATCTTGATCAGAAAATCTATGATGTTGTAGGTACATTGTCCATTTTAGGATATCAGTCTGAGGCATTTTATCGTGTAAAGGATTTCAAATCTGAAATTGCAATTGTTCCTATTTCTGCTAGATCAGGTGTTGGCATTCCTGAATTACTGAGTGTCTTGGTAGGATTGACCCAACAATACCTCCAAAAAAGACTAGATCAGGAGGAAAAAGAACCACGAGGAATTGTTCTTGAAGTAAATGATGAAGTTGGACTAGGCCAGACTGCAAATATTATCCTGATTGATGGCTCTATCAAAAAGGAAGATAGTATAGTTGTAGCAAAAAGAGATTCTGTGATTGTTGCTAAACCAAAAGCGCTCTTGCTCCCAAAACCTCTTGACGAGATGAGAGATCCTAGAGATAAATTCAAACCTGTTCCTCAAGTGGATGCTGCTGCTGGATTAAAGATTGCATCTCCTGAACTGGAAGGAGTTCTACCTGGAAGTACTCTTTATGTGGCATCAAATGATGAAGAGATCGCAAAATATACTAAACAAATTGAGTCTGAAATGAAATCTGTCTTTGTAGATACTGAGACTAATGGAATTACTCTCAAATGTGATACAATTGGTTCACTAGAAGCAATTGTAGAAATGTTAAGACGCTCCCAAGTACCTGTTGCCAAGGCTGACATTGGTCCTGTTAACAGGCGTGATATTATGGAAGCAAAGGCAATCAAAGATAAAGATAGACATCTTGGAGTTGTGCTCGCATTTAATGTAAAAATTTTACCTGATGCAAAAGACGAGTCAGAAGATAGCCATATCAAAATCTTTGAGGATAAAGTAATCTACAGTTTAATTGATAATTACAATGCTTGGGTTGAAGAAGATTCAGCAAACGAAGAAGATGCAATATTTTCTGAATTAACCCCAATTTCAAAATTCACATTCATGAAAGGAATGGTATTCAGAAATAATAATCCTGCAGTTTTTGGAGTTAAGGTAGATGTTGGAACTTTGAAACAAAAAGTACCTTTCATGAATATGACTGGCAGAAAGGTTGGAGTAGTTCATCAACTTCAACTAGATAAAAAAACTGTATCTTCAGCTAAAACTGGAGATGAAGTTGCTTGTTCTGTTCAAGATGCAACAATTGGAAGACAATTGTTTGAAGAAGATGTGTACTATACATTTCCACCTTCACATGAAGCAAAAATGTTGCTAAATCGATTCATGCACAAACTTAGTACAGAAGAGCAAGAAATTCTAAATGATATAGTTCGTATCCAAAGAGAAAAAGAAGCAGCTTATGCATATTAATTTTAAGCTATTACTTCTTTTGAAATTATGAAACTTGACCAATACTTGTCTTTGAAACATTTTTCACATACTTTGTATTGAGAACCCGTATCATATTCAATAAGATACTTTGATTTTCTTTCGCAACAACTATGTGGTTTCATAATTATTTTATACAAAAATTTCATTTAAAGTACTAGGATTTTTTTTCATAGTGGTAAAAATTAAAGAAATGAAACTTTAGGCCAGTAACTTTTGTCCTCTGACGAAAGTTTCCATTTCATAGTGGTTGGACGTTTGAAGGTTTAAGACCTGAAACTATTGTAATCAGGTGACAACCAATCTTACAATATTGTTCATACTCTAATGATATTTAACTAGTGATAATTATTATTACTAGTGCTAATTAATCTGCAGAATGTTTTTTACAAATCATATGGATTCCAGGAGCACCTACTGCGCCCATCATTTGATCAACTACCATGCCTGCCTTGAACATGATAAATGTGGGAATAGACTGTACTCCATATTTCATTGAAATGCCTTGATTTTGATCAACGTTAACTCTTGCAAATTTTATCTTAGGATATTTTTTATCTAAACTCTCAAAAACTGGGTGCATCATTTTACATGGTCCGCACCACTCTGCCCAGAAATCCACTAGAGTTGGGGTTTCTGATGAAATAATCTGTTGAAAATTTGAATCATTCAAATCTACAATTCCAGGTTCTGTCTGTGGTTGGTTCTGCTGTCTTAACATCTCTTCTAATTTTCTTTGTTTGATTTTTTCAATTTCAGGATCTTCAGACATTGAGATAAAGAAATCTTTTCTACTAAAAAATCTATGTTGAACTAATCCCCATCAGACTTTATTGGAATCGATTCAAATCGTCTGGATTTGCAAATGGGACACTGATCGATATACTTTGTAAAACTTACAGAAGTGTATACTATACCACAATCTCCACAGATTCTTAGGTTCCTACTTAGTTTTCCCATTAAAAACAGCACAGAGTATTGTGATTAAAACTTAACTTTTGTATAATTACCAGAATTGCCACCAGGGTTTTTGAACTGGTTTTTGAACAATCGTACATACCCCTTCAATTAGTTTGGTACCTGGTCCACAAAATCCAAATTTTTTTTCTGGCTCTGGTTCTTTTGGTTCTGGTTTTTCTACTATGGGCTCTTCTTCAGATGGTTCTTCTAGTCCTACTGCTTCATAAATTGAATCATATTCGGAGTAATTATCATCAAACCATTTTTTGTAACTTGCTTCATTGTTGTATCTGTCAACATAACTTTGTGGATCTTTTGATTCATCAACAAATGGAGCTAATCCCAACTCATCAGGTTCATCATCTGGTTCAGGTTCATCAACTGGTACTGTTCCTTTAATGGAATCATTTACAGTAATGCTAAGTGACTTTGAGTCAAACATTCCATCTTTTCTTACTTCTACATCAAAAGTGTAAGTTTTTCCACCATCAGTACTTGTTGGAGTCCAAGTAAACATTCCCGTATTTGAAATGATTTTTGTGCCTGTAGGAGCGTTCTTTAGACTAAAAACTGGGTCTTTAATTGTACTATCTGTTAGTTTTACAGTAAATGACAACAATTTTCCTTCATCTATTGATAATGTTCCAACTGGACTAATCTCTAATCCTGTTATTTTTGGAGTAGCTGTTGATTCGTTTGATGGTTCACTTGTTCCAGCTGCATTAATTGCTGAAACTCTGTATGTATATTTTGAATCAGTTACAAGTCCTGAATGAATATAAATTCTTGATGTACTTTGTGTGTTCTCTACTACTGAACTAAATGATCCATTGTCTTTTTTGGATTCAATTTTGTAACCTACAATTTCTGAATTTCCGTTATCTACTGGTTCACTCCATGTAAGCTCCACTGATTTTACAGATTCTGTTTCTGCTCGTAATTTTATTGGAGGTGAGGAAATTGCTACTTGAACTTCAGTTGAAGTAATTGGTTCTTCTGATGTATCTGTAGAATCTTCTCTAGGTGTAGCAGATGCAGAATTTGATTCTTGTGTTGAACCAAATCCTATTTTTGCTGATACAGCATAGGTGTATGACTTATCTGTTGCTAAATTAGAAACAATGAATGATGTTGTTTGTCCATTAGTATTTCCTACCATGTCATAAACTCCAGGTATTATTTCTCGTTTTATTTCATATCCGTCAATTGATTGACCAAATGTTTGGGATGGAGGCAACCATGTTAACTTTACCTGACTAGGTGAAATTGCAGTTGCAGTTAGTGCGGCAGGCGTTGTTGTGTGTTCTGGCTTTTCAGAAACAAGTGATGATGCATTACTTGTTCCTTCAGAGTTTATTGAGTATACACGATAATAGTATGTTTCAGTTTCTCCCAATCCTTTATGAATAAATGATGTAGTTTTACTTTCAGAGTTTTCTATTATTGTAATGTAATCTCCAGATCCAACTCTATACTCAATTTTGTATCCAGTAATTTCTGGAATCGCTTCATCTAGTTCAGGTTCATCCCAAGTAAGAATAATTGATGTTGGAGAAACTGCTGAAGCTTTAAGATTCTCAGGTTTGTCAGGAATCTGAACTGTAGGCTCAGAACTGAGTGATATTGCCTGAATTCTATCATTGTCTGAATCTGCTACAAATAACAGATCATTTGTCAAGTCTAATGCAATTCCTATAGGCGTGTCAAACTGCCCATCTCCGTCTCCTGAAGTTCCATATTCTTCAACAAAACATACTCCATCTACAATTTCTTCTGTTCCACTAGGGCATGTTGTTCCATCAATAATTTCAAAAACTTGTATTCTATCATTGTCTGAATCTGCAACATAAAGTAAGTCATTTGAACCATCAAAAGCTAATCCTGAAGGATCATCGAACTCGCCTTCATCATCACCTGAAGAACCAAATTCTTTTACAAAACAAATACCATCAACTGATTCAACAGTGTCACTAGGACATGTTGTACTTGTAACAAGCTCAAACATTACAATTCTATCATTTCCAGAATCAGCTACAAATAGAATATCATTTGTATTATCAATTATCAAACTTGATGGATTTCTAAATTCTTCATTTCCATCAAATGAATCAAAATCAAACTCAAAACTTCCAGCTGAACTAAAAACTGAAATCGAATCACTTTCTGAACTTGATACAAAGATGTCTCGTGTTCCGTCTTGAACAACAATTCCTTCTGCACCTCCAAGATGTTCATCATCTCCACTATCTGATGAACCAAACTTGAATTCGAATTCGCCATCATCATCAAAAACTTGAATTCTTTCATTGTCTGCATCTACAACAAAATATTTTCCAAAAGCATCAAGAGCTATACTTAGGGGATTGTTGAACTGTCCGTCTCCGTCATCATTTGCTCCATCTGCATCATCATTACAATTTTGGATTTGTGCAGTATCACAAAAAGTTCCGTATTCAAAATCATGATCTCCGTCATCATCAAAAACATTTACTCTGTTGTTATTTTTGTCAACAACATAGATTTCTTTCCCATCAGTACTAACTATTACACCAGTTGGATTATCTAATTGGTCATCACCACTTCCAAGTTCTCCAAACTCAAATGAAAACTCCATTTCAGCATGGGCTAATGGAATTGAGACTAGACAAATAACACAAAATACGCTCAAAATGAGATTTTTCTGCAACTTATGTTCCATTTACGCGTATTTTTATTAAATTAGAAAATAAATTTCACTACTCTTTTACTAAATTGCCTTGAGCTAGTTTTTGAAGAATTTTCTAGCCTTGAATCCAATTAATGCAGGTGCTGCAATATACATTCCAAGATTCAATGCAATAACAGAGATTCCTAATCCAAGCACTTCAATTTCTGAACCACTATCAGCTAATGTCATAATTGAAAGAGTAGAAACCATTGGGGTGATAAATGCTCTAACTGCTTCTTGGAAAATTGGGTTTTCTCTTTCCAAATCAGCAATTGTTGGTGAGAATGAATAGTACAATTGGTTAAAGCCGGTCATGAATGCCATTCCAGATGAAGTACTCATTACTGTGTTGTCTCTAACTTCTCTTAACAATTGTACTTGAGGAGCTAGTTCAGTGCCATATGCTGCAGTTGCAATAAGACAACCGCCTCCCTGTGAATTATCAACAATAACACATGTTCCATCAACCAAGTCTGTTCCTTCTCCACATTCTCCAAATTCTGGTTCTTCTTTGACGGGTTCTTCTAATCCAACTGCTTCATAAATTGTCATGTCAGGATATGTTTTATCAAACCAATCTTTGTATGTCATTTCACTATTGTATCTGTCAATGTAGTACTGTGGATCAAGCTCAGGATCAACAAATACAGCAAGTTCTTTAGGTTCTTCTAATCCAACTGCTTGGTAAATAGAATCGTATTCAGGATAAGACTTGTCAAACCAATCCTTGTAACTTGCTTCATTGTTGTATCTGTCAACA
>NZ_JANQTA010000018.1 GCF_028278985.1 Candidatus Nitrosopumilus sp. | reverse complement strand
AAGAAGAAAGAAAAAGAGCAGAAGAAGAAAGAACAACAAGAGAAGAAAGAGCAGAAGAAGAAAGAAAAAGAGCAGAAGAAGAAAGAACAACAAGAGAAGAAAGAGCAGAAGAAGAAAGAAAAAGAGCAGAGTTAAAATATAAAATTTCTCAAATTATACTACAAAAGACTAAATGTCTGAAAACAACCTGAAAATCATTGATTCATGGTCCATCAATAGTTATCGGTGCTGGGATTTCAGCAGTTGTATTGGTTGCCGTATTTTTAGGATTTGATAATTTTTCAAATGAACCAGAATTAAAAATTGAAGGTGCTCCCACAATTCAAGAATCTGGACCACCAAAAATTACCATGATGACGTTTTTGGATAACGGCTCACCAATTCTCGGTAAAACTGATGCTCCTGTTACTCTAGTAGAATTTGGAGATTATCAATGTCATTTTTGTAATGTTTTCTTTCATTCCACAGAAGAATCCATCATTAGAAATTATGTGGATACAGGTAAAGTTAGAATGATCTTCAAAGATTACAATATTATCGGTCCTGATTCAGTAACATCATCTCACGGAGCCCACTGTGCCAGTGATCAAGGACTATTTTGGGAATATCATGACATTTTGTATAACAATTGGACAGGAGAAAATAATGGATGGGCATCATCAGACAACCAACTTAGATTTGCTCAAGAAATAGGATTAGACATTGAACAATGGTCTGAATGCATGACAAAAGGAACTCATTCTCAAACTATTCTTGCCAGTAATGAAGATGCTAGAAGTTTAGAATTAGGAGGTACGCCTGCATTTTTTGTTATTGGGCCTGATGGTAATATTACTAGATTATTTGGAGCACAGCCATATGAGGTATTTGTAGAAACTTTTGAAATTGAGCTAGAAAAATCAAAAAATTAGCGATCAATTACCGAAAATAGTACAAAAAAATCATAAAAATTCCCCCTATATTTGATAGAAATTGACACACAAGCCTTATTAGTAAAATCTCGGAGGCAAGCTTATGGCAGCTGGAATTGATGATATTGCAATATACATCCCAAGACTATACATTGATGCCGCAGATTTTGCAGCAGCTAGAGGATTAGACCCAGTAAAATTACAAAAAGGTCTTGGAGTTTCTCAAATGGCAATTGTTGATGCAAATCAAGACCCAGCAATTCTTGCAGCAAATGCATGTTTGAAAATTATGCAAAAAAACAAACTATCACCAGAAGATATTGGAAGATTATACGTATCAACAGAATCATCATTTGACGAATCAAAGGCTATGAACTCATATGTGATTGGAATGTTAGAGCAAGTTTACGGACAAGGTGCATTTGAGCACTGTGGTGGAGTTGAAACAAAATTTGCCTGTGTTAGTGGTTCTTATGCATTATATGATAACACAAATTGGATTAGGGCAGGAGAAGCAGAAGGAAAGTATGCTCTTGTGGTAGTATCAGATATTGCAAAATATGATATGGGTTCAAGTGGTGAAATGACTCAAGGTGCAGGGGCAGTTGTAATGCTTCTAAATGACGACCCTAGATTATTAGCATTTGATCCTAAAGTAACATCCACATCAATTAAAGACGAATATGATTTTTACAGACCATTTGGAAAAGAAACACCAATTGTACATGGTCAGTATTCTAATTTGCTTTACATGATTCAAGTTAGAAAAGCATTAGAGGCATACAAGAAAAAAGTGATTTCGACTGGATTAATCAAGATAGAATCAGGTGAAACAATTCTTGATCATATGGATTACATCAACATGCACTTACCATACAGTAACATGGGAAAGAAAGCATTAGCATATTTAGTTAGACATGAGTGGAGACAACTTCCAAGATGGAAGAGAGTATTGCAAGAAATAGGAACTGAAGAACCAGTACCAAAAGATCCTCGTGGAACAATAGAGTCAGTTCTAGGAGATGAAGAGTTTATGGCAAAAGATCATGAATTTACAAAATTGTTTACTAAGACTCCAGAATATCAAGAAGTATACGAAGCAAAATTAGCAAGTTCACTTATTGCATCAAGTATGATTGGGAATCTCTACACTGCATCACTTTACTTGGGATTCAGAAGTAGTTTAGAATATGAATTCCAAAAAGGAATTGATTTGGAAGGAAAAAGAGTAGGATTTGGATCATATGGTAGTGGTAGTAGTGCAATGGTATTCAGCGGAGTTATCCAACCAGAATACAAAGAAATTGTAAAGAACATGAATCTAGAGGCAGAGATTGGAGAAAGAAGAAAACTCACTTGGGAGGAATATGAAAAATTACATGAAAATAAACTATCACCAAATGAATCAATGTTACAAACAACAAAAGAATTTGCTCTAGTACATGTCAAAACAGACAGAGAATCTAGAGGCGAAAGACGCTACGTCTTTAACGAATAATGGATGAAGAGGTAAATCCAATCAAGGATTATCTATTTGAGTACATAAACAATTCAAAAACCATTCCACAGTTAATCTCTGAGAAAAAATTTGATGTTATAATTAATGAGGTTATTGACAACTGTTATGATAAAATTATCACAATGGGGGAAAAAGATGAAGTAGTAGGGGTTCTTGCTACAGGATTATTACATTATTTACTAACAAATTCATTGATTTCCAGTCAAAGAAAAGTAGAATATCAAGGACAAGAAATCGACATAGTAATTCCAGGAATCAAAACATTAGAAAAAGATGAAAAAAAATCTCTGATCATTTGTATACCAAAATCATCTGATCAAAGAATAATTAACAAAAAACTAGAAGATTTAGAGAAAATTCAACCAGAGAAAGAAAACATTTGGCTAGTATTATCAGAAAATATCGAGACTAATAGAAGATCATTTGTGCTTGAAAAACAAAACAATACTTTTTCAAAAATAATTTTTGAGATTGCTCAATTCAGTAACGTTGGAGGAGCAAACAAATTCAAAATTTTACGAATATAGTCAATAGTTTATTTTTTGGTAACACTATTCCTTATCTCGTGTTATTTTATCAAACGCACAGCTCGCAGTAAGATCACCTGTAACATTTACCATAGTCCTAATCATATCCAATATTCTATCTACTGAAAGCAATAACAAAATTCCAACTGGTGGAATTCCAACGGTAATGAGAATAGTAGACAATACAATTGTGCCAGCCCCGGGTACTGCAGGAGTTCCAATGGAAGCTAAAAGAGAAGTAACAATGATTACAAGTATGGACAAAACACTTAGTTCGATTGCAAAGAGTTGTGCTAAAAAGAAAACAGCAATAACTTGATACAGAGCAGTTCCATCCATGTTAACCGTAGTTCCAAGAGGAATTACAAATTTTGAAACACGTTTGTCAAGTTTAAGATCTTCTTCTGCAGTTTTCAGTGTCATTGGCATTGTTGCCATTGAGCTTGCAGTAGAGAATGCCAAAGTTTGTGGATTACGGAATTTTGAAAATGTAGCGGAAATTGGCCTTTTGGCGACAATCTTGATTATCATTGTGTAAACTAGCAACATAGCTCCAAGGCCAAGAATTACTGTTGCCATGTAAACTCCTAGACCAGCCATAGTTTCTACTCCTACTTTGGCAACCATGCCGACAATCAAACCAAAAACTGCAAAGGGGACAATCTTCATGGCCATAAGCAGGATGTATAACGTAACTTTCTGGATAGATTCTAGTAAATCCAACAAAGGTTTTACAGAATCTCTTGGAAGTGCAGCCATAGATAGACCAACAATAACTGCCATAATCAAAATGCTAAACATCTGTCCTTCAAGATATGAAACAATTGGATTTCTTGGAATAACATTTGATATTGTATCTGGAATATCATCTAGGGAAAATCCTTCAGTCACTTTCAAATCTGCATCAGACAAGTCGTGTGTTTCTTGAAGTGCTGTAAGATCCAAAATACTTCCAGGGGCAATAATTGAAGCAAGAGTAATTGCAATCAAAATTGCAATAGTGGTAGTAATTACAAAATATACACCAATTCCCAATCCCAGAGTCTTCATCTTTTTTTGTACTCCCAAATTAGTAATGGCAACTACAATTGATGCAAAAATTAATGGAACAATTATCATCAAAATAACACTCAAAAATATGTTGGCAGGTATTTTGAGATAATCAGACATCGTATCTAGTGTTTCATCATCCAGACCAACACCAACATCATCACCAAGAATTAATCCAACACCAAGACCAACAATTAATGAAATAACAACTTGAATCCACAAGTTTTTGAAAAGATATTCTTTGAATGTCATATTATCACTTTAAAATTAAGTTCATGTTAAGATTTTTCTTGAAGATTCTATACAAAGAAGAATCACTCATGTCTTTGATAAATGGAATTGAACCTAAAATAGGTACGTTTGTTAGATTTTTGAGGTCACGTGTAAGTTCCTTTACTTTGTAACCATCTGAATCAAAATCATTTATGATGATTCCTTTGACTGGAATTTTGTATTTTTTGCACATCTCTACAGTCATCATAGTATGGTTAACAGTTCCAACTTTAGTTCTTGTAACTATAACAGAAGGAATTTTCATGTCTTTGATTAAATCAGTCACATAGTAATCTTTGAGAATTGGAGTCATGATGCCTCCCATTCCTTCAACTAAAAGCATAGAATGTGATTTTGAGAGTTTCTTGTATGCAGAGATAACGGTGCTAATCTTTGGTTTTATCTTTAGATTTTTCCAAGCAGTGTATGGTGAAGCAGGAATTGGGAAAAATTGTGGATTTACAAGGTTTTCAGGATCATCTGTTTGAGAAGCTTTTGCAATAATCTCAACATCTTCAGATTTGTAACCTTTTTTCTGTGCAATTCCTGCAGCAAATGGCTTCATCACTCCAACATCTATTCCTAATTTACGTAAAGTAACTGCAAGACCTGCTGTGACATACGTTTTACCTACATCAGTATCAGTTCCTGCCACAAAAAGGGATTTCAACAAGATCTTTCTTGAATCATGCTTGATTAACTTTATCGTTGAATTTTTATGAAGATTGTCAATATTCAAGATACTTGAAAAATTCTAGTTCCGTATGGCATCCAAACACCCAGATGAAAGAATGGTCTGATTTTACCAACATTTCAAAGGCAAAAGGTGTCTGGTTAACAGATTCAAAAGGTAACAAAATGATTGATGCAGTTGCATCAATGTGGTGTAATGTATGGGGGCATTCAAACCCTCAGTTAGTCAGAGCAATCACAAATCAAAGCAAAATATCACAACACACATCCATGTTTAATCTTACAAATGAGCCTGTTGAGCAACTAGCAAAATCACTTATCAAAATTTCACCTGGAATGTACAAAGTATTTTTTTCAGACAATGGTTCTTCTGCAATGGAAATTGCAATCAAACTATCATTACAATATTGGAAAAACATTGGTGAAAAGAAAAAAATAAAGATTGCAACAATTGAAAATGGATATCATGGAGATACATTTGGTGCAATGTCAGTTGGATATGTACCAGAGTTTTTTGGTAAATTTAAAAAACAATTATTTTCAACAATACAATTTCCAGTTCCAAATAATTACAGATTCCCAAAAAAAATGACAATTGCAGATTATCAAAATTACTGTTTAGATAAAATTGAAAAACGATTTAGAAAGAAAGAAGATATTGCAGCGTTTGTTATGGAGAGTGGTGCACAAGTAGCTGGAGGTGTAATAATTTATCCTAAAGGATTTCAAAGGAAAATTTCTCAGTTATGTAAAAAATATGGCGTGCTATTTGTTTTAGATGAAATTGCAACAGGTTTTGGAAGATTAGGTTCTATGTTACAATATGATGAGCAAAAATCTACTCCAGATATTGTTGCATATGGTAAGATGTTAACAGGAGGATATCTGACCATGGCAACAACTCTAGCAAATAAAAAAATCTATGATTCATTTTTGGGAGAGTTTAATGAGTGGAGACATCTTTTCCATGGACATACGTTTACAGGAAATCCACTTGCTGCTGCAGTTGCAAATGAAAATTTGAAAATGTACAAGAAGAATAATCTGATAAAAAAGATCCAAAAAACATCCAAAGTGTTTGAAAAATACTATGACGAGATTTCAAAAATTGATTATGTGGGAGACATTCGTCACAAAGGAATGCTTATGGGAATAGAATTAGTACAGGATCAA
Organism: Candidatus Nitrosopumilus sp.; assembly: GCF_028278985.1. Lineage (GTDB taxonomy): Archaea > Thermoproteota > Nitrososphaeria > Nitrososphaerales > Nitrosopumilaceae > Nitrosopumilus. The sequence continues at coordinate 146,669 of NZ_JANQTA010000018.1, read as the reverse complement.
AAACAAAAGACTCCAATTTCACCAGAAAAATCAATTAACAAGATTTTCTTTGAAGAAGGTAAGAAAAATGGCATCTATTTGAGAACTCTAGGCAATATAGTCATGCTTGTGCCCCCATTAGCCATAGCAGAAAAAGAACTAGACTCATTAATTCAAAGGGCAATTCAAACCATCAAATCTGCAAAAAATCAAGTAATCTAACTGTTAACCCCCCTATACCTAGCAGGTTAACCTTTCCAATTATTTTATTAATGGAATATTTTGAACTAAATCAATGAGTTTAGAGTTTATCAAAGAATGTCAAGAAAAGGTATTTTCTGGAATTGGCATTAATGCCATAGAAGCAGAAAAACTTCTAAACATTCCTGAAGAGAATCTCAAGGATTTGGCAATTTGTGCTAATGAAATTACACAAGATTTTAACGGGAAAAAAGTCGATGTAGAACAACTAAACAACATTAAGAAAAATGCATGTAGTGAAGACTGTACATTTTGTGGGCAATCAGCATTTTTTGACACAGGTATTGAAACATACCAATTACCTCAACCTGAAGAAGTTGTAGAAAAAGCAAGAAAAGCCAAAGAAGAGGGTGCTGAATCATATTGTTTGGTAGCAGCTTGGAGAGAACCATCACCAAAAGATTTTGAGAAAGTTTGTAAGATTATTTCAGAGATTAACAATAAAGTAGGAATTAGTGTTGAATGTAGTTTAGGATTTCTAACTCCAGAACAAGCAAAAAAACTCAAAGAACTCAAAGTAAAAAGATACAATCATAATTTAGAAACTGCAAAATCAAAATTCTCTGAAATTTGTACAACCCACACATACGAAGACAGATTAGAAACGTTAGGAATAGCAAGAGATGCAGGATTAGAATTATGTACTGGTGGAATTATAGGATTAGGAGAAACAAGAGAGCAAAGATTAGAGTTAGCATTAGAGCTTGGAAGATTATATCCTGAAGAAGTTACAATTAACATATTGGTTGCAATGCCAGGAACTCCATTAGAGCTTCAGACCGATCTGCCAAATTCCGAAATTGTTAGAATATTTTCTGTGGTACGATTCTTACTTCCAGAATCAGTAATCAAAATTTCAGGAGGCAGAGAATCAAAACTAAATGATGCAGGAGAAGAACTTCTACAAAGCGGCGCAAACGGAATCATTACTGAAGGATATCTCACCATGGGCGGAAATGAGGCTGGAAAAGACCGTCAAATGATAGAAAAAATTGGCCTCAAAGCATAAACTGGATTTTATTGATTCAGAATTAGAGCAAATTAGAAAAAATAATCTATATCGAACCCTGAGGTATGGTAAGGCTCTAGGGGCACAGATTACTATCAAAGGTAAAAAACTACTAAATTTGTCTTCAAATGACTATCTAGGAATTCCATCAACAAAAATTTCAAACAAACAACTACAATCAAGTTCAAGACTAGTATCAGGAAATGATGAATCCTACAAAAAATTAGAAAAAATTCTTGCAAAACACAAGTCTCAACAAAACAGTCTGATTTATCCAACAGGCTATATGGCAAATCTTGGAGCAATCTCAACTATTGCAAAAAAAGGAGACATTGTTTTCAGTGATGAATTAAACCATGCAAGTATAATTGAAGCATGTAAACTATCGGATGCAAAGATTGTAATTTACAAACATAACGACATTTTAGATTTAGAAAAGAAACTAAAACAAAAAGCAAAAACCAAGTTTATTGTAACTGAAGGAATTTTTAGTATGGATGGAGACTTTTCATCACTTAAACAAATTACAAATCTTTCAGAAAAACACAATGCGATTACAATTGTTGATGATGCTCACGGTGATTTTGTTGTAGGAAAAGACGGTAAAGGTACTCCAAGTCACTTTAATGTTTCAAAGAAAGTTGATTTGTATATTAGCAGTTTAAGTAAAGGATTAGGATCATTCGGAGGATACATTGCAGCAAAAAATAACATTATTGATTTATGTATCAATAAATCAAAATCATTTATCTATACATCAGCACTTCCATCATTTCTTGTAGAACATTCTCTGAAGCGCATTACATCAAATAGAGAAAAACAAAGAAAAAAACTAGAAATAAATACAAACAAATTATCAAAAGGACTTAGGAGTATAGGATTTGAAATCAAATCACCATCACACATAATTCCAATAATTATTGGAAAAGAAAAAACAGCGATGGATTTTGGAAAATATTTGTTTGAAAAGGGGTTATTTGCTCAACCAATTAGATATCCAACTGTAGCAAAAAATCAAGCAAGACTAAGAGTCTCTGTCACTGCATGGCTAACTGAAAAACACATCAATGATACACTAGATATTTTTGATAAAGCTTACACAAAATTCATGTGATTATCGCATAGCATCAAAGCCACCTATAGCAGGAGAGCCTATAACTACAGCAATTGTGACTACAATTCCCAAAACTATGCCTACAATTAGAAAACGCTTGTTCACAATTAGAGTACCCAGAACCCCATTAAAAATCGATTGTATAATGATTGGGGAAAGATATGGAAGAAGGCTTTAAAGCAAAAATTACGATTTTGATACATGGCTGAAATCACATTAGGTATTGCTGCACTTGCAGGGCTTGGATCATTTGCTGCTCCATGCATACTTCCTATGATTCCAGCGTTTTTGGCATATATTTCAGGGACCACTCTTTCAGAACTAAATCAAAATGATGGTTCAAAAACAGTAGCAATTAATCGTTCTAACATAATTCTAAACTCAATATTTTTTGTGTTAGGATTTTCAATAGTATTCTCAACATTTGGAGTGATCATTAACAGTGTTCTATCAACTTCTTCTGGAGAATTTATTGAAGGATTCAATCAAGTAGGAGGAATCATCATAATTGGATTTGGAACATTTTTGCTTCTTTCAACAAAGATTAGTAAATTAAATATGGAGAAAAAATTCTTTCCAAAAAGATCTAAAGCCAGTTATCCAATGTCATTTGTTTTTGGATTAGCTTTTGCAGCAGGGTGGACACCATGTGTAGGCCCAATACTTGGAACTATTCTAACTTTAGCAGCCACTACACCATCTGTTGCATTTAATTTGTTATTGGTTTATTCTTTAGGATTAGGAATTCCATTTATTCTAATGGGAATATTTTATTCAAGAGCAAATAGACTAATTCGTTCAATGAGTAAACATCTAAAATACTATAACATAATTTTAGGAGGATTCATAATTGTCTTAGGAGGTTTGGTATTTACAAATCAGTTGGCATATATTGCAAACTTTCCACTTCTCAATGAATTATTGTTGTTAGGGTGATAAAATGAAAAGTGAATTTAAGACTGCGTTGATTTTAGGAATTGCAATTACAACTGCGGTTGGAATCATGAGTATTGTTTTTTCAACCTTTGATGAAGAGGTTCAGACCAGTACCATTGGTGAAACTATCAGTAAAATTGACAAATCTAGGTTCAAAATGGCACCAGATTTGGTGGGAATTGCACATTATCTCAATACTACACCTGAACAATTAGAAAAAGAGGTTGAAGGTAAAGTTGTACTATATGATATATGGACATACAGTTGCATTAACTGCATCAGAACTTTACCATACATTACTGCATGGGATGATAAATATTCAGATCAGGGATTGTTAATTGTTGGAATTCATTCACCTGAATTTGAATTTGAAAAAAATCCAGACAATGTACAAATGTCAATTGACAAACATGGAATCAATTATCCTGTTGTAATGGATAATGATATGGAAACTTGGAAGGCATTTGAAAACAGATACTGGCCAAGAAAATACATTGCAGATCATGAAGGATATATCAGATATGATCATATTGGAGAAGGAGCATATCAAGAAACTGAAAAAATTATTCAGCAGTTGCTAAAAGAAAGATCTGAAGCAATGGGAATTCAATTTGCATCTGCTGCATCATTAGTAGATATTGAAGAGTTTGAGCATTCATTGTTTAGAACTCCAGAATTGTATTTTGGTTACAAGTTTGCACAAAATAGAAATCAATTAGGAAGTGAAGAAGGATTTCAACCAGGGCAAATTGTGACATATTCAGAACCTGATAAAATTAATTTGCATAATTTCTACCCAGTAGGACAATGGAAGAATTATGATGACAGTATGGAACTAGTTTCAGAGACAGGTTCAATCAAACTATTGTATAATGCAAAAGAGGTAAACATCGTTACTGAGGGAGATGCTGAATTGGAAATTTTACTTGACGGAAAACCCATACCTCCAAAATATTTGGGTTCTGACTTATCATCATCAAGTATGCTTTCAGTGTCTGAACCAAACCTATACAATATCATTAGCAGTGATGAAAGTTCAACTCATGAGTTGGAAATCAATGTCGTAGGAAAAGGCTTTCAGATATTCACATATACCTTTGGATAATGTAACCACGGTTATCTGTCACTCCAGTGACACTAGTTGTGGTTACAAATTTCTTTAAAAGAAAAATTTGGAGCCAGAATGAGGAAATTTAGGGATGTTAAGCAATTCTTGGACAAATGCAGGTGGGGAAAGCATTTCTCAAAAAGTAATGGGCAAAGTAAAGCCGGATGAGCCTCTAAAAAACAAGATAGATTTTGCACAGAAAAAATTACAATTTCAGATATCAAAACTAGAAGGAATTAATGAAAAATTACAGAAAAAACATGATACAATTTTTGAAAAAATAGTAAATGCTCAAAAAAATAACAAAAATGGTTATGCTCAAGCCTATGCAGGGGAATTAGCCCAAGTAAGAAAAATGAAAAACATGGTCAGTGGAGCAAAATTATCCATGGAGCAAATCAAACTCAGATTAGATACAGTATCAGAATTAGGAGATGTAGTGGTAACACTTAGTCCATGTATGTCAATTATCAAAGGACTAAGTCCATCATTAAGTGGAATTATGCCTGAGGCTAACGCATCAATGCAAGATCTTTCACAAATTCTTGGAGACGTTATGTCAGGATCTTCAGTAGGATTAGAAGACTCATTCAATGTAGGAACAGAAACCAATGCAGATACTCTTGCAATCTTAGAAGAAGCACACAGTGTTATTGCAGGACAAACAAAATCCACAATTCCAGATGTTCCAGACAGTTTGAAACAACAAATTGTAGAGAAGAAAACAGACATTTTCATTTAGAATTTACAAAATAATCTAAATTATAGATCAAAACATCTTTTTAAACTAGAGAGATTTTTTTAGAATAATGAGAAAACTTGGAATTTCATTATTTTCAATTATGATTCTGTTTAGTATGCCTCTTGCTTTTTCAGAAGATAAAACAGTAGAATTAGAAGAGACATTTTCAATGACTACTGGTGAAAAAAACAAAGCACCTGCTGAAGAAAAAACTGTTGAGTTAACTGAAGAATTATCAATGAAATCAGAAGACACGGAACCAGAGCAAGAAGATATAATGAATTTGGCACCTCACAAACAGATCAAACAAGGAGTAGCACCAACAGAAATCCAATGTAAAGAATCAATGGAACTAGTTTTCAAAATTTCAGGAGAACCTGCATGTGTGAAATCTTCAAGTGTTGAAAAATTAACACAGCGTGGATGGATACAATAATTTTCGTTCAAAGAATTTGTTAGTAATCCTAAATAGGAATCATAAATTCATACCACCATGCCTGCAAAAGGTCCTGTAAGTCTTACATGGCAAACCATATTTTGTTTTATTCCAATAATGGATATTGTTGCATCCTACAGAGTGAAAAGATTACGATGGTATCTTTTGATTTTCATTGTTTTTGGTGCAATTTCAACAGGAGTTCAAGCAGTTGTAAATCCTCTTGATGAAACTTCAGTGTATAATGAAAGAGTATTCTCAGAGGAAACAGGGTTTGATTGGGGTTATGCGATTTTAGGAAATAATCCAGAACTAACAATTCTAACTATCATCATTCATAATGGAATTGCATATGCTATAGCAGTATATCTAATTAGAAGATGGTCCAAAAAATGGAATCTTCAATTCACTTAGATTTCTTTTTACTTTTTTGAATTAGGATTTTTTTAATTCGAGAAATTGTTGGGTAGCTATAACCACGTCTTCTATAGTTAGCAATCATCATTTTCCAATTTTTTAATCTCCATTGAGCTTGCTCTGTAGTTACAGAATGAACTTCTTTTTGAATAATGCTTTTTCTTCCAACTTTTAAAGTGCCAGCATCTTTTGCAGACCACCTATTTTTTGCAAATTTAAGCCCAGTAAGAATTTCACTAACAGGCATTTCTTTAAAATAATCTTTCAATTTTTTTAATTCTGCATCAGTTGGTTTTTTTGAAATAGGTAATTCAATGGTAGGTTTTACCATAAAATGAAAAGAATGTAATGATTTAAGAGAATCGTGCTAAACCAGATTTTACCAAAGCATTGTTTTTACTGTATGTTTTTTATGAATATACACATCTAGTTATGCTAAAAATGCATTCAAACATTAATCATGTATCAAAAAACTCAAAAATTTCAATGCTCTCCCAAATGCTGGTGTAAACAAAAGAAAACTACTTTGAATTAAAATCTGGAAAAAAAGTTATCAGTTATCAGTAATTTATATGATTTATGAACAAAGTAGTACACTTTGAAATACCATATGATGATCAAAGTAGAGCACAAAAGTTCTATGAAGATGTTTTTGGGTGGCAGATTAACAAATTCCCAGAAATGGATTATCATTTGGTAACAACCACTCCTACCGATGAGAAGATGAAACCTACTGAACCAGGGGCCATCAACGGAGGAATGCTTCCAAAAGATCCTACAGGACCGCATCCAGTAATCGTAATTGATGTTCCCTCAGTAGAAGAACATCTAAAAAAGATTGAATCGGCAGGAGGAAAAATTGTCATGCCATCAATCAAAGTAGGAGAATTTGGTTTGTACGCCAGAGTTTCTGATACTGAAGGTAATGTTATCGGAGTTTGGCAAACATTAGCAAACTGCTAATCAAACTTTCTTTTTTTAACAACTAATTGGAATGTTTGAATTTTTACAAATTGTATTATACATTCCAAATCCGATGATTATTGCAGCAAAAGTTGCTAAAGGAACTAAAATGAAAAAATTGGTCTTTTTTCCCATAGTTGAACTAAAGAAATAGAGTATAAAATTGTCTCATTATTCTTCAACTTTGATAGTGAAAATTCCTTTTGCCAAAGGGTTTTGTAATAAAGAGATCATTTTTCTAGGAACTAAATCAGATGCTTTATCACATTTTATTGCAAGCGTTCTAGGACAAATAAAATCACTTTTTCTAATTACAATGTCATCTTGATGAGTCAATATCAAGTCAGGATGTCCTCTGCCAATTACAACAAACTCTTCATCATCTACACCTATAGAGAAAATGATTTTTGAATTAGGATTTTTTAATTTTTGTTTTAATTCTTCTGGTAAATCAGCACAACTGGATGTAGCATTAACACCAACAATACAATCACCTTGAGGAGTTAGATGAGATTCTTTAGTAATTTCAATTGTTTTTTGGTGATTTGAACGAATATTTTCATGTCCAGAAAACTCTATTTGGAATTCCATACCATAAAACAATCACTAGACAAAATTAACCTTTCATTTGAAAACAAAAAAAATGGGAATAATTACTATTCAGGTTATTCTTTGGTGGGGTCACGACTCAAAATGTTTAACACATGTTCAACAATTTGTTTCTGACCACCTTCATGCATATCCGCTCGAACTGTATCAGAGCCCATGCTTACAAAAATTAAATGATCATTCCCTAAAGGAAAAGTCATTCTTGTAATTTTTTCAAAAGCAGCCACTGCATATAGTCCATCTCCAATTTTTGGTCTTAATTCCTTTCTTCCTTTCCAAGAACTTGCAGCTCTTTGTAATGAAGCTGCAGTTTCTTCTGGTGACAGATAATTTGTCACACCTTCGCGATGATTTGTTGCAAGTATGTTTCCGTCAGCATCTGTAACGATGCTATGTCTGATGTTAACATCTGAATTCATTATTCTCGTTAAGAGGTTTTCAAAATTCATTCCATTGATTACGTCAAAATATTACTTAAGAGATCGAAGAAAATAGTGGGAAAACAGTTCTTTTCAGGCTCCGATCTTGAAAATATTGATTTCAGATTATGAGCAGACTTTAAATTAAACTTCAAAAGCATTTGAATTAAATGCTTCCTGCACAACAAGGTTACGATAGAGCAATTACCGTATTCTCACCAGACGGTAGACTATACCAAGTAGAATATGCTATTGAAACAGTCAGAAGAGGGACTATTGCTGTTGGAGTAAAATGTAAAGATGGAATAGTCATTGCAGTAGAAGAAAAAACTAGAAAATTACAAATTTCAGATGTTGCTCAAAAGATTTTCCAAATTGATGATCATGTAGGGGTTGCAGCTGCTGGATACATCCCAGATGCAAGAAGTCAAGTCGACAATGCACGATTTTTCTCACAAAGTAACAAAATGATTTACGATGAAGCAGTTGAAGTTGAAACAATTGCAAAACATCTAGCAGATCAATCTCAACAATATACACAATATGCAGGAGTAAGACCTTTTGGTGTTGCTTTGATTTTAGGTGGAGTAGTTAACAAAACGCCGCAATTGTTTTTGACTGATCCTAGTGGAACTTACATTTCATATGATGCTATTGCAATTGGTTCTGGTTCAGATCAGGTAACAGATTTCTTAGAGAAAACTTACAGTAAAGATCTTTCATTAGATGATGCAGCTGTATTGGCCTCTGCAGGAATTTATCTTGCAAGTGAAGACAAAGAAAATTCAAGTCAAATTAGAATGGCTCAGATTAAAACTGAAACAGGATTGTATGAAATAGTTTCAGACGAGCAGATTGCAAACTATGCAAAAACTGCTAAAGAAAAATACCCACACAATCAAAACTAAATCTATTAACTACTTGTGAGACTAGATAACATTGAAACTATCAGTAGCAATTCCTGAATCATCACTTTCTGATGAATCCCTAAAAATAGACAAAACTAGAAAAATTTCAGTATTGGCACGTGCATGTGCGATTTTTAAAATTGATACAATCTATGTTTACCAAGAGGGTCAAAATAAACAAGACGGAAATCTAATGGTTATGATTCTAAAATATTTAGAAACACCACAATTCTTGAGAAAAAGACTGTTTCCAAAAATGAATGATTTGAAATTTGCAGGAGTTTTGCAACCATTAAGAATTGCAAGCCACGTAACCCCTGCAAATTCAAAAAAAATCAAACAAGGAGATATCAGAGAAGGAATTGTAATTAGCGTAAAAGGTAAACGATTTGTTGATGTTGGAATAAATCAACTGGTTCCATTCTTTGGAAAAACACCTATTGGAAAAAGAGTTACAGTTCAATTCAAAGAAGGCCATCCAAAATTATCAGTGAAAGAAATTAACAAGTCAGAGATTTTAAAATATTGGGGATATTCTGTAAAAGAGAGAGCAAATCTTTTTTCATTAATGAATGAATGGAAAGGCAACATCATCATTACATCACGAAAAGGAAAAATTGCAACAAGAGAACAACTTACAAAATATGTAAAATCTAATGAAGAAACTCTCTTGGTGTTTGGTTCTCCTGAAAAAGGAGTTCATGAGATATTAGGTGGCAAGATGAAAAATGTTCAAAATGCAAAATCATTGAATTTTTTCCCAGATCAAGCAACAGAAACTGTCAGATTAGAAGAAGCACTTTTAGGAACATTGGCAATTATTAATTCTCAAAGAATGTGATCTAATGGCTGAAAAAAAGAATTTTTTATTGTTAGCTATCGGAATGGGTGTAGTTGGAATTATTATTGGAGCGTACACAATTTACAACATTACAACAGAATTGCTTCAACCATAAATTTTAGGCACAGTTGGTTAACCATTAAAAAATAGTAGGTTAACCAAGTAACACTTGGTTTAATAGAGGGTTTTCGATGACGCGTGTTAACAATGGGTGCTCGAAAACACAGTCAACCACGTAGAGGAAGTCTTGCATACTTACCTAGAGGACGTGCTAAAAGCATGGAAGCCAGAATTCGTGCTTGGCCAAAATTAGATTCAGAAGAACCAAAAATTTTAGCTCATTGTGGATTCAAAGCAGGATGTGTTCAGATTGTTAGCATTGATGACAGAGATAAAACACCAAATGCAGGAAAGCAGTTAGTTAGTTTAGGAACTGTTTTAGTAACTCCACCAGTTTTGATTTTAGGAGTTAGAGGATATTCAAAAAATCATGACGGTTTACACGCAGAGTTTGATGTGTATGCAGAAGATATTCCAAAAGACATTGCAAAAGAAATTACATTAAAAAATAAAGAAGGCGCATTAGAAAATGCAGAAAAAAGATTAGGAAAAATTAAAGAAATTTTTGCAATTGTGGCAGTATCTCCAAGTGCTGCAGGTTTAGAACAAAAGAAGCCATACATCTTTGAAGCATCAGTGAGTGGCGGCGACATTGCAAAACAATTCAATCATGTTAAAGAATTACTTGGCAAAGAAATCAAGATTGATCAAATTTTTGAAACTGGTGCAAGTGTTGATGTTGCAGCAATTACAAAAGGAAAAGGATGGCAAGGAGTCATTCAAAGATATGGTGCAAAGAAAAAACAACACAAATCAAGAAAGACAGTTAGAGAACTTGGTTCTTTAGGTCCAATCTCACCACAATACGTTATGTATACAGTTCCAAGAGCAGGACAAATGGGATTCCATCAAAGAGTCGAATATGATAAAAGAATAATGATTATGGGAAATACTGACGACAATCAAATTGAAATCAATCCTAAAGGCGGTTACAAACACTTTGGATTAGTTAAAGGGGATTTCATAATTTTGAAAGGTTCAGTTCCAGGTACATATAGAAGATTAATCAAACTAAGAAGTCAAATCAGGAACGTTCCAGCCAAAGTCAACAAACCAAATATCTTGGAGGTAGTTGTATAATGAAAACTACAGTAACTAATTCTTCTGGAACAAAAGATGGAGAAATTGAACTTCCATTAGTCTTTTCAACACCTTATAGAAAGGAATTGATTCACAAAGCCTACACTAATCTAAACTCACACAAATTCCAACCACAAGGAAGAAAACCAACAGCAGGAATGGATGTAGTTGCAGACTCTAATGATCCTCCAACAGGACAAGGTGTTTCTCGTGTAGCAAGAGCCCAAGGTGGTGGTGGTGGAAGACAAGGTCAAGGTGCCGAAGTTGCATCCACAAGAGGAGGAAGACAAGCTCATCCACCAATTGTTGAAAAAGTCATTTACAAAAAATTAAACAAAAAAGAAAAGAAATTAGCATTATGTTCAGCAATTGCAGCTACTGCATCAAAGGAATTAATCGAATCGAGAGGACATAAAGTAGAAGGAATTGAATCATTCCCAATTATTGTTTCAGATGACATTGAATCAATTTCTAAAACAAGTGAGATTACCAAAGTCTTAGATTCATTGAAACTATCTCAAGATATCAAAAGACTTGATGCAAGAAAAGCTCGCTCTGGTCAATCAAGACTTAGAGGAAGAAGTAAAAAAGTAGGAAAAAGTGTTTTGTTTGTAACCAAAGATGCAACAAATATTTCAAAAGCAATCGGTGCATTACCAGGAGTCGAAGCAACAAATGTTAAAGATCTTAGCGTTTTAGATTTAGCACCAGGCTCAGATCCTATTAGATTAACAGTATATACAAAATCAGCTATTGAAGAAATTGGAAAGATCAAATCAACACACTTGGAGATAATGGTGAAAACACAATGAATGTAGATCAAGCAAGTAAAATTATCATTAAACCATACATTACAGAAAAAACATTTGCAATGGTTGAAAATGAAAGTAAGATTTGTTTTATTGTAGAGAGATCTGCAAGTAAGCCAGAAATCGCTGAAGCTGTAAACACACTATACAACGAAAAAGTAACAAATGTTAACACTGCCAGAACAATTTACGGCAAAAAAGCATTTGTTCAGTTCACAGATACCGCAAAAGCAAGAGACCTCGCAACAAAGATAGGAATGCTATAATATGGACACTAAAACTCGAAGAACACAAGCAGAGGAGATGAATCATGGTTAAAGAATTTTCATACAGAGGAATTCCTAAGGAAGAACTAGAGAACATGTCATTAGAAAAATTATTCCAATTGTTCAACGCTAGACAAAGAAGATCTCTTACCAGAGGAATTACAGATGGTAAGAGAAAACTAATTGAAGAAATCAAAGCTGCAAAAGCAGGCAAATTAAAGAATCCAATCAAGACACATGTTAGAGACTTGATTATCTTACCTTACATGGTAGATGTTACAGTAAATGTTTTCTCAGGAAAGGAATTCCTTCCAGTTACAATCAGAACAGAAATGATTGGACATTACTTGGGAGAATATGTCATAACAAACAAGAGAGTTTCACACGGTGCACCAGGTGTAGGAGCATCAAGATCCAGTCTCTACGTACCATTGAAGTGATTAGTATGGGTAGATTCGGTTACGCTTTCCAAAATTATGACTCAACTCGTCATGTACGTTCTTCATTAAGAGAAAAAGACATTTCTCATAAACATGCAAGAGAAGTTGCAGTTGCAATCAAAGGATTATCGATTGAAAAAGCAAGAGATTACTTGCAAGCAGTAGTTCACAAAGACAGAGCAATTGCATTTAGAAGATTCAAAAATCAAGTAGGACACAAATCAGACCCTGGAATGATGTCAGGACGTTATCCACAAAAAACAGCTCACGAATTTATCAAAGTTTTAGATAATTTAGAATCAAATGCAGAATACAAAGGAATGGATTTAGACAGATTAAGAATTGTAAATGCAACTGTTCACAAAGGAGTGATTGTAAAAAGATTCATCCCAAGAGCAATGGGAAGAGCAACCCCAAAGAATAATGTATTAACTCATGTAGAATTGGTGGCCCAGGAGATTTAGAAAATGTCATCTGTCAAAAACGTAATCAAAGATAACTACAACATGATGCTACTCAAAGATTATCTCAGAGATGCAATTAAAGAAGCAGGATTTTCTCACGCAGAAATTTCAAAAACACCAACAGGTACAAGGGTTGCATTACATGTTACCAGACCAGGAATTGTCATTGGAAGAAAAGGTTCAGGAATCAGAGAACTAACTGAAAAATTGTCAACAGACTTTGGATTAAAGAGCCCTCAAATATCAGTAGTTGAAATTGACAAGCCAGAATTATCACCAAGCGTAATGTGTAACAGAATGGCATCACACCTTGAAAGAGGAACTGCATTTAGAAGAGCAACCATGTGGACTCTAAAACAAATCATGGAAAATGGTGCCATGGGTGTTCAAATTACAATTTCAGGAAAATTAAGAGGTGACCGTTCAGCATTTGAGAAACATACTGCAGGAGTTTTGCCAAGAGCAGGTCATCATGCAGAAGTTATTGTTGATGAAGACATTGCACATGTAGGAACCCCAATGGGATTAATTGGAATCAGAATTAGAATTGCAAGAAAAGAAAAATTCATTCCAGAATTTGAGTTAAAGGCAGAAAAACCAAAGAAAGCAAAACAAGTCAAAGATGCAGAAACTGGAAAGATGAGAGATGAAACAGAAGCTGAAAAGAAAGCAAGAACAGAATCAGAACAAATTGCAATGGAAGAAGAAAAGATGAAAGAACTTGAAACACTAGAGGAAGAGGAGGCCAAATTGAAATGACCAGAATCAGTATGAAAACAATTAACAACTTGAACGAAAAAGATCTTAAAAGTAAAATCCAAGAATCACGTAGTGAGTTAGCAAAATTACGTGTTGATGGAGCTAAAGGTACATTAAGAAAAGAAAGTGGAAAACTAAAACCACTTCGACATGACATCGCAAGAATGCTGACCAGATTAAACGAGATGAAGAAAGAAAAATGATTACAACTACAAACATTACATCACATGAATTTATTGGATTAAACACCAAAATTGTAGAATCATCTAATCCTCAAATTGTAGGGTTAAATGGAAAAATCATAAATGAAACAAAATCGATGTTCACATTAAATACAGAAAACGGAATTAAATCAATTGCAAAAGCAAACAATAGTTGGGAATTCTCAATCGGAAGTTCTTTAGCAATTGTTAATGGTTCAAATATCCAAAAAAGACCATTTGATAGAATAGGAGGAAAATCATGACTAGAAATATCGGCCTTAAAGTAAAAGATCCAAAGAGAGAATGTGATGACAAAAATTGTCCTTTCTGTGGAAATCTAGCCATTAGAGGAAAACTCTTTGAAGGAAAAGTTACAGGAAACAAAGCAAAACAAACAATCACCTTACAAAAAGATGCACCAGTTTACTATAACAAATTCAAACGATATGCAAGAGGAAAAAGTAGCATTCATGCACATGTTCCATCATGTATTGATGTTGAACTAGGCGATACAGTATTGACTGCAGAATGCAGACCAATATCAAAATCAGTATCATATGTTGTTGTGGAGGTTAGATCATAATGGCAAAACAAGCAGGTAAAGGAGTAGAAGAATTCCGTCCATATGTCACTAGATCAATTCCAGTCGGAGCTGAAATTGTATGTGCAGATAATTCTGGTGCTAAAATTTTAGAAGTAATTAATGTTCCAAGACACAAAACAAGAGTTTCAAGATTGCCAGCAGCAGCCGTTGGTGACTTTTGTAATGTTGTTGTAAAGAAAGGTCCAGCAGAATTAAGAAAGCAAGTGTATGGTGCAGTTATTGTTAGACAAAAATATGCAGTTAGAAGATTAAACGGAGTAAGAGTTTGTTTTGAGGATAATGCAGCAGTATTAATCACTCCAGAAGGAGAAACAAAAGGTACAGACATCAAAGGACCAGTAGCAGCAGAAGCTTCAGAAAAATGGCCAAGAGTAGCTAACTTGGCATCAATGGTGGTGTAAAAAGATGAAACCAACTAAAATGCGTAACAATATGATTTATCGTGCATCATACCAAACAAAAAGTAAACAACTTGGCAGTGCACTATCAAAGGATCTACAAAAGAAATATGGAAAACGAAGTGTAAGAGTTGTCGAAGGCGATAACGTCACAATTGTTAGAGGAGAATTTGCAGGAGTAGACGGTAAAGTTTCACAAGTATCAACTCAAAAAAGTAGTGTTGCTATTGAAGGAATTAAGAAAGAGCAAACTAGAGGAGAAAAATACGACGTATACATTCACACATCAAACTTAGTTGTAAAATCATTAAACACAGATGATAAATGGAGAATAGCAAAATTAGAAGGCAAAAACCCAAGTAGCATGCCTAAAACTACGCCTAAAGAAGAAACAGTAAAGGAAGAGCCCAAGGAAACAAAGGCTGAAAAACCAAAAGAAACAGTCAAAGAAGCACCTAAAGAAACAAAAGCAGAAGAAAAATCTGAAAAAAAGGAAGATGAGAATTAATGGTAAGCATTTCTGGAAGTAAAAAACTCAAACGACAAATGGCACCTCAATTTTGGGGCATTACAAGAAAAGACAAAAGATTTGTAATTACTACAAGACCAGGTGCACACAAAAAACACTATTCAGTTCCAACAGCAGTATTTCTCAGAGACATGTTAAAGATTGTAACAAGTTTGAGAGAAGCAAAAACATCAATCTATTCAGGCAAAGTAAAGATTGACGGTGTTGTTAGAAAATCACTTCATCATGCAATCGGATTAATGGATGTAGTTGAGCTAGAAAATGTTTCAGACATTTATCGTCTAGTTCCAACCGAAGGAAAATTACTAAAACCAATTAAAATTAACGAATCAGAAAAATCTAAAAAATTAGTCATCGTCACAAAAAAGACAACAATCAACAAAGGAAAAATGCAAATTGGTTTCCATGATGGGCGTTCTACAATTTCGGATACTAAAGTTAGTGTTGGAGATACATGTTTGATTGAAATTCCAAGTCAAAAAATTATTGAAGTAATCAAATTAGAAACAGGTTGCCAAGGTTTGGTAACTCGTGGAATCAATGCAGGACAAATCGGTAAAATCGAAAGTGTCGAAGAAGGTACATTTATTCTTCCAAAAAGAGTTGTTCTTGCACTAGGAGAAAGAAAAATCGAAATTCCAGCAGACATCATAATGCCAATCGGAAAAGAGGAACCAATTATTCAATTAAAGTGATATTATGTCTCAAACAACTGAATCCTCAATGAAAAAAATCAAACTTGAAAAAGTTGTATTAAACATGGGCGTAGGAAAATCTGGCGATGTAATTGAAATTGCAAAGAAAGCACTTGATCAAATCTCAGGAAAAAGATCATGCGCTAGAGAAGCTAAAGAAACTCAAAGAGATTGGGGAGTAAGAAAAGGAGAACCAATCGGGGCAGCAGTAACAATCAGAGGAGAAGATGCAAAAGCATTACTAAAAAGATTGTTAGAAGCAAAAGGAAATACAGTTAACGGCAGATCATTTGACAACTTTGGTAATTATTCATTTGGAATTAGTGAACACATCGATATTCCAGGTGTAAAATATGATCCTCAAATTGGAATTTTAGGATTAGGAATTGCTGTTACATTAACAAGACCTGGTTATGGTGTTAGAACAAGAAGTAAACACAAAGCAAGTGTTGGAAAATCTCACATCATTACAAGCCAAGAAGCAAAGGATTATCTAGCAAAAGAATTTGGAGTGACTGTAGCATAATGGCAAAAGATAGATCTTACGAATTTACTGGAAGAAAAAAACACGACTTTGGCAGAGGATCAAGATGGTGTAAAAGATGCGGAGATTATACTGCAGTTATTCAGAAATATGACTTGATGATATGCAGAAGATGCTTCAGAGAAGTAGCTGTTTCTTTAGGATTTAGGAAAAATAGGTGATACCATGCCAGCAAGTAATGTTTTAGCAAATCTATTTGTCACAATTTTCAATAATGAAACAAGAAGAAAGAGTGAATGCACTATCCTTCCAACATCAAAATTAGGAATTGAGGTTCTCAAAACTCTACAAAGAGATGGATACATCGGAGAATTTGAGCATGTTGATGACAAAAGAGGAGGAAAATTCAAAATCAAACTATTAGCAAAAATAACAAAATGTGGTGCAATTTCACCAAGATTCAAAGTAAAAACTGATGAGTTCAACAATTGGGAGCAACAATACCTACCAGCATACAATAGAGGCATGTTATTGGTAACAACAAATCAAGGAGTAATGTCTCATCATGATGCAACACAAAAAGGAATTGGAGGGTTTTTGATAGGATATGTCTACTGAGCAAATTGAAAAATTCCAAGATGAAGTTGTGATTCCGGAAGGAGTTACTGTCACACAGAAAAAACACATGTTAACTTTCGAAGGTCCACTAGGAAAAACACATCAAAGTTTTAGAAGTATTCCAGTAACATTAGAAATTACTGAAGGAAAAGTAATTCTAAAAACCATTGAACACAAAAAAAGAGATTATGCAATTTTGCATGCAGCAAGATCATTAATCAGAAATATTTGTGAAGGACTCATTGAAGGTTACACTATCAAAATGAAAGTAGTCTTTGCACACTTTCCAATTACAGTAAAAGTTGAAGGAAAGAAAATTTTAATTGAAAACTTCCAAGGTGAAAGAGCTCCTAGAACAACATCAATTGTAGGAAACACCAAAGTAATTCCAAAAGGAGAAGATGTTTTACTTACTGGAGAAGTTTGGACAGACATTACACAAACTGCAGCTAACATTGAACTAAAAACAAAAGTAAAAAATAAAGATCATAGAGTTTTCCTAGATGGTATCTACGTCTATGAAAAGAAAAAGGGAATCGAAAAATAATAGATTCTTCTGATGACCCTAGATCCTGAATTTTCAAAACAAACTACTGAACTTATTCAGCAAACTTTAGAATTATACAAATCTGCAGGAGCTTCTCCAAGAGTTGGAGAAGCATGGGGGTGCGAAAATGTTGGTGACTTTCTATGTGGGTTTTTTGTAGGAGAAATGGTAGGTTCTGCACTAAGTGCATTTCAAGTAGTGCATCAAAGAGAACCAACACCTGATGAGCATTTAGAAATTATTGAACTTGTTGAAAGTCATTCAAAGGAAATCAAAGAATTTTTTGCAAAATTTAACTGACTAAATTCCCACTTTGGTCTAAATATCATAGTCGCAAGGATTAAATCACTTTTACCAAGGTACAAACATGTTGCCGCCCTAGCTCAGCGTGGTAGAGCATCCGACTGTTAATCGGACGGTCGTCAGTTCAAGTCTGATGGGCGGCGCTTTATTTTATTTCTAAACTCGAGTTTTGAAACATTGTTTTTTGTTAATGTTAGATTTAGATAGATTAAAGGAAAATAATATTTCTAAATTCGAATTTAGCAATATTGATCGGTTGATAGTATTTAGTTTACTCTATTAGACAACATAGATCTAATAGATGATCGCATACTAGTAAGAATGCAGGAGGTTTACATTGGTCAGAACTAGAAGGGCCAACAGATATTGTGTTGATTGTGGTGCCAGACTAGTGTATTACCCAAGATTATCCAATCCTAAAGCACCAAATGAACACAGAGTACTAGTATATGCATGTCCAGATTGTACTGATGATTTTGAAAAACCAAAGATGTTTTCAATTAGAAGAAACCAAGTTGAAGATCCGTTAGAGACAGTAGAGATCGAAATTACACAGATACAGAAAAAAGCAGCTTCAAAATAAGTAAAAAAATGTCATATCCAGAAAAAAGAAGAAGTAATGCATGGTTTTTGTTACCAATTTTTTTCGGAATTATTGGTGGGTTAATCGCATTCTTTGTTTTGAGACAAGATGATCCTTCAAAGGCCAAAAACTGTCTTTATTTGGGCATCGCATTAATGGTTGTAGGAATTATCATGAATCTAATTCTAGCAGCAATTATTCCAGGACTAGATTCTGGTTTTAGTGTTAATGTGTAAGACACTATTGCTACACATACTAAATTTTGAATATTTCTAAATTCGAGTTTAGAAATATTATAAATTTAGACTAGTAATCATAGATTTAGAATCATATAGAAGCAAGAATGAGTCAGTATATGACATCTAGAATGCGAGATAATGTAGAACGATGGTTAATTCATGAAGGATTGTCATTTGAAGATAGAAAAAATCCTGAAAATACATTTGAGATTTTAGTAAAACATGCAGGTCCAGCAGGAGTCCCAGTAGAAGTTTTTGAGCCAAAAGCACAACAAGGAATTCTTGTAATAGGTTCCAAAGTCATAATGAAAAATAATCAGATTGCACGATATCTAGGATTTAGTGAAGAAGAAAAGACAAAATTTGAGAAAAAAGTAGCAGACTATTGTTATTCTATTCAAGCAATTAACAAAAATACTACAGAAGATGGAAAACGAAAGATTGGAGTGTATGTGGTATTAGATAAGGAGGACCAGTTAAACCAGCAAGGACTTTTTAATGCAATAGATAGGGTTTCGGAATTGCATGAAAAAACTGCCAGATTTTTAATGAAGACATTCTAGAAAATAGATAATTTATCAGTCCTACGCGGGGCTTATATCAAAAATTCACTTATTCAAATTATGAAAAGAAAAACATCAAAATCTAAACCAAAAGAAATAACCCTATCTTCAGCTGAATTATCGAAGTTTGGTATTGGGGTTATGAACAGAGCACTAAAAGTAGTTGATTCTGCCAAGAAAGGAAAAATCACTATAAAGCTGGAGAGAGAGTAAATTTCATCATTTGTCATTTCAGAGGGATTTTCCCTCTTCAGTCAATATGTAAACTAGGCATACATACAGATGGTTAATACAAAAAAAATCCTCAAAAAACTATGGAATTAGGGCTATTGTTCAACTTAGATCCTAGTATGATTATTGATTACATGAATTCATTATTGTCTTCAGTATTCAGTATCTCTGAAAATCCAGAATTGTAAGAATGGGGAAATAACGTTATTTCAGACATGGCTAAAAAAACAGAGCAGCAAGTGAAGGGCAATTTAGGTCAATAATACTAAAAACATATCAAAAAACCCCCCTTTTTTGAGATAAATGTAGTCCAAAATGCACATCCAGAACAACAAATGTCCATGTGACATAGATATCACATGGAAAAATTCACATCACAGGTGGATGTAAAGACAGTAAATGAGTCATTTAATTCAGCAAATAATGTATTTGGAGGATTCAGAGAATTTTCCTCAGACTTATTTTTTCAAATAATCAATTGGATTACTCCAATGTTAGAAAATCTCAAAATTTCGTAAATTTTCAAATTTATGCCTAGGCGTTAAACCCCCCTACAAATTTTAGGGGTTTAGGCATAATGCCATATTTTCAAAAATAGGCGATTTTGGGGGGGGTTGAACACTTGTGCCTATCTGTGAAAAGCAACCGTCAATCCACCAAGCTCTCCCACCAAAACATGTCCAAAGTTTTATTGTTGTGCGTAAAAGCTAAACCCCCTAATTTTGATGAAAAAATAAAGAAAAAATGATTGATTTAATCAATCATCATCGTCATCATCGGTGATGACTTTTAATTTTTCAGCAGGAGTAACATCATTGATACATACCGCATCAATTCCACCAGCCCCATTGAAAACAGGTGCAATAGTAAAGGAAACAACAGCGCCTACATTTCCATCTGCATTAAAGCTGATATCATCTCCTGATAGGCTATGAGTACCACTAAAGGAAAATGGAACATCTTTCATAGTTGCTTTTTTGCCTTTTATTTTCACATCACCGGGTTCTTCCCATGTAATATCACGTACTTCTAGACCTGGACACAAACCAGTTCCAATTTCGGGATTTGGATCCTGAGAGTCTTGAAGTGCTACATAGTGATTATGAAATGAGGCATCAGATGCATCTGTTTGTGCTTCAGAATCAAGAACACCGCCATGAGTTGTTGTTACTGCAATTGCCTCAAGGCCAGCACCAGATATTATTCCATATCCATATGCACCTACTTCGAGTACTTTTGCATTAGTCTTGATTTTTGCTTTTTCAAACTCATCGTCATCATCGATTACTACTTTTGCTTTTTTCACATCGAGGAAACTTCCTGCAGCATCTACCCCTATTGGAGATGCAATTATTCCTATTGCAAAGATTGCTGCAACAGAAATTCCCAAAAGTGTTTTTGGAGTCATTGGTACAACTGCCAAAGAGCTTAATTTAAGCAGTTCCTAGTGTCATACTATAACAATATGGACTTTACATAAGATCAGAGACCTCAAGACTGAGAACAATGAGTTGCCTCAAGGTCTCTCTGATCAAATAACATTTGAGGATTTTCATACATATTGCTGTGTGTGTAAAAAAAATTACAAAACTGATCGTTTGATCGATCAATATTCCAATATGCCATAGTGGTAGGGGATTTTTTGGTAAATTTCCGCCAGTTTTATGTGGTTTTTTGACGTAAATATAGCAGAGTTCAGGCCTTCCCACTCTCATTTGTTCACTAATTGGACAGGGTCTGGACTTACGTCCTATTTTTTGCGTTTCAACTATATACTAAAAAAAATAGCATTTTTCATGGTAAATCTAGGAGTAATTATTGTCATTGGTGCAGTAATAGGTTCTATGGGGATCGCCATGTACATGTATTCACAATATCAAACTAATTTTGTAACAGGAGTGGTAGGAGAGTCAATTAGAGTAGGACCAGTAGAGTATATCATTACTTTTGAAGGCACATTTGAAGGAACAAAGGAAGTAAAACCTGAAAATACCTTCGTAAAAATTGGAATTGTAGCTAAAAACATCAGCAATGAAGAAACAAATCTGTCAGGAGGACAATTCTTCTTTATTGATGGAAACAAGAAAACAGAAGCAACTTACGGAGAATTTGATGCAAATGACTTGTTATTTGAAAAAATTGAACCAAACAAACCAGTTCAAAGAACTACGCAGTTTGATGTAGAGTTTGATGAAGAAAAACAATACAAAATTTTGATAAGACCACAAAAAGAACAATCAACTGTTGATACAGCTTCTGTTTGTTTAGTAAATTGCTGATCGAAAATTTTTAAAAAATCAAAAAAAGTGTCAAATTTTTCTATAGTTTAAGCAATTTAGTGTGACTTTTACTATATAACACAGATTACTTTTGCAAAAATGTCATGGCAATTTCCAAAGCCAAAAGAGTAGCAGCCGCAAAGAAAGCAGCAAGAACTCGAAAGAGAAATGCAGCTAAAGCAGCAGCTGAAAAAGCAAAGGCAGCAGCATCTCGCAAAAGAAAAGCAGCAGCTAAACGTGCAGCAGCAACTCGAAAGAGAAGTGCAGCAGCAAAGAAAGCAGCAGCAACCCGTAAGCGAAGTGCAGCAAAGAAAGCAGCTCCAAAGAGAAAGGCAGCTAAACGCAAAGCCGCTCCAAAGAGAAAGACTGCAGCAAAGAAAGCAGCTCCAAAGAGAAAAGCCGCAAAAAGAAAGGCAGCTCCAAAGAGAAAGACTGCAGCTAAACGCAAAGCCGCTCCAAAGAGAAAGACAGCTAAACGGAAACGTTAAACTGTCTTTGAATATTTTTTCTAATCTTACATGCTATATCTAGTATATTTTTAAATTCGAATTTAGAAATATTCTAAATTACTACTCTGACATTTTCAATTCAGGTAAAACAAAAACTTTGTCAGGCTTTATTTTTAGTACAACTCTTTTTTCATCATCACGTTTGAATGGATAATGTTCACGTCCCATGTATTGCTGTGTTAATTTATCAGCATGTTTGTATTCATAATCAGGAATTAATTCTTCCACAACACCACGTATTGTCGTCATGTCTAAGGGGTTATCTTTTGAGACAACTGAAACTGCAACTCGAGGATCTCGTAAAACATTTTTGTGTTTAATTCTACCTTCAGCAGTATTTACCAAAACATATCCATCTTCAAAATTTGCCCAAACCGGAGATACCTGTGGAGCACCATCTTTCATTACGGTTGCAATAAAAACAAGATTTTTTTCAGAAAATAATTTTACAGCTTTATCATCCATATTTTTCATCACGCCAAATAGAGGGTAGTTGTTCAATCTTTGTTATGATTTCCAATGCTTTTTGATTGTCTTTTTCTTGCATGGCAATTGAGAAATCATAACCTAATTGGATCGCCTCAGGAGATAGATCCTTGATTGACTCTAGGTCCTTTCCTTCTATACGTATCCGTTCACCAATGGCACACATTTTCCAATTATCAGACATGCTCTGATGTTCTTCACCAAGTTCACTCTGAACCTGGTGTCTCCAATGTGTGAGAGTCATCTTTTCGATGAGATCCTCTGTCTTCTGGCTGTAAAACACTCGTACCATGAAGGAATTACCCTACACGGAATACTTAGGTTTAGCGATTATTTTTTGCCCGAATTTTCAAATACATTTGTCATGGCACGATTCATGATTTCCATAACCAAATACTGAGAATACTCTGGTGATTTCTTTCCTTTTGTCTTTGATGTTTTTGGAGTTAATCCTTTGAGGATTTTTTCGATTTTTGCTGATGTGTTATCTATTACTTTTGAATACTGAGATTCAAAATCTTTAGGAGTTTCGAAATCAAGTAGCTTTGTTGACGTACCATAGTATTTTGTAATTGCTCCACGGGATTCTTCAATTTTGACAACCTCAATCAGACCAGATTCTTTGAGAATCTCTAAATGATGTCGGACAGTAGTTAGTGCTTTTTTGTAACCTGTCTTTTTTAATGCTGTAGCGATTTGGTCTGCAGACATTGCTTGTCGATATAGAATCTCCATAACTTTTGCACGAGCAGGGTCTTCAATTGCTCTTGCATGTTCAGTGCTTGTCGTAACAATACGATTTACTTTGATTTGTTTTTCTAACAGAGTAGACATACAATGAATACATTTCAGTATGATCTAAAAGATCCTCGTATCATATTTTTTTGTCTAATCGCATCAATTTTTTTTTATTTCCAATAATTTCATAGCGTTTTAATGAATATTGATACCACTACTAAATTCATTGTAACCACTATCAAATATTTTGTAGTTTAACTAGTATTATTGATAGCACTACAATGAATATAGTATAGATAGAAATTATATTGTAATGGTATTAGATTTTTTGTAAAATATCAAAAAAGGGGAGCTCTGGGATGTTTGGTTGCCAAAATACCCTAAACAGGTAGATATTCACAAATATTCAAAAATAGAATTCGAGTTGAAAGTTAGCTTCGAGTCAACAATGAATCAATCACAGAGAGTTACCAGTGAGTTTCTCAAAAGCAGTAACATATCGTTGCGTCATCTTTGAAACAATTTCATCAGGGATAGTGGGTGCAACAGGTTCTTGTCCTGCATCCCTAGCATCATCAAATTGTTTTTGATATCCATTTGCAGTCAACCAGTCACGTAGTAGTTGTTTGTCGTATGCTTCTTGAATTTTTCCAACTTCAAAAGTATCTTTTGGCCACAAGCGATACTCATCAGGTCCTATTGAATCACCTAATGTGATTTGGCCATCTAAAATTCCAAATTCTAATTTCAAATCAGCCAGAATAAATCCAACAGAATCAGCTATAGAAAACATTTTCTTGTAAATTTCAATAGAAGTTTTTTCTAACCAGTCATATTGTTCTTCAGTAACAAGTTTCATTTCAAGTGCTTTTGATTTGTCAATAGGAATATCATGTTCAGATTTTGTAGTAGGGTCAAATATCGGAGTAGGAAGTTTAGCTGCCATAGTAGTGTTAGTTCCTTCAGGAATTGTAACCTCACCTTTCTTCCATCTGCTAATGTAACTACCATAGAAATAGCCTCGAACCACACATTCTATAGGAAGCATTTTCATTTTTTTAACTAGAATTTCATTATCTGATTCTCTTTTTACAAAATGATTTGGAACATCTAGTTCATTGAACCAAAATTCAGCAAACTTGCACAAAATCTCTCCTTTTCTAGGAATATCTTGTTTGAATTTTACATCATAAGCTGATACACGATCAGAGAATTTGAAAAGTAATGTATTCTCATCTGCATTATAGAGATCTTTTACCTTTCCACTAGTTAGAAATTCCAATCAGAGTTTGTTGAGCGTGATTAAATTTAACTGCTAGGGCTAGGATCCCATCATACCAACCATTTTTGGCATTTCACGATATGCCTTGTTAACAAAGACATCATTGTCAGCACTAATCATTACAAACTCCATAGGGTTTTCAGGGGGAGGAGAAACAATGATCTTTTGTCCTACTTTGAGAGTTCCCAAATCCAAGGTATCACCAGAACCAAAGTTAACACGAACATTTGTCAGTGGTTCGGAACCAGTATTTTGAATTGTCACCCGACCCATAACAAAGAGGCTTTGTTTGTCTAAAATTGGGTCCACAAAGATATCATAATCCTGTGTTGATACAGACAATTTCATAATATCCATGCCAAAGATCACAGCCATGATTCCAATTGCCCCAACACCAATACCAATTAGGATAGTGTATTGATTCACAGGAATAATGAGTGACGCTGATTATTAAGAATGATTTTCCAATGGAACAATCCAAGACTTTGGCGCAATTGTTATTGGTTGTTTTGCCAAATCGACATTAGGATCAATCAAATATTGTGGAGGTCTATCATTTAGTAAAATTTCAACATCAGCATAAATTTCAATTTCAGGATAACCATCATTTCTAAATTGGTCTGCAAGAAAATGTGCATATTGTAAAACCATATCAGGCCGTTTAGACATTTTTGATACTTGTCTATCACTGAGTTCATCATGAGGATCAATATACCATTCTTCATCAGTTACAGGGTCTACTGCAATAAACTCCACATACATCGTATCTTTATCTCGTAATTTCATGTGCCATGAAAAATTATGTCCTTCTTCAGTCCAATTGACTTCTCCAGGATATGCAAAGTGTCTTAACGGCATTGCAAAATTGAAAATCAAAAAGATGCAAAATAGGCTTACAATGATTTTTTGATTTTTTGTTAATGAACTAATTGAAAATGGAGGTTTTTGTGGAATCTTAAATCGAGTTAGTTTTTGAGGCCAATCAGGCTCAAAAAATATCAGTGTTGCAAAGATCATAAACCAAGGGAAAATACCAATGTTGAAAAGCTGAAAATTAATGAGATGAAAAGATACAAGAATCACATACATTGGAATTCTAGTTTTTCTCCATAGCAAAAAGACAACAGCAAACAAATCTACAAAAAGTGAACCGTAGGAAAAAAGATAGACAAACCATTCTTCAGTAAAATACTGACCTAAAAGAGGAAAAGTGTCTGCACGTTCAGATAACCAAGATCTTAGCGGCTCAGCTCTAAGCCAATCTTCATTAATTTTTGCTATACCACCAAAAAAATATGGAACTCCAACTTGGCAACGAAGGGCCCACAATGACCAACCAGGTACATAATTTGTCCGTATTTTTTTGTTCAATATACTATCAACTGACAATGCACGATTTGCAGGAACAAACATCAAAACAAAACTAACCAAACAGACCAAGTAAAAGTGATTAAGATACCTAGTCTGTTCTGCAAGAAACATCCAAGAAAAGAGAACAAAAAATGCAACACTTGCAATCCTATATTGAAATCCAATCATCATGCAAGCTGCAGCAATACCCATTACGATAAAATGAACATACATTAAATCTCCAGGAAGGGGTTTTACCCAATCAAACCCATAATATGTAAAATGAAAAACAGGGTCTATCCAATAATCTGCAATCCAATCATGGTCAAAATATCTAAAGACCTCCCAAATCATTATCGCACCAAAAATTATGCGAAAATAAACTAGAATGGAGATGTTTCTAGGCTCAACTAATTTTTGAACTAGTACTGATTTGATAGCAGTCATGAACCAACTAAAATAATCAATTATTTTACTTCAACGTCATTCAAAAAAATACAGACAGGATTACAAAAATTTATTCTAGTTTGGAGGCAATAGAGTATGTTCCGTAATTACATGCACGAATTTTAATAATTAAACTGAATACTATATACATCAGAATTGCGTAATTTAGGTATGAACTTCCCAGTCTTAATTTATGATGATCTTTGTTCATCTTGTACTTCTTATGCTAAATGGGTCAACAAATTGGTTAAGGGTAAAATTACAATCATTGGGCATTATTCAGAAGAAGGAAAGGAATTCAAAAAGAAGATTTTTCCTCAAGGATATGAAGGGCTAGAAATGTCATGGTTTGTCACACCAAACACAGCATATGGAGGAAGTAAAGGATTGAGAAAATTGTTAGGATACATGTTTTCAAGAAAGAAATCCAATATCAAAAAGAATTTTCCGGAAAATGAATTTGATATGTCCAAATGTGCTTCAGACTGCAGTACCGTTCAAGGAGTAATGTTTAGGTCATGGAGTATTTTGACAGAAAGTAAGACAATTCCAATTAAAATTCAAGAGAATTCAACTCAGAAATAACTAGTTTTTCAATACCATAAAATCAAGAGCACAATCTACTGAACAAAAATCACTAGCACGATTAGTGTAATTCTTTTTGCAATATCTACAAGTTTTCGGGTTAGGCAATAGAATCTCCGGATTTAATTAATGTCAAAATTTCAGAGTTATTTTTTCGCCAAGTAAGCAAATAGGATTCAAACAAATCCTTCAAATCACCAGTCAGATTTTCCATTCGAGGATCCTGAGAAATTTCATCTAGTTGTTCATTTATGGTCTCTAAAAGCATGTCAATGCCACGATTACTGGTCTCAATTTTTTCAATTGCCGTGCCTATCCCCATACCCTGAGTGCTCTGCAATGCAATTTAAAGGATGTTCTAATTGTAAGCTTTAGTTACAGATGTGATTTTCAAATAAGACACAAGTAAATTTATTAAAAAAACCAACAAGTTACCACTATGAGTAAAACGCTAAGCAAGACCAAAGACGAAGTAATCAGTTTACGTTTTACAAAAGAGCATGCAGATGCCATCAGAGCAATTGCAAAAGAAAACAACATCTCTCCATCAAAGGCAGCTGAAAATATTATTGTAAATAACCTCGATGTTCTCAATAAGTGTTTCAAACGACAAGATATGATTATTCAGAGAGGAGAAATTAAGAAACTCTACAATAGATTTTCAAAATCAGATTTAGACGAATGGGTTAATGAAAAATACCAACCAACAGTTTCTTGTATGCAGTTATTTTCTCCAATGCTAAAATTTGAAGAAATGACAGATACCATGTTAGGATGGTTCAAACAAAATGGACATCATCTTTACTTTGATGATAAGGAAGAATTTAGAACGTTAGTGTGTGCAAACAGTGACATGGGGTATAATTGGCTCTATGTAAACGGACAGATTTATTTCAAAATGTTCAATGATGCAAAATATCCTACTAGTGAATTTGTATCAGATGAAGACCATTTTGAATTCAAAGTAAAGATTCCCAACTAAAATTATTCTACTTTAACACCATTCCAAAATGCAACCATTCCTTTAATTTTCATGGCAGCATCATTTGGTTCTGCATAATACCATGCACAATCTTTGTTTGTTTTACCATTAACGGTTACAGAATAGTAATTAGCCATTCCTTTCCAACCACAAAATGAAGTCAAGTCTGTTTTTTGAAAATATTCTTTTTTGATTGAATCAATTGGAAAATAGTGATTACCCTCAACTACAACAGTATCATCACTTTCAGCAATTACTACATCATTCCAAATTGCTTGCATTAACAAAAATCACTCCAAACCATATTTAATCAAATCTCTAAATTGATTCTAGTTAGTTGCCTTTACCTGCTCACGCTTTGTAAAATCAGGCTTTATGCCTAGAGATTCATAATTTCCAGAAGAGCAAGTAAAACACATAGAATCTTTTGGCATGCCAACTGCATTAGCTAAATTCTCAGCATCATTATATCCCAAAAAGTCAACACCGATACTTTGTCTAACCATTTCAGTAATTTCATCATGAGTCATTGTTTTTCCATTGACATATGTTGCAAGTTCTTCTTGTGAAGGAAAATCAATTCCAGCATAGCAAGGATAATTGATTTGGGGATATGTAATTAGCATGCTAATTTTTTTGGCGCCTGCTCTACGTAGGGCTTTGATGATTGCCTTTGAACTCGTTCCCCTAACAAGACTATCATCAATCACCACAACATGTTTGTCTTTGATAATTTCAGTAATTGGGATAATCCAACGATTAATGTCTACTCGATCACTTTGGTGAGGTTCAATGAAACTACGCAAAGGACCTTTCTTACTGTATCTATCTTTTAGCAATCCCTCATCAAATGAAATTCCAAGTTCCTGGGCATATCCTAATGCTGCAGGTCTTGCAGAATCAGGTACAGGAATTACCAAGTCAGCATCTTTGAGAGGGAATTTTCTTGCCATAAATTCTCCAATTCGTTTTCTTGAGATGTAGATGTTATGTCCCTCCATATTACTAGAAGGATGTGCAAAGTAGGTGAATTCAAAAGAACAATGTGCACGTGAAGGATCATCAGAGAATTTTTCAGTTTCTAAACCAGATTGACTAAGTTTGATTAATTCTCCTGGAACAACATCTCGTTGTAATGTTGCACCGACTGCAGTAACTGCAGAAGATTCAGAAGTTACAATGTAAGTATTATCAGATTCTTTATGTCCTAAAACCATTGGGCGAAATCCCTTAGGATCACGAGCAGCATAAACAGAATGATCATCAGAGATGAAAGTAAAACAATAAGAGCCTGCCATTTCATTTTTCAAAATTGAAAGGGCTTTTCCCATTTCTCCATTTTCAGAAATTAATGAAACTAGACGCTCAGCTGCAACCAAAGTATCACTTGCGTTTTGAGGAGTAAATGAGCAACCTCCAACTAAATTAGATAATTCTTGAGCGTTTGCAATTGTTCCATTGTGTGCAACACATAGGTCTTTGACCTTAAGAGGCTGTGCATTATCTAAAGTACTTGTTCCCATAGTAGAGTATCTCACATGTCCAATTACACATGAGGATTCGTATTCTTTTGCTAATTTTTTAAAATCTGATGAAGAGTGAGAAACCAGTCCTACTCTCTTAAATGGGGGTTTGTTTGGAACAGCAAAACCCCAAGCTTCTTGTCCTCTATGTTGTAAAGCACGTAATGCATCAAATACCATAGGTATGACATTTTTTCCAGATAAACTGTAAATTCCAACTACACCACAGTTTTCCTTAGGTCTATCATCCATGCAGTACCAAATCCCTTAACGAATTTACCCAAGTCTTTTGTGCCTTATCAACTCTTAGATCTATGATCGGTTTGTTTCCTTTAGAAAATACAATAGAGTCGCCTGAAAATTGACCAATTTGTTTGAATGCGGTTTTGTTTTTCTTTAGAATATCTTCTAGTTTTTTGAGATTCTTTTTCTGCACAGTCAAAAGATATCGGGAATGGCTTTCTGAAAACAATAATCTATCTACATCTAATTTTTTGCCAGGGATTTTTTCTAATGATACTTTACATCCAATTTGATTTGTCATACATAATTCGGATACTGCAACTGCAAGTCCACCTTTAGAGCAATCATGAGCAGATTTTAGCAGTTTTTTCTTTATTGAGTCAAGAACAGATTTCATATTATTTTTTGATGATTTGAAATCAACTGCAGGACATTTACCACCAACAAATTTGTGAATGTATTCAAAATATTCAGAACCACCCATTTCGTCTTTTGTATCACCAACTAAAATGAGACAATCCCCATCAGTGATTTTTTGAGGAATTAGAGGAGTTTTGTCAATCAATCCTAAAACTCCAATTAGAGGAGTAGGTTTGATTGGGCCTACAGGAGTTTCATTGTATAGGCTGACTTTGCCACCAACACAAGGAATTTTGAAGTCTTTGGCAAAATCAGTGAGTCCTTTAAGAGATTCAAGAAATGTCCAAAATATTTCAGGGTCTTTGGGATTTCCAAATTGAAGATGGTCTAACATTCCAATTGGCTTGGCTCCAGTGCATACAACATTTCTGCATGCTTCTTCAAAGCATCCAATTGCACCTTCTCTTGGATTGAGGTAACATTGTTTGGGATTTCCATCAATTTTTGCTGAAAGGAATTTTCCGTTATCTAATCGTAAAACAGATGCATCTCGTCCAGGTTTAACTACAGTTCTAATTCCAACTTCATGATCATATTGACCATATACCCAAATCTTACTTGCAATATTTGGGGCACCTAGTAATTTTAACAAAGTTTTTGAATAATTGGAAATTGGTTTGAATTTCTTTTCTTTTTCAATATTCTCAAGATATGCAGGTTTTTTTGAAGGTAAATTCAACAAGGTAGCATTTGCAACTACATCAGTTGGAAGGTTTGCAAATGTCTTTTTTCCTTTTTTGACATGCATTTGATTATCGGATTTTACTACACCAATTACAGAACATCCAATTCTAAATTTCTTACAAATATCCTGCAATTTTTTTAATTTTGTTTTAGTTGTAACAATTAACATTCTCTCTTGTGATTCAGAAACCATGATTTCGTCAGGATGCATATCAGATTCTCTAGTATGTACTTTGGACACATCCATTTCAATTCCAACTTCTAATGCATCAGCAGTTTCAGAAATGGCACATGATAAACCTCCACCACCTAAGTCTTTCATGGCATGAATGAGTTTTTGATTTCGTGCTTCAAGAACTGCTTCAATGATTAGTTTTTCAATAAAGGGGTCTGGAATTTGAACGGCAGAACGGTCTTCAGATTCTAAAGAATCAGAGGCAAATTGAGAACCACCAATTCCATCTCTACCTGTAGAACCGCCCATCAGAACTACGACGTCACCTTTTTTTGCATGATTTTTTATTAGATTTTCTTTTTTACCAAACCCAACAGCTGCAACATCCACTAGAGCATAATTTTCATAACATTGATCAAATTCTACCTCTCCTCCTATGGTAGGAATCCCCAAACAATTTCCATAATCTGCAATTCCAGTCACAGCATTTTTGAAAAGCCATCGTGCTTGTTGATCTTTTTCAATATCTCCAAATCGTAATCCATCAAAAATTGCAATAGGTCTTGTACCTGCGGATAAAATATCGCGTATTACCCCACCAACGCCAGTTGCAGCACCGCCATAGGGTTCAACAGCTGATGGGTGATTATGGCTTTCAATATGAGCTGTAACCACATACCCACCTCCAACATCTAAGACACCTGAATCATATCCTTTTTCAGTAATTACTAGAGGTCCCTTCATTGGGAGCATTTTCAGATGACGTTTAGAAGATTTGTAGGAACAGTGTTCAGACCATTCTGCTGCAACTATTTGTAATTCAGTAGATGTAGGATCTCTTCCAATTTTGGATTTTAGTTCATCTAGTTCTTGTGGTTCTAAACTCAATTGCTTACACCCATTTTTGCTAGTAGTGATTCAAAAATCAAAGTTGAAGGTTTGTTATCAATTGGATTAATTTCAGATTCAACAGCACGCTCTGGATGAGGCATCATTCCAACAACATTACCATCTTCATTGCAAACACCCGCAATTCTATGAGAGGAACCATTTACAACTTCATCATATCGGAAAACAATTTGATTTTTTTTCTTTAATTTTTTTAGTGTATCATCATCGACGTAATACCGTCCTTCACCATTGGCTATTGGAATTGGGATTTTTTGACCAATCTCAAATTGATTGGAAAAAGGAGTATTGTTATTTTCAACCACAAGATTAGTCCACTCACACATAAAATTCAGAGATTCATTTTTGAGCAAAACACCTGGCAATAAGCCCGATTCAACTAAAATTTGAAATCCATTACAGACGCCAAGAATCGGAATTCCTTTCTTTGCCATTTTTTGAACATCTTTGATGATAGGACTGTGAGCAGCAATCACTCCAGCACGAAGTCTATCTCCATATGAAAAGCCACCAGGCAAAACTATCGCATCAATATTTTTTGGCAAGGATTTTTCATGCCAATAGTATTCAGTGTCAAGCTTGAATACATCTTTTAAAACATGATACATATCACGATCGCAATTACTACCAGGAAAAACTACAACCCCAACCTTCACAATTTCAATTACAATGAGCGATATTTAATTTGAATCTAGTCAGAAAAAATTTTTATGGGAAAAAACGTCCTGATCGCCATGACTCAGGTTAGAGACATTATGGAAAAAAATGTCATCACCATTGAACATGACAAGACTGTTCTTGATGCATCAAACATCCTAAAAGAAAAAGAGATCAGTTTTCTAGTAATCATGCAAGATGGGAAACCCTCTGGAGTTGTATCAGAAAGAGATATTGTAAGAAAGATTACTGCAGAAGATAAGCTTGCTTCACAAGTAAAATTAGAAGAGATAATGTCAAAGAAATTCAAATGGGTTGAACCAGATACTGCCATTGAAGATGTAGTACAAAAAATGCTGAACAATAACATTAGACGTATGATTATTTTACATGATGGGAATCTAGCCGGAGTAATAACTCAAACAAATCTAACAGAATTTTTACGAAGTAAAATTCTCATAAATGGTACAATTGAAAATATAGAAACAGAGAAAAACTAAATCTTCAAGATATCAAAAGATACTTTGCTTACCATAGGATTGTAAATCCTTAATTCATCACAAATTTCTTGAATTTTTGACTGGGCAGTTTTTTGATCTTTTTCCTGAATAGTAAACTTTAGCATTTTTGCAGTTTTGATTTTAGAGACTGTTTTGTGAGTTCCTTTTAGAACCAGGTCATTTAGAATTGTTTCACCTTCAGGATCACTAATTCCAGGTTTGTTTTCTATAGTCACATGAACTTCAAAAGTTGCCATCTGAAATGAAAATTCCAAACGTGGTTAATCTATCTTCCGAAAAATCTTGTCCTTTTATACTAATTTTGAAATCTATATCAGGTAATCCGATTCTGAGGACTTGTGTTGTTCAGATATCTCCCAGCCCAGAATCGGTTACTTTGAATTCATTTTCTGTTTTACATATTCTGTATATTTTCGATACAGTCCTGAATTGTATTGAGGATTTTCAATAATTAATTTTGAATTTTTAAGATCTTCTTTTGATTGGAACATTTCTTTTTCGTAAATCCCTTTATCATCAAGACTTATGCAAATGTCTTGCCAAGCAAAAACTTCTTTTGGATTCTTGTTAGCAGTTGCATAGTAGACATACAAGAGTCGTAATTTGTTATATTCGTCTAAAGTTAGGTCTTTTCCTAAAATGTAATTTCGTTTTAATGTTTGAAAATATACCAAACCATCAACAGTTAAAACATAATCAAATAGTTTTGGATAGTCATCTATTGGAACTGGATATAGAGGATTTTTTTGAGAGTCCATACTAGCAGTAAGATTATACGACAACAGTTTTTGTTTCTTTATTATGCTCTGAATTTTTTCAGGCCTTCACTGACAACAATATTCACCACATGAGAGAAACTCACAGATTTTGGTGAAGATTTGATCATTTTGGCTTGAATACTACGTAATTTTTCGATATTTGTAGAATCCAATACGACAGTAATTCTGTCACCCATGAGACTACTACGTTGATCAGATATTAAAGAAATAACTTTGAAAATGACGGTTAGCCCTAGATATTGGAATTTATATCAGATTAATTTACAATATTACATTATGGCTAAAGGAAGATCACGATATTGGAAACTTACAGCAGATGAGATGGATGGATTTTCCTATGATGAATCTAAATTATTGAATTGGGAAATAAAATGCATCAGAGAACCTGAAGACGAGGCTCATTTTATTGGAGTATTCATGTATAGAAATGGAACTGCATTTGACTATGAATCAGTTAAAGGAATCTGTTATTTCCACAATAACATAGACAGAAAAGAATTGCCAGCAATTACCAGTTTCTTGCAAGGAAAGTTTGATGGAAAAGAGATGGAGAAAGGTGAACGAATTTTCTTAAAAGATTCAAAGCAAATCTATGCAAGTAAAGAGATTGGTAATTTGGCAAAAGAGATGGAGACTAAATTTAACACCAAAGCCATTATTTCATTAGAATTTGAAGGAATTACTCAGGAGCAACTCAAAGAGGCTGGTCTCCCAGAAGCAAAATTATTGCCAATTCCCACATAATTGATATAGATTAGAAAACAAAGATACCCAATGTCTGAGTTGGAAGGTTTTAATCAACATTTAGAAGAATTGCGAAAGCGTCTACTTCGAGTTGTAATTGTTATCGGAGTGATTACAGCATTCATCCTAACATTTCATGCAGAACCAATTCATCTTGGTCAGATTACATTGTATTATCCAACACCACAACCAATGGATAACATTGCAGCACAGATTACTAATCATATGAAAGATAACCTTGTACCACAAGATGTGCAATTAATTCAAACTGCACCAGGTCAAGCATTTTTTGCACAAGTCTACATTGCTGCATTAGTTGGATTAGTAGTTGGAATGCCAATGATAGTTAAAGAATTTGTAGGATTTATCAAACCAGCATTAAAAGAACATGAAATCAATGTTAGTAGAAGTATTTCATTGCCAGCAATAGGTTTGTTTGCTGCAGGATGTGTTTTTTCTTATAATTTAGTAGTTCCATACATCTTAGAATTTTTGTATAGATATGGTGAATCAGCAGGACTAGTTACATTTCTGAATGTAATTGACTTTGTAACATTTGTTTTGCAATTTTTGTTAGCATTTGGATTTTCATTTCAATTACCCCTAGTAATGTATGCAATTTCAGCTTCAGGTATGGTTGATTCTAATTTTTGGAGAAAAAATATCAGATATGCAATTGTTGCAATAGTAATTTTTGGAGCAGTCATAACACCAGATGGAAGTGGTGTTACAATGTGGTTTATTGCAGGACCAATGATAGCACTGTACACAGCAGGCATGATCATCATTGAGCGTAAAGAGCGCCAAAAGTTGAACACTTAAATCCAAATTTGGTGAATAAGAAGCATAATGTTAGGACTGAATCTAGCCAACTTTATCGCAGGTCAAGAATGGATCTTCATCATAATCATTGCAGTAGTATTGATTTTTGGAGCAAAAAAGATTCCAGAACTAGCCAAGACTTTTGGTAAGGCAAAAGGTGAATTTGAGAAAGGGAAAATCGAAGGCGAAAAAGAACTCAAAGACTT
Organism: Candidatus Nitrosopumilus sp.; assembly: GCF_028278985.1. Classification (GTDB taxonomy): domain Archaea; phylum Thermoproteota; class Nitrososphaeria; order Nitrososphaerales; family Nitrosopumilaceae; genus Nitrosopumilus. The sequence goes on along the minus strand of NZ_JANQTA010000018.1, from coordinate 110,651 downwards.
TAAAGATAAAGAAGCAAAAACAGACTAGTTTTCGCACATTTTTACAAAATCATTTAGAATATCTTCATAATATTGAGCATATTTGCTTGCACCAAATAATTTTTTGATTTTTAGTTTTCCAAATTTTAGTTGAACATCTACAATTACCTTTGTTCCTTGAGGAAGATCAACGAATTGTTGCTTGAAATAACTTCCTTTGATATCACCGCCAATGACAAATACTTCATGCAATGCAGATTTGTTTGAAACATGTTTTGCCATAATAAGAAATTCTTCAGATCCAAAATTGACATGTTCTTCAACTACTGCCACATTATCCCTTACAGAACGTATTCGAATTGAAGGATAATGTTGAGGAAATATCTTTTGATAGTTTTCATAATTTGAAAAAATCTCAAATACAGAATCTCTATTAGCTGAAATTATTTTTTCTAACGAAAATGTTGTCAATGGTATCTTAGAAAGAACCCCATCGAGGGTATAAATTGTGCTCTAAATCAAATTGATCAAGACACTTTCCAACACCATGATTTACAATATCACCTATTGATTTTGGTTTTGTATAAAATTCAGTAACAGGTGGCAAAATTACAATTCCAAGACGTGCAAGTTTTAGCATGTTTTCCAAATGAATTGCAGATAAAGGAGTTTCACGAACCATCAATACCAATTTTCTAGATTCCTTGATTGTTACACCAGCTGCTCTTGCAACTAGAGTATCATCATAACCATTTGCAATAGCAGACAGTGTTTTCATACTGCATGGAGCTACAATCATTCCATCAATTCTATGAGTTCCACTTGAAACGCTTGCTGCCATATTTTTTTCATCAGATACAGTTATTGCAAGTGATTTTACATAATCAACAGAATGTTCTGTTTCCATTGAAATGCATTTTTCTCCCCATTCAGAAATTACCAAGTGGGTTTCAACATTGAGTTTTTTCAATGTCTCAAGCATTCTGATTCCATAGATTACCCCAGTACTGCCAGTAATTGCAACAATTAGTCTCAACAACTATTATTGAAAATTACTGTATTTTATGTATTAGAGATAATATGCAATAAGGCACTAGATATTTGCAAATTCATCATCTGATGCAGATTCAAGTTGCTGTCTTTGCCGTCTTCTTTTTATCCACAAGGAGATTCCCCCTATTGCCATAGCAGTTAGTAAAATTACTCCAGCCATCTGAAGTTCAAAATTATACAGCACATATTCCTTGAATAAAAGATTGAGAAATATCTTGTGTTTTAGTCGATCTGAAAAATGAGAAATTAGCTATATTAGCTCCTCCCATCAATGAGTTACATGATAAAGAGTTCTGAGATTAAAAAAATTGTAAATGATTATTCAGATGTAAAAATTGGTGTTCTTGGAAGCCATTCTGCACTAGAAATTATGGACGGTGCAAAAGATGAAGACTTTGAGACCACAGTATTTTGCCAAAAAGGTAGAGAAGGACCATACCAAAGATTTGGAAGAATTGCAGACAATATCATAGTATTAAACAAATTCAAAGATATGGCTTCAGCTAAATATCAAAAGGAGTTAAGAGAATCAAATACAATAATTGTTCCTCATCGCTCACTTACAGTATATCTAGGATACAAAACTCTAGAAAATTCTTTCAAAGTTCCAATTTTTGGAAATAGAAAATTATTCCAAGCCGAAGAGAGAACAGCTAAAAAAGGACAATATTATCTTCTAGAGAAAGCCAGGATCAAATATCCAAAATTATTCAAAGACCCAAAGAGAATCAACAAACCATGTATTGTAAAGGTTCAAGAAAAAAACAGACCACTAGAGAGAGCATTTTTCACCGTTTCATCTTACAAAGACTATAAAGAAAAATCTGAAGAAAAAATCAAACAAGGAATAATTGCAAGAAAAGATTTAGAGATTGCTAGTATTGAAGAATTAGCAATTGGAACATACATGAATTTTAATTTCTTTCATACACCAATTTCAGACCAAGTTGATTTTATTGGAATTGAAAGAAGATTACAGACAAACATTCACGATTATAATGCATTACCTGCACAACAGCAGCTTGATATCAACATGGATTTGCAAAATATTGAGGTAGGTCACACTCCAGCAAGCATCAGAGAATCCCTATTAGAAAAAGTAATCAAAATGGGAGACAAATTTGTGGCTGCAGCTAAAAGGGAATATGCACCAGGAATTATCGGTCCATTCTCATTGCAAAGTGTGATTACAAAAGATTTAGAATTGATTGTGTATGATGTCTCTTTAAGAGTTCCAGGAAATCCAATTGTTGCAACAACTAGTCCTTACACAAAGTATCAGTATGGAACTACATTTGGTGTAGGAAGAAGAATTGCAATGGAAATCAAACGAGCTCAAGAAGAAGATAGATTAGACGAGATAGTTACATAATAGACAAAAAGTAATTATCAATTGTGATAATTATTAACTAGCATTAATACTGAACTTATGAATTGCATAACATGGTTAGACGCGCAACAATAATGATCGAAGACGATTTAGACAAAAAAATAAGATCATATCAAGCAAAAAAAATGCAGAAACAAAATTCCACCTATAGTTATTCAAAAGCAGTTAATGACATCATTAGAGAATCACTTTAGTGGCAAAAAGATTATTTTTCTCTAAATTGTTAATGCATTTGTCAATTGGTTAGATTGGAAATATACTGAATACCATTCATTTTGATTTGAGTGATTAAACGGTTTGACGCTCAAAGATAAATTGCTGATGCCAATTGACTTACAAACTCTTTTTTGGGCAATAAAATTGCAAGATTCATGGGAAAGATGATTTTTGTAAAAGAGATCATCATAATTTCAAAAGAACCAAGACTATGTCCCACATGTCAGAAAGATGACAGGTTAGAAAAAAACGTCATTAGAGAAGAAAGATCTGATGGAAAGACAATTTTGTGTACAAGATGTGAAGCGCTAATTGTGATTACAAATTACAATCTAAAACAAGTAGAATTATCATCGCTCAAAGATGACACCATATGCTTAAAGAACCACATTTGATTAGAAAAGTGGAATACTAGTCAGATTTTGAAAGTAACTCATCAATGACATAACCTCTAACATTTGCAATCTCCCAATCACGAAGATTAGCAATTTTACATTCTTCTTTAATGACTAATCCAGCTAATCCTTTGCTCCAAATATGGCGTTTAGGATCATAGACTTCGATAATTTTTCCGTGTTTTGTAATTTTAATTCCTCCATGACACCTATCAATTACTTGTAAGGCAACTTTTTTGTAGAGTTTCTCAAGATTAACCATAAAACCATTCCACATACTAGAATCAAAAGTGTTCTGTTTTGCGATAACAATATACCATAGAAATTTTCAAAAATAATAGCTGATGATTAATCTCAAAACTAAGCTATCACTGATAGATGATGAGTTTGCCGAATTATGAAGCAAGATAATTTTTAAGAAAATCTTTCACTAACGTCTACTGTCATAGACAGTGGAGGAGATAATGCTTCAGGATTATCAATGCTTTCCCAAACAAATACCTTAATGTGGAAAATTCCAGATTCAGTTGGAGTCCAAGATTGTGCAGGAGAAAAAGATTGTCTTGGAGACAAAGATCCAGTTAACCAAGAAAGGGAAATTACAACTCCTTCATCGTTTGTTACTTGAGTCAAATATGCAAAATCCTGTACAATATCTTGATTGTTTGAGATATCAGTCATGATCATTATCTGCTCATCAACAAAGTGAGTTTTAGAAGGTGTTGTTGATTGGGAAGTAACAGGCTCAGCTGAGGCAACACTTATTCCAGAAAACATTATCAATCCAAGTAAAAGAAGAATTTTCACAGCTAGTATTAGTAAGACGCATATTTAATCTAGATATGTCAAGACTTCCTAAAAATTTTCCAGAATTTTCTATCATACACAAAACGCTGCTCAAAAAAATTCAGGAATTAGAAGATTCAAAAGAGCCCGATAATGAAAAAATCAAACTATACAAAGAAGAATTGTTAAAAATTGAGAAAAAGTTTCCAGAAGGATTTTTTGATAGAAATTAATTATTGATGAGATTAGTAAATCACAATTTTATTGTAAGATAATTCAAGTAGAATCCATTAGTTTTGCAACCATTTCATCTCTAATCTTTAGCAGGTCTCCAACCTTTTGTTTTAGTGAATCAGAGTCCCAATTTGCCTCATGAAGGCCACGCACATATTCAATTATTTCAAGATCTACATTTAGTAGATTATCCATTAGTTGCTCTTGTTCACTCATGATTTCTCAATAACTTTCAATACAAAAAACTATTCTAAATTATTCAGCTTCCATGCTCTCTTTTAGAAGATTTTTCCTTACTAAAATGGGGATTTTGTAATATGCTCCAAGTGCCATTGCGTCTGATGCTCTATAATTTCTTAAAACCAAGTCTTTTTTGCCAGTAAAATAAAGATTCGAGCGCAATACCTCACCACTCTCATAGATTTTGACTTTAACTAGTACTAGTTCATTTTCTTCACAAATCTCCTCTATCATTTTGTAAATGGATGGAGCTTGTTCGGATTCTGTTTCACCAAAACTTGAGATATGTCTTGCAACTTCTCCAGAAAATGCACGCATGTGAAATTCTTTTCCACTATCAGCTTTTAGAATTACCAACCCTTCAACAGCATATGGGTCTACAAACCCTACATAATCAATTGTGACTGATTCATAATCAGGCTCTTGTGCTTGATCAATATCCATCGTCGTACGCATAAACTGCAGGCTCAGTGCTTATAAAGATAGCAAAAATTCTGGATCAAACATAAAGAGGTAAATAATTTTTTAACGATCAATTCTACTGCGTAACCCCAAATTATTTAAAATCCCCAACTATGGGTAGCTTAATGTCTACAAATCCAGAACGGGCAGTTTCGTATGTTCTTAGTAAGTATGTTACTGAATACATGGACAAAGATGTTCTGATACTAAATGAAAATACACTAACAAGAGAAGCTGCACGAATGTTAAGACATTATGAAACAGATGACATCATTGTTACTGATAGTGAAAAACTTCCAGTGGGAATTGTAACAGATGAAGATATTCTAAGTAAAGTTAGTGATGTAACAGTCTATGCAGAAGCTACAACTCTAAAAGATATCATGTCAGCTCCATTAGTCACTATTAACGAAAAATCAACATTACAAGATGCATTACACAAGATGAGAGATAATCACATTAGAAAGCTTCCAGTACTATCAAAAAAGAATCAAGTGGTGGGAATGATTTTCCAGGCAAGTATTGCAAACATTATTCGAGATGCAACAGCTGTTTCACCAAGAGTACTAAGTCCACCAGTAAAGGCAGTCTTAGGAAATTTGGGTTTTGTTTTACAATTTGCAGGTGTCCTTTTACTTGTTCCTGCAATCGTATCTACAATTTTAGAAGATACGGTTACTGCGACGGGGATTTATCTTACAACTGTCCTGTTGTTGGTGACAGGATTCTTTCTGAATTCATATGGTGAAAAATCCAGCCTAAATCTTCAGCAGGCATCAATTCTAGTGTTTTCAAGTTTATTCTTGCTCTCATTATTTGGAACAGTCCCGTACCTGTACGTATTTCCATCAGATGAGACTAATGTAGAGGTATTTGCTAATGCATTTTTCTCTAGTGCTGCAGGATTTACTACAGGTGGAATTTCATTATTTGATGAGCCTGAAAATTTAACACAGAGTTTCACATTCTATCGTAGCTATACTCAGATGGTAGGAGGAATGAGTTTCATTTACCTAGTTATTACTGCATTCTATCCTGAATCAAAATTACAATCAATGAGGGGTTTCATTTCAGGAAGAACACTACACATGAAAGAATTGTTTTCAACAATTACTGTAATTTTTGCAGTATACATTGTAATTGTTGCAATGTTGTTGTTTTTCTTCGGAGAGGCTAACATTTTAGATAATTTTTCACTTGCAATGAGTACTCTGGCGACAGGAGGATTCATACCGTCATCGCAAATTTTGGATGACATTAGTTGGCAAAAAGAAGTAATCTTAATGGGAGCAATGATCCTGGGTGCTTTGCCATTTACATTCCACTATGCATTTGTAAGGAAAAAATTCCTTGCACCAAAGCTTGGTAAAGAGGTATTAGTATACTTTGCAATTTTAGGAAGTGCAATTGTGTTGTTTATGGGAATTAGTGGATTAAACCCATTGGACAGTGCATTTTATTCTGTTTCAGCAAGTACTACTGCAGGACTACAACTAGAAAGTCTAGCTGGATTAAATGGAGGAGCACACGCAATACTAATTATTTTGATGTTCATAGGAGGATGTGGATTTTCAACAGCAGGAGGATTGAAAATTTTCAGGTTATTCCACCTTAAAGATGTTCGAGCATTACTTAGCAAAGTAAAAAGAGCAGAATTATCTACTCAAACAAAAAAAGAGCTCACTTCAACATTGATCATTATTGCTTTATTCCCAACTATTTCTGCAATAACGGGTTTACATTTAGCTTCAATTGAAGACGTACCCTTCCAAGATGCATTCTTTGAGGCAGCTGGAGTAATCACAACAGGAGGATTATCTGCAGGAGTAATTGATTTTGATACGGACCCAGCAACAAAAATTGTATTGGGATTTTTGATGATTTTTGGGAGACTTGAAATCATTGCAATTATCTACATTTTCGTACCCAGATTAAGCTAGATAGAATTTAATTTCATCAAAAATGGTAAAAATTATGGGTAAAGGAGAGTCAAATGCCATATCTAAAGGCAAAAAGCTCATCATTTTAGGATTTGTCACAATTGCTTTCATATTTGTAATCTATGGAAGATTTCAAGACCCAGAATTAATGACTCCAAGTGCAATTGAAACAATTCAAAGAATTGCAATAGGATTCTACATAACACTCATTGCGTCATTTGGAGCTATTGCATTTGGAATGTATAGATACCATAAAGGAAAAGTTGAATCTAAGGGCAAAGATCTATCTACAATCATTGCAATAACCACTTGGAATTCAAAATCAAGAAAAATATTTGTTGCAACTTTTGTTGGGTATGGCATATTTTTTTCCTTAATTTCAGGAACATTAGTTTACCAACCTGAAGTCAATTTTATCACACATTATGGAGCTACAATTCCATCAGGATTTATTGCACCATGCTGTGACGGTCCTGGATACATGCCAAAAATTATTGTGTATCTTACTGAACATGTTGGATTACAAATTATTCCAATAAATCTAGTCTTACAAGTAATTGTATCATATTTGGTTGGATTAAACACAGCAATTGCTGTCAATGCATACACAATTTCTAAAAAGGGAAGTGGAATGAGTACCATAGGTGCTGCAACAGGATTGTTTATTGCATGTCCAACATGTGCAGGGACATTTCTTTCAATATTCATTGGTACTGCAAGTGGAATAGCATTATCTGTCGCATTAGCACAAATGCAAACATTGTTTATTGCAATTTCAATTCCGATCTTGTTTGTAATACCATTTGTAATGGCAAGAAAATTAAGAAATCCAGATGGCAGTTGTAAGATAAATTCTATGAAGTAAATTTCTTTACTTCAGGAATTTTATAATTTCCAATATCATATCCGTCACGTCGTAGGTATTTTAACGAAAGTTTGTAAAGTAACTCATCATGATCAACTTGTTCTAAAATTTCAGTCCAGAGAACTTTTCCATTTTTATCAATTTGTGATTTAAAATCAGGATTCATAGATTCAGCAATCTCCTTGCATTCTTCCATGGTTTTTCCATTTTTGTAGGCACGAACTCGTCTATCACAACTATCCATGCAATAATACTGTCAAAATTGTAAATAAACCTAAGTCAAGTGTTTCAATCAAATACAAGGTAAAAATGAAAACATTATGGGAATTCAATCTGCTGAAGAATATGTTGATTTTTTCATAAATTTGGAAATGGGTGATAGTGTTACTTTACTAAGTTTTGCTAATAATGAAAAATTAGTGTTGAAACAAAAATTAGAATACAAAAATCTTGAAAAAGAACCTATCAGAAAAGGTATTGAAATACTCGAGACATTAGTAAATGAAATTAACGAGATTGGACAAAAAGCAGTAATTCAAAAGTACCAAAAAAATTAGAGGTTATCATGGATAAAAATTCAGAGATCATACGAACAGAAATAATTCGAATATTAAATGAAAATGGTAAAACTAGGGGAACTGATCTTGCAAAAAGAGTTATTGAAAAAGTTGGAAATGAAAAAACTGTTTACAGAGAAATTAGTGCATTAGCAGAATCAGGGGAAATTGAGAAAAAAATTCACAATAGATCACATATCGAATACGAACTTATTGATTTGTATGAATCAGTAAACAATCAACTTAAGAATTTGCATAAAGAAGTAGAGATTATTTTAGAAGAGATTTTGAGATTTGAAAGTTTAACTAAAGAAGAGAAATTTTCATTTCATGAAAGGCTAAGATCTGTAATACACTTTATTCATGTTGTTCAATCTACAAGTGGAATTATGAAATTACTCTCTTTTTACCCAACGTTCAAAAAAGACAAGATGTTTTCTCAAATTAATAGAAAAATTGATGACTGTTGGCATGCAATTATGAATATTATTTCACATCAAACTGAGGAAGCATTTCTAAATGAAGTGCTAGCAAATTTGAGAGTAAATCAGCTTGATTCAGAAAATCTTAACTGAAAGTTTTTAGCTTCTCAACAATCAATTTGAAAATTTCATCATTATCTAACAATATGTATGGTAAATCATTCTCTTGACAAGCTTGTCCGCTTTCAGTATCACGGGTTACCAAAATCATGTCATTTTCTTTTGCATAATTTATGACAGAATAATCCGTAGCCAGTTTATGCCCTTCCATACGTAATTTTTTAACACTATAGGCATCATACCCCAGATCTTGAAGTTTTTCGTCCCATCCATCATCCATTTCATCAATTAGAATTTTCATGAATTTTGTATTGTAAATCAGAATATTAGTGTAAATAATCAAAACATCAAGTACTTATTTCAAAAATTGAAATCAAAGTAATGGATGAAAAAGTAGAAGATAAGTCAGAAAAATCAAAGAGAAATCACATTACATACTACAAATCACTCTCAAAAATCATTTCAGACATTGAAAAAGAGAAAACTGAAGAGTCAGATCCTACTGTACAAAATCATTTAGATGATAGGATTGAAGCGATGAGAAAAGATCAAACAAGAATTAAAGAGATGTTTCCAGAGGTAAAAGGGGAGGAGTGGGATGCCAACACCGACTGAAAAAAATCACAACAAGCATTTAGATTTACTACACAACTACAAAGTTCACTTAGTAAAATACATCGAAGAATTAGAAAAATTGGATAAGCAATCAGAGTTTGCAAAAAAATGGAATGAAACTACCATTAAAGAAAGGAAACAAGAAATTCAAGTAATTGATAAAATTTTAAAAAATCTAATAAGATTCTAAGAATGGTATTTTTGGGTTAAATCAAATAATTTCTTACAAAAAGAATCTACATTTTCAGGCACAACTCCATCAAACCAAGCTATTTCCTCATCAATGTTATAGGCATCCAAATTGAAATTTTTTTCAATAATTACAAATTTTTCTAATTCTTTTATCTCATCAGATGAGAAATTGTAATCACAAGTCATCATATCAATATTAACCAAATAATTTCCATGCTTTGGGTTTACCTTAGCTTTAATGAAGGGTTTGTTAAATTGTTTGCAATCACGATAATGTTTGTCATATTCAAACATTTTAGAATCTCCAAGATACTTTGGAAAAGACATAACATTGTAAGAAAATCAGACTATCTAAAGATTTTAGATGTCGGCAGTAATTTTTTTAATTTTAGTAATTAATCGAATTTTTGTATTTACAGGCATTTCAGGTTCCATTGTAAAGTATACAATGTTACGCTTTGTGTAGATGACCATCTGTGAAACTTTTTCTCTTTCAACATGAACATATCTAACCTTACCAAGAGAACGATCAAATTCTTTTCTCATACTTCGTCTTTGTGCAACCTGTTTACAGAAATGTTCTTCTTCTTTTTGGTTCTTTAGATTGGTTTTACCCGTTTTCATAATGGCTTCTCGAATGTTTCCTTTGGGATCGATTATTGCAGCAAATCTCATCTTAGAATCCAATTTAAGAATACTTTGTACAATTTCTAATAAATCGATTTTCTTCTTTGCAGCCATGATAATTTAAAAAATTTCTATACTAAATATAAGCTATAATATGATTATTGGAAAAAAATCAAGCAGAATTAAATTCTTTGAAAATAGAGATCAAATGTGAATTCAGATATTTCCAGAGTACTTGAAAGATTAGAAAGCCAATCCCAGTTAGAAAAAGCAAGAAAAGTAGATGTTCCGCCTGAAGATAGAATGCTAGCAATTACCAAAGAAACAGGTGAGCTCTTGAATATGATTTTACGACTGAAAAATGCAAAAAATGTACTTGAAATAGGAATGTCAACAGGATACTCTACGATCTGGTGTGCTGAAGCAATTTTAGAAGAACAGGGTCAAATAATCACAATCGAACAGAACCCTAGCAAGATCACAAGAGCCGAAAAAAACTTTGAAGATGCTAAAGTTGCAAATAACATCACAATAAAACAAGGAACTGCAAGAGATATTTTATCAAAATTGAATCAAGAATACAATGAATTTTTTGATTTTGTTTTAATTGATGCAGATAAAGAAAATGTTATAGAGTATTTTGACTCGGTTTTGCCGATGGTATCAGCAGGGGGAGTCATCATTACAGATAACATGCTGTACCCAGAAAAATACAAGGAACATATGGCAAAGTATGCAAAACACATTAAAAAATATCAAAATGTTAGAACCATCACATCACCAATTGGTAATGGTGAAGAAATTACAATAAAACTATGATTATTTCTTTGTTGTTTTTGGTTTAACAGTTTTCTTTGTTGTTTTTGGTTTAACAGGTTTGGACGTTTTTAGGGATTTTAGTTTTTTATCTTTTTCAGCAATTTGCTTTTTGATTTTTTGCTGTCGCTCTTTCAATTTTTTATTTTTAGATTTAATTTGGGCCTCAATTTTTTCACGTTTCTTTTTAAGTGATTCATAAGATTTTTCCTCTTTTCGTAATTGTTTAGTCAGATCTGTTTGTGATTTTAATCGATTTTTTTCTTCTAGAGTTTTTTTAGCGATAATTTCTTTTTCTTTAGAAATAGTATTGATAAGATTTAAGCGGCTTTCTTTGGCTTTAATCAAGTCTTGCTCCTGAATTTTAATTGATTTTTTTAGTTTTTCAGCCTCAGCAAATTTAGCTTTTTCTTCATTTACAGCAGAAACAATATCATCATAATCTTGTTTGGCTTTGTCTAACTCTGTTTGTTTTGATTTAATTTCTTGTGCAATTTTTGCTTGTTCTACAAGTCTAATTTTTTGCTCAGAAGCAAGTTTTGCTAACATTTTTTGTTCATTTTGTACCTGTTTTTCGATTTTTTCTTGTTCAAGTTGGGCTTGAGCCAATTGTCGTTTTTGGCTTGCCAAATCTCTAGTAATAGTAGATTTTTCGGATTCAATTTTTTTAATAATGGAGGCTCTTTCTTTTTGAACTTTCACTAATTCATTTTTTTGTTGTGAAATTTCTTCAGAAAGTTTAGTTTGTGATTCAATTTTTATTCTCTCATTAAGTATTTCTGATTCTAGTGATGATTTTTCTTTTGAGATTTTTTCTTCAAAGTTTTTACGATGTGAAATCAGTTCAGTTAATTTCAATTTTTTATTTGTAATTTCTTCTGAAATCATTTGTTGTTGCTTAATTTTGTTTTCTTCAGATTCTATTGTTTTGTCAATATCAGAAAGTTCTGGTGAGGCATCGTTAGAGGACCATCCTTTTGGCATAGCTCCTTTTTCTTTAGTTTGGTTTGTTTCTATTTTTTCAGGTTCTGGTTTTTTCTCTTCAAGAGTAACTTTAGGAGGAACATTTTTTGTTTCTTTTGTAATTTCTGCAGACTCAGTAGGGATATGCTCTTGAATTGACGTATCTAATTTTGATTCCAAATAAACTTGATCAGAATGGTAAAGTGGTTTGTTATTGGATAATGTGTCATAGATATGCTGTAGTCTTCCAGGATCACCTTTTCCAGTATTAATTAGTTCTTTCACTTTTGGCAAGATGTCATTTTCTTCTATAGGATCTTCATCTAATGAAAAAGGAGAATTCAGTTTATTTTCTAAATACATTTGATCAGAATGATACAAGGGTTTGTTGTTTTTCAAAAATTCAAGAATGTGATATAATCTTCCAGGATCACCGTTACCACTCTCTATCAATTGTTCTACTTCACTAATGGTTTCAGAAAGACTAAGTTGTTGCAATGGATATCCCCGACTAGATATTCTCTTTATTAGATAGTAAAATAACTTTTTAAAAAAATTAACACACTCATGAATTTTTGATGATTTAACACTTGGAAAAAATTTGTAGCAGTGAGATGAATTTTCTCATCCTTTTTACTGGAACCAGGCGTAATGAATTCTCAAATTTCTGATTTCAGATTTACTGCCACAAGTCTGCTTTATTCTATTCAGACAATATAATTACGTATTTCTAATATTTAGTGATTATTCGTTAATTCTATATAATTACTATATAGAATCAAATTATTATAGTATTTTTTATAAGATTTTTATAATTTATTATAATTTTTTATTTTCAAATATATACTACTTAATCAAGATTGGACGTGTTTTTGAAAGAATTACCACACTCAAAATCGATACCAGTAAGATCAGCATAGTAATAGTTCCAAATTCAGGCACAACGGTTGTTCCGACAATAGTCAAAGTTTCAGATTGAGATGTCAGTGGGATGAACAGTGTTGTCAGTTCCCCTTCTTTCTCAGATTCATAATTTGTAATTTTTTCACCATCAGCCCAAATTACAAAAGGACCATCGATTAGTTGAGAAGGAAGTCTTAATTCTAAATCATGATTGTTTGATTGAGCATCACCAATTATTTGAAAAGTAATAGATTTTTGTTCTTCATCAACAATTGGAGAAGACAAAACTCGGTTAAAATCATATTCAACATTAAATGTAGTGGTACCATCACCTGCATCCTTACCAACATTAGGGACTAGTGAATATGCGTCAATAACGATGACAGCCCCATCCATCCATGGATGAACTAAACAAAAATAGGGATAAAATCCAATTTCATCAAATTTGTGAGTAAACGATTTTCCAGGTCCATACAAACCACTATCAAAAATATTATCAGGTCCATCAACAGGAGTTCCAGATGTAACCGTGTGTGCAGCAGAATCTGCATTCTTCCAAGAAATAGAATCACCTATAGTAATTTCAACAATTCCACTAGTGTCCCCATTAATTTCACTTTGCCAGAAATATGGGGCATCTGGACTAGCAGCTCCGGTGGGAATATTTACGTCAAATGTTGTTTGAGCAAAAGCATTTGAAGATATTCCAAATATCATTAATGTTGCAAATAATCCAAGGAGTAGTTTCACGAAACTCATAGATTTGTTTAATTAAAAGAGTTTACTATGTTCACTAAAACAAACAAAACTAGATTTGGAGTTTATTAATTACCGATTAGTCAAAGAAGTATGAATACTAGAAAAATCATCATAATTGTTGGAATTTGTATGTTTATTGTAGGATTGATAATGTTTTATTCAATAGAGGTAGGAGAGACAGATCCCAACCTAAGACTAGTAAAGAATACGGGTACATTTGTGGGATTAATTGGAATGGGTGCAACATTAGGAGGAGTAATTCTATTTTTGATTAGTAGAAATGAGCCTCAAATTAAAGAAAATTATGACACCTAGACGTGCCAAAGCATTTTCTTGTATTCGTCAACTGAAATAACGAATTTACATGCCTTACAAAAAAGAACTTCTTTATTTGCAAGACTCTTAATTGCAGTTGGGATCGTTCCACAATACAAAGAACTAGAATCACAGTTTGGACAATGGGCCAACAATATATTCATCCCAAATTCATTCTTTAGTTTCAATATCCAATCTACGGTTTTCTGATATATTAGCAACAAGTAGGAATCATACTAGTGCTAAAGAGGCAACGAAATTATAGTATGGAAAAAAAGATCATTTGAATTGTCTGAAAAAGTTTGGCTAGGTGCAATATTTCTCAAAGATGAAGGAGGATACGAAATTGTCCTTAAAGCACTACAACATTATAAAAAAAGATTGAAGACATTAGGAAATAGTCCAGAATTAAAAGATGCAGCTGCAATGTTCGCGTCAGTTCTTCATCAACAAGCAGTCAAAACAGTTCCAAAAATTGATGAAACAGTTGAAAAAATCAAAAATAGTTTAGAAGACATTCAATCTACAAACAAATTAGTAGATGAGATTCCATTTTTAGAAAAAGCATTACAATGCTACGAGGCAGATATTCACAAAGCTCAAGATTACGGTCACGAATATTTCGTCAATCTAGTCGGAGATATGGAAGAAGCTACAAATGATCTTGAGATAATCAACAAAGCATTAAAGAAAATAAAACAGTTTTCAGAATAATTTACTGACCCTTTTGATACCAATCTAAATAAGGCATCAAGGATTTGCACAATTTCTTTTTTTCATTTTCATCAGATTCAGCCTTGACTTTGTCAATTTTACCTTGTAGGTATTCTGAAGTCAAGGAACTCTTTAATTCAGGCTTGATTTTAGATAAAACTTCTAAAAATTTGTCAGAAGATACATTATCAAAACTATTCTGAATTTCAGAAATTTCATTTTGAAGTGACATAATTCAAAAGATAGAATTGCTGGTTATAATTTTTTAGTCTAAAACGTCTTCATCATCCCAGATTAGACGAAATTTTCCTGTGACACGTAATAACTTGATTTTTCCACCTTCTTTAAAATTTAATTTGTAAAATTTGTGAGAAGTATCTTCTATTTCCAATGAAACAGAGTCTTTTACTGTTTGAAAAACCACAGGATCGTTGGAGATTTGTTTCCATTCTACTTCATCAAAATCCAAATAGAATTTTGTATAGAGTAATCCCATAATATTCCAAAAACGTACTTGAATAAATAACTAGATGAAATAACTATTTATTCTGCAATTGAGGTAAACGCATTCCTAAACTACTCATTATTGGTGGAAAAATTAATGAGGAATCTTTATCGTTTCTAATTATTTCAAAAATTTTGAACATCAATTGTTGTATTGTCAAGTGTTCATCACGATAAAGTGTTTTCTTTGGATTTTTTGCAGAATCTAAAATTGTAAAACCGTTATCTGTTAGCAATAATGAATACAGTAAATTTTTTGACAATGATATTTTTTCATCAATATCCTTGTGAGAAAAATCAGTATCTAATTTTCTTATTTGAGATTTTAGGTCATGAAATAAGTTACTTGTATTTCGTTCAATGTGTTGATGTGAAACATGTTCAAAATTTTCTGTAGGATGATAAAATTTCATGTTTTGTTTTATTTCCACATAAATCATATCTTTATCAATAAGCGAATTTCGTGTCTTCTCAAAAGTTGTTTTGGCCATAAATTTTGGAACAATCAGATGGAGTAATGCATTATGATGCAAAGTGGGGTTTTCTCGAATTGTCTCTAAAACAATCCTTTCACGCTCATGTAGTTCTAATTCAGGCTCTAATCGACTCATTTTTCCTAGGTCGACCTACAATCTCTAGGTTGATTATTAAGGAGAAATGGTAAAGAAAATTGATAATTACTAATTTAGTTTGACTCAGTCTCAGAATCCTCATCGATTTCAGCAAGTTTCTTTTTTACAGCCTGATCAATTTCTTGTTTAAGCCTGTCTTCTTCCTCAACAAGTTCTTTTTTGAAGCGTTTGTTCCAGTACTTATCAGCAGCACTCATGAGTCAAAATTAGATAGAAAATCATATGAAATAAGGTCTTCGAAAAATTCCCAATACAGAGAAATCGTCCATCAGTATTAAATACAAATTTTGAAAGACAAATCACCTAACACACATGGGAGACAGGGTGAGAAATCACTCAATCTCATCATAATCACAAATTTCATTAAAACATAACATTTGAATGAATCATGGAAAATAATGTTGAGAGATTATTAGAAGAGGGACAAACATTACTTAATTTGGGAAATCCAAAAGAGGCATCAGTTGTCTATGATAAAATTTTATCTCAAGAACCAAATAATGTAGAAGCATTATTGAAAAAAGGCCACATATTAGGAAAACTAGCGAGATATCAGCAAGCAATAATTCATTATGATAAAGTCTTAACTCAGGATAATCAAAACTTGCTTGCTTGGTTGAACAAAGGATTATCACATCATTTTGAAAACGAATTCCAATCTGCACTAGATTGCTATGAAAAAGTTCTTGAATCAAAACCAAACAACGCTACAACATTATACAATAAAGCATCAACGCTAGTTAAAATGCAAAATATCAAAGAAGGTTTGATAGTTTTAGAAAAGGCAATCAAATTAGATTTTTCAATAAAAGCAAAAGCAAAACAAGATTTGGATTTTCAAGAAATTAAAAAGTTAAACGAGTTTAAGGAAATTACCGAATAAAATTACTTGACATATTCATTGTCAGGATCTTGGTCTGGATTCATTGCATGTTTTCTTTTTTCTGCTTTCTCTTTAATCTCTGCCAACAATAGATCTTGTTCTTCTTTTAGTAATTCAGCAGGACTTTTGGAATCTTCAGACATGATAGTATACTAGGAAGTCATTCTTTATCAATGAATTCATTTGCACCTGGTGGTTCTGGAGCAAGACCTTTTCTCTTTCTGATATCTGCAACAGCTGTTGCCAGCATAGATTTTGGCACTTCAGTCCATTCTTTAAATGAAGTATTCCAAGTAGCACGACCTGCAGTCTGACCTCTCATTTCTTCAGAAAGAGTAAAGGTTTCAGAAGCAGGGATCTCACCAGTAACAATGCTTGATGCACCTTTTTGAGACATATCAAGAACTTTACCTCGTTTACCAGACAATACAGTTGCAACATTTCCCACTAAATCAGTAGGAACTCTTACTTCAATTGCCAATGTAGGCTCTAAAATTGCAGTTCCTGCAGTTAGTAATGCACCAGTACATGCACGTCGTGATGCAGGACCTAATTGAGATAGACCTCTGTGTGCAGTGTCCTCGTGAGGAACAAAGTGAGTAAATGTGAATTTACAATCTCTCATCTGTTCTTTACAAAGAGGACCTTCTTTCATCACTTCATCAAATCCAGAATTGATTGAATCAGTTGATTCTTGAACAAATTGAACACCTTTGGTTCCATTAATCAAAACATTTCCACGAGAATCAAATTTCATAACTCTCTTAATTGTGTCAGTATCCCATCCTGCTTTCTTTAGTAAATCTGCTACAACTTTTTTATCTTTCATATCACTGATTTCACCAGTTCTTAGCATATGAGCAATTTCAGGTTCCAATGGCTCTACTTTCATGAAAATTTTATTGTGTCTATTTGGAGATTTAGACATGATTGGCTCACATGGAGCTTTAACTGTTTCTCTATAGTTAATCAAAGGTTCTGAAGTTACAATCTCACATTTTGCATCTTGAATTCTATGAGTTGCAACATCAAGGTGCAATACACCCATTCCGGCAACAATTGTTTCACCACTTTCCTCATCAATTTTTACAATCAAGTTTGGATCCTCAATGGTTAGTTGCTTTAGAATTTCGACAAGTTTAGGTAAATCTTTTGGATGTTTTGGTTCAATTGCAACTTGAACAACAGGTTCTGAAACATACTTTACACCTTCAAACATCGGAATGCCTTTTACAGTAGATAGAGTATTTCCAGCTCTAGCTTCAGTTAATCCAAGTAATGCAGGAATATTTCCAGCACCTAATTCTCCAACTTGTTCTCTTTGGTTTCCCATAAAGAAGTTGACAGATTGAACTCTTCCTTCACGCTTTTCATCAATGATGTTAATTGTTTGCCCATCTTTGATGGTTCCTGAAAACAATCTTCCAATTGCAACAGGACCTGCCGCTGGATCTAATACCATGTTTACAATCATCATAATTGTTGGTCCATCATCACTACATGCAAGTAATGCTTTACCAACATCTGAATCTAAATCACCTTTCCAAATTTGTGGAATTCTGTATTTTACAGCCTCATATGGTGCAGGATGATGTTTTACTACCATGCCCAAAACTGCATCAGCCAGTGGTGCTTTTTCTACTAAATCAGCTACTTTTTCATTTTCATAAGCATCAATTACATCTTTGAATGTGATACCACGTTCTTTCATCAAGTCGACATTGATTGCCCATCTATCTTTAGCAGAACCAAAGGTAACACTTGCATCCTGGATTGAAACTTTCCATTTTTCTTTGTATTCAGGTTCAGCATATGTGTCAATTAATTGATTAAAGTTGGAAACTACTTCAGCTAATTGTTGCTGCATTTTTTCAGGAGTTAATCTGAGTTCTTTGATGAGTCTGTCGACTTTGTTGATAAACAAAACTGGTTTGACTCTTTCTTCAAGTGCCATTCTTGTTACAGTTTCAGTTTGAGTCATGATACCTTCAACTGCATCACATACAACTACTGCACCATCAATTGCTCTAAGACTACGAATAACCCTTCCACTAAAGTCTACGTGTCCAGGGGTATCAATCATGTTAATGACATATTCATTATCTTTTTGTTGGAAAAGTAATGTAACATTTGCTTGGTAAATTGTAATTCCTCTCTGTTGTTCTTCTTTATCAAAGTCCATTGCTAATGCCTTACCAGCTGCAGATGGAGCAATGATTCCAGAATAAGCTAAAAGACTGTCACTCATGGTAGTTTTTCCATGGTCAACGTGTGCAATAACACCAAAGTTTCTGATATTATCCTTATTTTTGATAATTTTCAAAACTTCACCAGTTGACTTGAATTTTACCATATTCGCACACCCAAGTATTCAGCTATTAAACCTTAGCCTTTGAAAAGATCAATAGATCATTTGATTGCTAACATTTCGAAGTTTTGTTGCAGTAACAAAGTAACAATCTCTTCTGTGTTTTCTTTTAGCCTCATTTAGAGCAAGAAACTGTGAAAAAAATGTACAATAGAGAAATTGGGACATCTTCTCAGTTGGGATTGAAGGGTGGATCACATTCATGCCAACCTTTTTGAGATTTTTTACTAATTGAGAATTATGAGGATTTTTTTCCTCAAAAACAATTACAGTGTCACCTTTTTTTGCTGAGAACAGTTCCATGTGAGAGAATTGTTCAATTTTACAATAATGTGCATCATAACCCATTATTTCATAAAATTTTGCAGCACAATACATTGCCAAAGGAAAAGTGAATCGGCTCCCCAGTACATAGATCTTTTTTGAAACGAGGTGATTTTGAGAATCACGTTTTGCTTTTGAGAAGAGTTTGGAATTTCTAGGAATTTTGATATTTTTGACTAACGACATGCAAGTTAGTGCACTTTCTAAAAACGAAATACTTCCAGCAGTAAAGACATGATGAGTTTCTGCATTCAAAATTATAGTATTATTCGTGGCAGAGGCTAATCGACTATCAGGTTTTGCGGTTATAGCTGTTGAGTGTTTAGCATGACATGCTGTCTTGATGTTAGTAATAGTATTTCCAGAAATTGAAACAAAATAGACATTTTTTGATTTTACAAGAGATTTGTTACGATACAAATCCATTGGGTCCATTGCACGAACTAGTCCATCAGAAAGAGATTCAGCCATCATTGAAGAAACCAAAGAATCTCCACTGCCAGAAAATATAGTATTTTTTTGATTATTTTTAGAAATTGGTTTTTGTTTCTTGAATGATTTTAGTAAAGAGATTTGAAGTTCCATATCCTTTTCAAATGCTGTAATGGTGTTCACAAGATTCATCATCATTGAGACATATATTAGAAAAACGATTTGAAAACAGGTTTTGATTTTTATTACGACTAAATTTTTACTCAGATATGGAAATATCTGTTGGACATACTCCAGACTCAGATGATGCATTCATGTTTTATGGAATGTTTACAGGAAAAGTTCCTTCTCCAGATTTTAAGGTAAATCACGTAATAGAAGATATTGAGAAATTAAATCGTAAGGCAACAGATCCTCAGCTAGATGTAACTGCAGTATCAGTTCATGCATGTGCATACATTCCAGGGTACACAATTTTACGAAGTGGAGGAAGTTTTGGAATTGGATACGGTCCAATTGTTACTGCAAGAGAACAGATGAGCATTGATGAAATTAAAAAATGTAAGATTGCAATTCCAGGTAAAATGACATCAGCATTTTTACTACTTCAATTAATGATTGGTAAATTTGATTATGTTGAGATGAATTTCAGTGACATTCCAGAAGCTGTGAAATCAGGAAAAGTAGATGCAGGACTAGTAATTCATGAGACACAATTATCATATGAACAAGAAGGCAATGTCAAAATTTTAGATGTTGGAGAATGGTGGGATAAAACCACTAATGGATTACCAGTTCCTCTTGGAATCAATGTAATGAAGACAGATTTAGGCATGGACACTATTGTAAAATTTGACAAATATCTTCAAGCATCCATTGAATTTGGATTGGAAAATCTTAATGATGCATTAGAATATGCAATGCAATATTCAAGAGGAAAACCAAGAGATTTGATTGAGAAATTTGTTAAAATGTACGTTAACAAAGTTACTGTAAACATGGGAGAACCAGGTGAGCAATCAATTAGAAAGCTCTTCGAAATGGCTAAAGAGAAAAATCTTGTTCCAGACTTTGAGTTAAGTATAGCCACCAAGTAATTATAGAACAAAAATTTTTTAAAATTAATGGGTGATGGAATCGGTGGTCCAGTAATGGAGATTTTAGCTGGAAATGCATTTCGAATGGTTGTAAGCCATGTAAGAAAAGACAATAAAGAAGAATATGGGAAAACAGAGAAAATCATTATTGCAAAAATTGATGATCCTGACAAACCGCAATATTCAGATACCACAAAAGAACAATTAGAGCAAGCCCTTAAGGGAAAATTCCTTTCTTGTAATGTTCAGTACAGAGATTCGAAGACAGATGCACTTGTTTGCAATGTTTTTGTACAAAAGCCACCAGAAGGATTTTAGATTGCAGTTTTTGCATATCGTGCAATAATTGATTTTTTTCTGAATGAAATTTTATAGTAGATTAAAATTCCAACTAATTCAAGATATTCAACAAATCCAACAGTGTAAAAATGCATTAACCATCCATCAAGTTTTTGATCAATAGATGCTATGGCCACACTCATTTCTGGAAATGCAGTGATAAATCCAATTGGAGCCATAATTATTCCAAAAATCCAATCATTTGGGGAAAGTTCTTCGGTAGTCTCAATCAATTCTTCAGTAGACATGCTCCCAACCAAAGAATTCTCAACAGATAGAGAATTTCCATAGTCTATAGCAAATATCATCAAACCCAGAATTGATAACAAAAATGCGGATTCTCCAAATACAATCCAGATACGTTTACCTTTTTGAAAATTAAACATTTGGCGCTCTAGCATGTGACCAAAAAATCCCAGTTTTTGTTTTTTAGCCAAAATTACAACAGTTAGAGAAACTACAGTGATAACACCAAGGGAACCAAACCAACTATCAGAGACAAATTCAACAAATAACAATCTGACAGGTAAAAGGATTCCTGCCATCACTCCAAAAACAATCAGAGACTCAAGTTTTTGATTCAATTAAAAGGAATTTTTGAATTATTGCATATAACCTGCTGCCCAATTTTTTTCTAGTGCTAACAATTCTTGGATTCGATCAACATTGGAATAATTTTTGAAATTGTCATTTACCTAATATATGATGAAATCCAATCTAAAATAGAAAATGGTCTTATTAGATAAGAAAATTTTTGCAGGAGGAATTGTGATGATAGCATTTGGCATGGCAATTGCAATTACAATGAATGAATCTCCTTTGGGAGAATCAGGAATGACTGAGGAAGAAATTATTGATTTAATGATTGCAGAAGATGAAAACCAAGCTTATCAAATGCTCTCCGGGATTTTAGTTGGTGTCGGATTCTTGCTTGTGTTAATAAGTTTTGGAGCAAGACGGAAAAAAGGTAGTGCAAAAAAAACAGAGAAAAAGCCTGCAGAATAATTCAAGATTTTTATCTCAAATCAAAGATATAACAATATGATTCAAGCTGAAATTAGCATCTATCCAATGGCCACAAAAACTACCAGTGCTAGTTTTTACATTGCCAAAGCTGTAGAATCAATTCAAAATATAGAAAACTTGCGATACGAAATCAATCCTATGGGAACAATCTTGGAATCAGACAACATGATTACAATCAATCAAGCATCAGAAAAAATGCTAGAGGCAGTTCATAATCTAGGAATTGCCAGAGTTGAAGTTGTGATTAAAATTGATTCTAGAAGAGACAAACAAGTAAAGATGGAAGATAAACTAGAATCAGTAAAAAAATATCTTAATCCTTAGTTTCAGAATTGTTTTAAAATTTTAAAATGAGTATTTCTTTGTGCAGGAGAACGACCAATTTCTTTCACCATTGTTGCTAATTCATCAATTGATGAAGCAGTAGGCTTTCCTGCCGCACGATAAATTTCTTCAGAAAATGCAGTACCAACCAAATCGCTACCACCATTAGATAAGGCAACTTGAGCAAGTTTCTTTCCATATGCAACCCAATAAACGGAGATATTGTTTAGAACATTTGCTAACATTAAACGAGAAATGGCTATCACTCTTAGATCATATACTGAAGAACATTCATTATTTACCAAATGCTCTTGTTCTAATTCTGTGTTATCCAGACTGAATTTTAATGGAATCAAAGTGATAAACCCATTAGTCTTCTTTTGTAATTCTCTAATTTTGATAAGATGATCAATGATGTGTTCAGGTTTTTCAATATGGCCATACAGCATAGTCACATTACTCTGGATTCCAAGATTATGTGCTTCTTCTATAACATCAAGCCATTGTTGTCCAGAGCATTTTCCGCGAACGATTTTTCCTCGAATATCTGGATGAAACAATTCAGCGCCTCCACCTGGCATAGAATCAAGTCCAGCATCTTTTAGACGAGACAGAATTTCTTTAGTAGAATTTTTTGTAAGTTTTGATAGGTAGAAAATTTCTGCAGCAGTTAAAGCCTTGATGTTTAGTTCTGGGTGATTTTTTTTAATTACCCTCATCATGTCTTCATAATATTCCAAAGGAAGTTTCGGATGAAAACCACCAACAATATGAACTTCAGTTGCACCCATTTGTTTTGCAATTGAAACTCGTTGTTCAATTTCTTGAGGAGTTAAGGTGTAAGCATCATCGGCGCCATCCTTTCGGTAAAATGCACACATTTGACAACTTGCAGCACAGACATTTGTGTAATTCATGTAATAAGATGCTGCAAAAGTTACAGTATCACTAACTAATTTTTTCCTAGAAGCATCAGCAACGGCTCCAAGTAAATGCAAATTATCATAATTCATCAATTCTAAACCATCCTTGTAAGATAGTTCTTCACCAGCAATTGCTCGATCAAGTGCTTGAGAATCCCCAGCTAATTGCTCTAACATGTTTAAAGTCAATCTAATCATGATATATTCCTTATAGTCTCAAAAGATAAGTAGCCAATCACACATAGAAAATCATGGTTCTGCCCTTAGTAGATGAACATAAGCCAAAATGCTATCTGTGTCATAAAGGCTTTGAAAATTTAGAAGAAATGAGGGAATGTCTAGACAATTGTAGAAAGGAAAACAAAGATTTCTTTGAGCCTAGTGAAAATGAGATGAAACGAGAACCAGCACCAGGCGACGTTACTGTGTTTTAGCTTTTTTCTCTTTGATTGATTTGAGTAGTTCCTGAGCAATTTCTTTTGAGATATGTGCAAGATCATACTCTTTGTCAATAGATAATGCTTTTTTGAAATGCTTTATTGCATTTTCTAATTGATTCATTTCTCCAAGAGAGAGTCCTTTGTAGGCAAGAGCCATTGCACATTTTTTATCAATTTTTAATACAGCATCATAACACAATATTGCTTCAGGATAGTTACCCTCCGAATGCAATGCAGCACCCTTGTTCAATAATGCGTCAAGGTTTTGAGGAGAGATGTCTAAAGCACGATTAAAGGATTTGATTGCTAGTTTTATTCTACCCATATTTTGAAGAGTGGCACCCTTGTCAATTAGAGCATGAATATTCTCAGGCTCTTGTTTTAAAACTAAATCATACATTTTCAGAGCATCATCAAAATTTCCATCTTCAACAAATTCCATTGCTTGTTGTAACATTTTCGATATCTCTACAACCACTAAATCAAATAATACTTTGGTAATAAAATAGATTTACTATTACTTGACATTAATTCAATTAAGAAGCACGTTTATCTCTTGGATCAATTTCCAATGAACGGTTAAAACATTCCACAGATTCATCATATCTTCCCAGACTTCTTAATGCAACGCCTTTATGATTCCATAAATCGGGGTCGTCTTGGTTTAATAACAAAGCTTGTTCAAAAACACCCAAAGCATCTTCAAATTTTCCATCTTCCATAAAGGATTGACCTTTAGAAACTAGTTTGGCGATTTCATCCACAAATCACATAGAAACTCATTTCTATTAAATTTGAAAAATTCAAAATTTAAATAAATTTTTCACGATAATATAGTATGAATTTTGATGAGACTGACGAAAAGATTCTGAAAAATCTAATGGTGGATGCCAGATTATCTGCAAGACAGTTAGCATTAAAACTTGGCATGTCTACAGTAACGGTCCTTTCTCGAATAAAAAAATTAGAAAAAGAGAAGATAATCAAAGGATATACGGCAATTATTGACCATGAGAAATTAGGATACTCACTTACAGCAATTATAGAAATTATTGCTAAAAATGACAAAATTGTCGATATTGAAGAAGAGATTTCAAAATTTGAGAATGTATGTGGCGTATATGACATCACAGGCTCTACAGATACAATAGTTATTGCCAAATTCAAAGAAAGAAACGAACTAAGTGTGTTTGTGAAGGGATTAGCATCAATTCCCAACGTAGAAAATACAATAACACACGTAGTTCTAAATACAGCAAAAGAAGACTTTAGATTAACTTAAGGAGTACAAGATGGAAAAAAGCATTCTTTTGATGTCATTATTGATAGTTTTTTCTGTTCAACTTGCATATGGACAGTCATCAGAATTAGACATGGACTTAGAAGTTTCTGATCAAGACAAGATATTGTTATTTGGAGGATTTGCCATAGCCATTATTGCAATCTTTTTGTTTTTGGCAAGGGACATTATTCTTAGGAAAAAAACTTCATACGACAAAGAAAACCTTGAATCCAAAAAAGAAAAAACATTTGAAAAATATCATTCTGGATGGGGAGATGATTATGAAGAAATTGGACAAAGAACAAGTACAAAAGATGACAAAAAATTTCGAGAAGCCTCAATTAATGATGAACTTCCAAATTACTATGAGATGTTAGGAGTAGACATTGATGCATCACCTGATGAAATAAAAAGTAGATTTAGAGAACTAGCAAAAAAAACACATCCAGATAAAACCAAAGAAGATTCTGAAAAAGAAATGGCAGAACTGAACAAGGCTTATGAAGTATTATCAGATGAAGAAAGTAAAAAAAGATATGACAGATATTTTAAAAAAGATTAAGCAGTTTCAAGTTTTACAATAATCATACTAAGTTCTATGGAAGTTGGAGTTTGAACACTGTTTGTCAGATTAGTAAAGATTTCAATTGTAGAATCTTCTGAGGGTAGTTTTGTAACAATTTTTAGTTCTCCAAAATCAGTATTTGGTCCAAGCATTTTATTTGTCAATAACGGAATGACAGACAAGTCTTCGATGATTCCTCTCATTTTGTAGGCAAATTTATCTGAGAAATATACTCCTCCACGAGTTGTAGGCTCATTTACAGGAGTAGGAGAATTTACGATACTAACAGAGTTTACAGGATAAGTTGAATCATTCAGGTGCAATGAGAATTCAAGCTTTTTTGATTCATTTTCAGCCATCAATTTTTCAAGCAAATCCAAGTTGACTGACATTCAAAATTAGCCTATGACTAATTCTATTGAGTGTTACTGATGAGATTTTACGAATACCCCATCAGATCATCTTTAAAAACATGAATTAGATCGATGATATATTGCAACAATTTGCAAACACTCACTCAATGAGAAATGAAATCATCAGTTTGATGGTTCAGAATGGATTGGAAGATGACTGTTATGTCGAAATGCTAGATTATACTATTGATTTGTTTGAAAGTCAAGGATTAGGGAGTGACTACTATGGATATCACAACATCCATCATGAACTTGAAGTAACTTATGTTTCTCTTCTGGCAAAAAGTCAAGAAAGAATCAAGTTCAGTCCAGAAGATATCAAGTATTTGTACATCGCAGCGTTGTTTCATGATTTCGATCCACAAAAAAACGTGGATAAACCACATGAAGAAAGTGTTTTGAAATTCATTTCAATGGACAGAAAGTTAAGACAACTTATCAACACAGCAAATGTAGATTTAGAAATTATCAAAGTATTGATTTTAAGAACCACTTATCCTTGGAGTGGTGATTTAAGAAAAAATGCGGAAGAGCAAATCAAACAGTGTTTTCAAAATTCAGATGCAACTAGAAACAACCAACAATACCAACAGCACATTATGGAGATGGGATGGTTTCTTTCAGTAGTAGATAGAATTAGTGGTTACGCATTAGGAGACTTTACTAAAGCCATGGAAATGGCAAAGATGAATGCTCATGCATTAGCATGGAGACCATCATTAATAGTTAGAAGTGCAGTTGCATATTTTGAAGAATTACTAAACAAAGAAACGGACATGGCAAAAGGAATTCTAAAAACACTTCCAAAAGAAATGCGGAAAAACTTTTTTGATACAGTTTTATCTTTTATGAAAATCAGACAGCAGGAAATTACAATTCAAGCAGATTATGCGTATGAGAATTTGAAATTAATGCCAACCATAGAATCAATGTCAACTAGAGAAGATCCAAACTTCATCAAATCACTATATGAGATATTTTTAGAGCTGCCTACACCACTGCAGTTTGAAAAAGATAATTTTGAAAAAACGGTGAAAGACCCACAAGTAATTATCAACACACTAAGACTAAATGACAAAAATGGTGAAATTGTAGGATTTGCTAAAGGAGGACCACTAGAAAAATACAACCTCAGAGAGGAAATCAGAGATGAAAATTATGGATTAAACAATACGATTTTCTTAGAACCACTAGCTTTGAAAATGGGTTATTGGGGATTGAAAGGAGGCAGTGAAATGAGACATATGTTTATCATGCAAGCACACTCCATGAAATACAAATTCTTAACTAGTTTTGCTCTACGAGATGTAATTAGAGCTAGAGTGAATAAAGAACAAGCAGAATTTGTAACACTATTTGATCCTGAAAGATGGGATTATTACAGAATTAAAGTATAGTAATTACACATGAGAAGAAATCTGATACAAGTCCTTGAATCAAAAATTGAAGGAGAAATACTATCAGACAAAGAATTAAGAGATTATTATTCAGTTGATGCAAGTTCCTACCAAATAATTCCCAAAGCAGTTGTAATTGCCAATAATCAAAAAGATATCATCAATACAATCAAGGCAGCCAGAAAATTTAACACCACAGTCACAGTCAGGGGAGCAGGCACAGGATTAGTTGGAAGTGCATTAAACTCAGGCATAATTTTAGATTTAAAAAAATTAAACAAAATCAAAATAAGAAAAAATTATGCAGTAGTAGAGCCAGGAGTTGTAAAAGGAATTCTAGATAAAAAATTACAATCAGAAAATAAATTCTTTCCACCAAACCCATCAATTGGTTCATTTTGCTCCATAGGAGGAATGCTAGGAAATAATTCAAGTGGGAGTAGGAGTTTAAAATATGGAAGTGTAATTGATAATGTTTTAGAAGTAACAATAGCAGATGGGAATGGCAGACTAATCAAACTTCCTGAAAATAAAAATATAAGCAAAAAGATTTCGAACATTTCAAAAAAAATTAGTAAAAAATCATTTCCAAATGTTTCTAAAAATTCATCAGGCTATAGGATTGACACAATAAAAAATGAAAAAGATGCACATAAAATTATTTTAGGTTCTGAAGGAACATTGGGAATAATTCTTTTAGCGAAAATAAAAATTCAAAACATTCCTAAAAATAAAGCATTAGTCGTTATTGAATATGATTCAAATTTACAAGCTGCTAAAAATTGTAAAGAAATTTTGACGACACATCCGTCGGCAATGGAGTTTGTAGACAAACCAACACTAAAACACATTCCAGAAAAATTCAATAAAAAAACAAATTGTCTGTTGTTTATAGAGTATGATGAAAAAATTTCTACAAATCTAAAGAATGTCAGAATATTATCAAACGGAAAAATTAAAAAAATTATTCACAAAGATAATGAAATTTTCAAATGGTGGAAATATAGAGATTCATCATTACATTATAGTTTGAAATCAATAAAAAAAGAAAACAGAATACCCCACATTATTGAGGATTCAGCAGTTCCAATTGAAAAAATTGAAAAAGTATTTTCAGTTGTAAAACAAGTCAACAAAAAATTTGGTACAAAATCTATCATTTACGGACATATTGGTAATGGGAATTTACACATTAGACTATCAGGAAAAATTGTCAAAAAAAGCACCATCAAAGCAATTTCAAAGGAATTTTTCTCAGAAATAATCAGGCAATCAGGCACAATCACGGCTGAGCATGGAGACGGAATCGCTCGTTCAGAATTTATCAAAAAACAATATGGAAAGAAAAACTATGAGATTTTTCAAGAATTAAAGAGGTTATTGGATCAGGATAATATCCTCAATCCAAACAAAATAGTGTCATCTAAAATCAAGAAGGTAAACTGATTCAACAGATCAAGGCGTAAATCAAGAAAATCAATCCAGAAACGCTTTATTAGCAAAAAATCTGTTCAATTTTTGTGTTAGTTAGGGGCATTGGAATTGTAATTGTATTACTGGTGAGTATTAGCTTTAGTCCAATTTTTGCACAAACAGAATTAGAAAGAGCTTCAATTGAAGAACCAAGATTAGAAAATGCATTTGGAGTTCCAGTAACAGATAATGTTAATGTAAATCAGCAAATTCAAATTTCAGCAGACATCACAAACCATCAAACAAAATCTCAAAACTTTGTTTATCTTGTACAAATAAAAGATGAATCAGGTTTTGTTGTATCACTTGGATGGATCAGTGGACAGTTAACACCTGATCAAAAATTAAATCCATCTTTGTCATGGACTCCTCAAAAAGATGGAGAGTATTTTGCAGAAATTTTTGTGTGGGAAGGTCTGAAATATCATCAAGCATTATCTGAAACTTCAAAAATTCAAGTTAATGTAAGCTAAAAAATTGACAAACTTTTTTTCAACAAATTTTTGTGTTTTACTTAAGATCTTCTAAGAATTTGTTCCTAAATTTTGCAAAAAAATGTCCGATACGAAAAAAATTGTTGTAGAACACAAAAAATAAGATCGGAGGTTTGCCACTTAGTGAAAAAAGTTCAACAAGTTCTCGCTAATAGAACCTGAGCCTAGTGCAATTATGACAATAGGATATTGTGTAAAGTGCCGCGACAAACGAGAAATCGGTGGCGCAAAACCATACACCATGAAAAATGGCAAACCAGCAATTAAAGGCACTTGCCCAACTTGCAACACAGCCATATTCAGAATCGGTAGAGGATAAAATTCTCAATAAGGGAATCTAATACTGCCATTCGTCAGTAAGTCCATTCCATAGCGAACGCATTGGAGATGGATCTTTTTCTATTTCTTCAGTAATTCTATTTTTTAATACAAAGAAGAAATTTTCAAGTGCATCAATTCCACCATCAGCATACAATTCATGTCCAATTTCAGTAATTCGTTTATGCTTGTCGGGGATTTCTGAGGAATCAGGATTTTGAAGACAGAAAGTCATCAGATCAATTAATTCTTCTTCTAACATGAAGTCCATATACAAGCGATCAGGGTTTGTCCTAATGAATCTTATTTTTCTTGAATTTTTCTCATCTCTGCTTTAATTTTTTCAATGTTATTTGACCAAATTTTGATTAGTTTTTCCTCATGTTCAATTTCTTTTGATGACCCACCTGAGGATTCCAATCTTTTTTTATTATCAAGATGTTCTCGTAATGTTTTTTCTGATTCTTTCAATTTTTTTTTCCTGATATTCTAGAACTTTTTTTGATAGAAAATTCAATACAGAAATTTGTTTTAACTAGAATAAAAAAATAAAGAGGTTACTTTAATCTGCGGTAAATCTCTTTGAATTCTGCAGATAGATTGTATGACATGTTAAGAAGATGTGTCAATTGATTCATCGAAGTTAGGTCATGACCTAATTGACGTAAAATTGTCAATGCCTTTTGTGGCGAATGAGTATCCAATTCAGATTGTCCTGACCAAGTTTTGAATGACTCCTCAACATCTAAAGAGAAATTCAAAACGAATTCCTTCCAATTCGGCATAGACGTAATTGCTTTCTCAGGTAACAGAACTTGAGATAATTCGCGAAACTCATTTTTTCTGTCAACATATAACATATCTAGGGCTTGATGGATTTTTTCTTCTTGATACTCAGAAGAATTTAGCATGTACATTCCTGCAATACTCATAGTAGATTATTCATTTTATCACAGATAAAGTAGGCAGTCAATTCTCAAAAAAAATGTTAAAAAAAATGCTTTAAAACAAACAGATGTTCAAAATTTAAAAAAAATAAAAAAGAAAATTTTGATTTTATTGGAATGGATCAATGAATGGACAGTTCACTATATGATCACTATCCATAGGGCGTGCAATTCCAATGTCAATCAACCCAGCGTCTTGATATGCATTCAAATCACCAATAGTCTCTAAAACTTGAGCACTACCAGGATCAGCCCAACCAGTCATGAAGATTCTCCACATTGGAGAATAATTTTCATCACCAGGAGCACCGGCTGCAATTCCAGGTTGAAATCCTAATGGACCCGTTCCTGCAATTCCATTTTTGAATTGATACAAATCAACTGCTGCAGAATTTGCAATCAAGCTTGCAGATGTTGGTGAACTAACAACACCCATCATTCCAGCAGGACCACTTGGTGTTGCATCTGTTACAATGTAATAGATTGTTCTACCATCTGGACCCCATCCACGATGAGCAATGAAAGTAACTTCCATCTCTTCTGTATTAATATCAAGAACTTGACCACCACCGTAAGGTGTTGTATCAGTCAAAGTTTTGTCCTCTTTAACCATCATTTGTCCTTCTGGCCAAACAATTTGAGGCATGTTCAATACAACATCAATTTCAGCTAATTGAATTTCCCCGTTGTCAACTGCTTCCATAACCATGGCCTCAGAATCTAAAATTCTAGGAGTAGCACCTTCATTCCATGTAACATGTACATGAGATGTTAAAGCACTGTAGATATCTTCTTGAGCAGGAGTGCTAGTGAAGATTTCTCCCTGATAACCATGAACACCATCACCCTCAATTCCGTTTAAGAACATGTAGGTTTTTGATAATGCTTCTTCAGGAGCATTCTTTAACAATGGAGCAAGCTCAACTTTCCAACCTTGATTTTCAGTTATCACATTTGCATGTGTAGGATCACTTGAATCAGTAATGATGTAATATACATCACCACCATCATAGAATCCTTGATGTAATGGGATTGTTGCAGGAACATTTGCTCTTGATAATCTAAGTACAGAGCCCAAGTCTTCTTCAGTTAATTCCTCATGAGTTTCTTCCATGGATTCTTTTTCCATGTGTTCTTTCTCCATGTGTTCTTCTTCATGAGTTTCTTCCATGGATTCTTTTTCCATGTGTTCTTCTTCAACTGGAGTTACAGGTGTAGTGGCACTACCTTGGTCTGTTTCCCATCCAGCTCTTCCACCAGGATAGTTTGAGCAGAAATCCAATCCACAGATATCAGTACTTGAACCATATTGAGAGGTTGAAGTACCTTTACTTTTCAAAGCATCGACACCTGAGAAATAGTCAGTCCCTAGACCTGTTGCAAACAAGGGCAATATTGCTAGAATTGCAATAATTCTTAGACTCTTGTTCATTGGTACAAAAATGGAATTTTTCTTTAAAAGAATTTGTCCAAATTATGAAGTTTACCCATTTAGTTCCGAAAATCTATTTTCAACATAATCCCAATTCACAACATTCCACCAGGAATTGACATATTCAGGTCTTCGATTTTGATAATGCAAATAATATGCATGCTCCCAAACATCTAGAGCCAACAGTGGAATTTTTTGTAAAACCCACGGACTATCTTGGTTTGAAGTGGTAATGATTTCTATTTTGTTGTATGTTTGATTAAATACCAACCAACACCAACCACTACCTTGAATAGAAACTGCTTTTTCAGAAAAAACTTTTTTGAAGTTTTCAAAATTATCATAATAAACATCAATAGAATCTTCTAATTTTCCTCCGGGAGATTTATCACCATCAGGAGTCATAGTTTCCCAAAATAGTTTATGATTTTCATATCCCCCACCAAAAAAATTGACTGCAGAACGTCCTGTTTCAGGTACAGATTTCAAATCTGAAAGAATGGATGAGATGTATTGAGGATGTGAGGCCCCGCAAACTTTGTCAAGTGCAGAGTTTAGGCCATCAGCATATGATTGGTGATGTTTTTGGTGATGAATCCTCATTGTTTCGGCATCAATATGAGGTTCTAATTCATCATAATCATAAGCAAGTTTTGGAAGTTCATACTGAACCATATGATGAAACCTTTGAATCCACATATATTTTTGAAGATACTACTAAAATCGTGATACATCCAAGGGTTGAAGAATTATTTGATAGTGAAACAAAAGGAGCGGAGTTATTTTCTTGGATTTGTGAAAAATCAGATAACATTAAAGAGATAGAGGAATTTATCGAGTGGCATATCAATGCCAATCAGCAAGTAATTGATGAAATTTTAAAAATTAAACAATTGAATTTCTCAAATTCTTCAAATGTGAAAAAATGGGCAGAACTATTTTTAAAAAATTATGATAATAATATTAGAGAATTAAGAGAAACGAGTAACAAAGTGTTTGAGAGATTTCAATTATTGAGAAAAAATAATTTTGAGAAATTGATTGAGAATTATCCTGATCAAAAAGAAAAAATCAAAAAAATGATGAATTCATTTCTAAATCAGAATGGATTATTGATTGGAAAAATAATTTTTACTTATAGAGAACCATGGTTTTTAGCAAATCAAATATCTAATCCAGATTTTAAATTAGGAAAGATTGAGGAATTTGAGAGATGGGAAAAATCCAACTTTGAAAATATTTTGAAATTGCACAAAGAATTAGAAGAGATACATTCAGAGATAAAGAGGAAAGGAAGATAAATCTAAAGAAGGAATTGAAAATATGAGAAAAATAGGAACAATAGAATTAGAGATTTTAGATTTGGCAATAAAGGAAAATGGGACCTTTAATGAAACCAGCTTGGAAAATTCTAATTTAAAGCGATTAGGAGTAGGAAAAATTCTAGATACATTAGCAGGACTAAAAGACAGAAAAATGATTGTATTAAATGACAATGGTTCTTTTTCTATTACGGATTTAGCCAAAGAAATCTTATGGAATTCTAAAATCCCATTATGGGCACGAATTCTTAGACTATTACAAGTAAAATCATGTAGTATGAAAGAGATTTCAGACATCCTAGAGGAAACAGAAGAACACATCAATCAAGAAATGGAAAAATTGAGAAAAAATCAATTTGTCTTAATGTCTCCACAAAGAGTCAACGAAACAATCATCAAAATTTTTGAAATTCTACCTGAAGGAATAGAAGAAATTGATAAAACAGAAACAGAAGGATTTGAAAAAATAAACTTTGAAAAAGATAACCACAGTATCGAAGTTTTGAGTATCATTGATGAAATTCAAAAAGAAATTCAAGACTCACAAATGGAATTTTCCCAAAAAGAAACAATTGTCAAAAAACTTGTTGAATTGAAAAATAAACTAGAGATCTAGTTATTTTGATCTAATTTTATCTTGAATTTGAGCAAGAATTAATTCTGCTTTATTTTTATTTTCATAATTTTCTGTAGATTCATCCATGATTTCATCAATTTCATAACTTTTGTCAACCAAAATATTGGCAACATGATCATCAAGAGTTCCATTACCTATCAGATAATATGCAAAGACAGTATTCTTTTGGCCAATTCTATGTAATCTATCCTCTGCTTGTCTATGAATAGCAGGACTCCAATCTAATTCTGCAAAAATCACATATTTTGCTCTGGTTAGATTAATACCAACATTTCCAGCACGTAATCCAGCAATCATTAATTTTGATTCACCCTTTTGGAATTTGTCAATTTGATCTTGCCTTACTGAATCGGTTTGCCCACCAATAATTGAGACTGGGGAAAATTCTTCAAGGCTTTCATGAAGAAGTTTATGAATTACTTTATGATGGCAGAAAACTACAACACTTTCTTCAATTTCCATGATGTTTTTAACAAAATTAATCACATGAGGTAATTTTGCCACGCCTGCAATTTGTCTTTCACTCTGGATAGCACGTTGATAAGATGCAGATTTGGAGAATTCAGTTTCCGCATCCTTTTGTTCTTCTTCTAATTTCTTCCAAATCTTATCTAATTCTTCAAGATAGTATTCAGTATCCGATGCAATAACTTCTTTGTATCTAACTTTGTCTTTTAGTTCTTTTAGAACATCGGATTTTTTTCTTCTAAGCATAACATGTTTTTGAAGTTCATTTCTAAGAGAAGCACGTTTGTTTTCCAATACTATTGCCTTTCCTTTTTCATTTACATAGCAAAAGTATTCACAAAATTCTTTGAAGCTTCCTAGTAATCCAGGTTTCAAAATATCAATAATTGGCCATATTTCAGAACCACGATTATAGATGGGAGTTCCAGAAAGACCAATTCTATATTTGATTGAATCTAAAGCTCCTAATTTTTTTACTGCCTTATACTTTTGAGTAGTCTTTGAACGGAGATTATGTACCTCATCACAAACAATTGTTTTGATTCCAACTTTTGATAAATCATCGTATCTTTTGAAAAGTAATTCATAATTGATGATATAGATATCAGTTTTTGGTAATTCTTTTGATTTTCCAGTACGAATTATTGTTACACTAGGAGAATCAGATTCAACAATTCTACCGTTACGACTTTTTTTCTTTAAGAATTTTGAAATTTCTCTTTCCCAGTTATTTAGCGTGACAAGAGGAGCAACAACTAGAACCGGAAAAGTTTGTTTTTCAGTGGCGACATAGGATAAGGTTTGAACAGTTTTACCTAAACCCATTTCATCTGCCAATAATGCATTACCAGATGATTTGATTAAGAAGTCTAATCCTTCCTTTTGAAAATTCAAGAGTTTTCCTCTAAACTGCTCACCAGTTTTTGCTTTCTTGAGTTTTAATTTTACAGGCGGTAATGTAGGTTTAGGAGCAAACGTTTTGACAATTTTTCTCTGCCAGGCAGATTTTGAAAGAATTTCTAGAGGATATCTATCCAGTATCATTTTGATTTGTTTTACACTTTCATCACTATCAGGAATTATTATCTCGTTTACGTTTTCACCATACCATGCTTGAGTGACTAATCTAGAAATCATACTTACTGCACGATCACCAGTTACTTTCCAACTCCAGACTTTTGAGTACTTATCAAGGACATATTCGAGTGTTCCAATGGTTTCTACAGTAGTCTCCATAATTTGTCGATAGAATGTTTTTTTGCCTTATGAATCTTCACGTTTTTGACGATCTTGAGCCAAAAAGATGTAAATCTACAAGAGTTAAAATATGATATTGTTTTTACACTTGGGAAAAACATCAGATTAGGCGCAAGAAGGTTTCAATCAAAAAAAGTTTTTCAATATAGATTTAAAATTCATTAGAATTAAGAGGATGAATGGAGTTTGAACAAATTGAAGAGCCTAATGTGCAAAAACCAATCATCATTGCAGCTATGCAAGATATGGGAAACGTTGGAAGTATTGTTGTAAATTTTATCAATGAATCACTCCATACCAAACCATTTAGAACTGCAAAAACTCCATTTCCCACATATGTTGTTGACAGAGGGGGATACATTGATCTTCCAGACGAAAGTTGGGATTATAGATATACAGAAGACCTAATTGTTTTTGGAGGAGGTAAAGGTCAACCGCAGAGTAACAGTGAATTAAACGCATTGTGTGAAGACGTAATTCAAATTTCAAAAAAATATTCTGCAAAGTTCATTTACACATTAGGTGGATTTCATACAAATAGAATTTTTGACGAAAAACCAAAAACATACATCACTACAACATCTACCGAGCTAACAAACCAAATGAAGAAGTTAGATGTAGAAACTACTCCACAAAAATCAATCATTACTGGATTTAATGGGCTAATTCTAGGATTTGCTAAAAAACATGGAATTCAGGGAATCGGCATGTATGGTGAATTAAATGAGCCAGAAATCCCTCAATATAGAGCAGCAATAAGCATTATCAAAACTCTAGAAAAACTAACTTATCGAAAACTTGGTGATACCAGCAAGTTGGAAATAATGGCTCAAGACTTGGAGCGAAAATTTAGAAATTAATCAATGAGATTTCCCTATTGGGTGAGGTTTAGTATTTTCATCATGGCAATCGCAAGTGCAAATGTAGGTTTTGTGATTGTTCATACAATCAATGCATTCATAGTGCTTTCGAGATTCACAAGATGCACAAATCATACTTAACTAGTAAACAAAGATGAATTTGAATATTTTTGTTAATCCTTAAAATCAATAGGAAACTTCACTTCTACCAAGGAGATCATCAGTTAAATCCATGTATCCTTGTGGATCAAGTTCTTTTGCAAAGCCCTTGTCAATATTTATCAAAAAAATTGAATGAAGATGAGCATTCAAGATATCCTCATAATTAATTGGAGGATTTTTGTAATATCGATCGCATAAATTTTTTATTTTTTGAACGTCTTCTTGTTTTCTTGCATTTGGTGGAAGTAAGAAAATTTTTGCAATAGGCAATATTCCAATGACAGGAGTTGCCAATGAAAACTTTGAACAGTGTTTGCTATAACGAGCAATTTTACTCATTATTCTAGCTGCGTAATAATCAACAGTATCCATTGCATGTTCTGGTGGAGTAAATCCTGTTTCAATTTCAATTATGGTATTTCCTCCTCCTTTTTTTGCAAAGATATCACAAACCAGAATTTCAGAAATATTTTTCTCAACTTTAACAGAATATCCTCTAGAAATCAAAGTGCTAGCACAAATTAATTCTAAAATTGAGTGATTGATTTTAACTAGATTTTTTTTATACATTTCAATTAACTGCTCACGAACAAAATTCAGTTTTGACAAATCAGATTGGTCAAGATTTTTAGCTAGTTTTTCTGTCATTTGAGTAACATCCTTTTGAAATTTTTCCAAGTCCATATTTCATAGGGTAAATTTTCCAGAGGTTTAAGAATTAGGGAAGCATGTCTAGAGACTGTTTTTATCAAAGCCAACAAAATTGACTCAAAAAAAATTGAAAAATGGCTAATTTTTCTTCATACATTGTCTTAACAACAAAATTCAGCACAATCTCATATGATTACCCATAAACTAGCAGCTGTAGCATTGCTAACAGTATTGATGGTGATTTCAGTGTTGCCTGTGGCAAATGCAGAGTTGTGGGATTTTGTCATTATTTCTAATGTAGAAAATAAGTCAATAGTTTCAGGAGGCACAGTAGTAATTTCAGGGCAAGTTGTTGATCATGCATATAAGCCAATCAGAGGAGCTGAAGTTCTTCTTAGAACAGGCTCAGATTCAGTTAAGGTTTTCACAGATCCTTGGGGAGAATTTAGAGCTGAATTCAAAGATCTGGAGAGAGCTGCTGGAACATATCCAATTAACATAGTCGCAACATGGTACGAAATGAAGGGCCTATCATCAACTTCCTTTGACGTAAAAGGAGAAGCAAGTAAATTATCATTATTAGAACAACAATTAGCATCAGAACAAGCAAGAAAATATCTAAGTTCAAATGAAAGTGATTTTGAAAAAGACCCAATAGGTCAGACATTATTCAAATATTATCATGGATTATTGGATGAATTAATTTTAGAAAAGAAAGAAGAATACAAACCTAATGAAGAACAGATTCGTCTAAACGAACAAAGAAGAATTGCTGAAGAACTAAAACAAGAAGCAATTGATTTCTATCAACCAGGAGCAGGAACGTATGGAGGATATCAATATGAAGACTACATTACAAGTTTAAGACCTGAAATCAAAGAACTAGTCATCAATCAATTGAATTTCACAAAAAATACCTTTGAAAATGCTCAAAACCTAAGAGCAGAGATTTTAGAGAATGGAGGCACATTTGAAGAAGCCCAAAAAGCATATTTGGAAATGATTACGATTCCAAAAGAAATCTTGGAACAATTTAATCAAGAGAAATTAGATACAGAAGATCAATCTGAAGATTAATGAACAATTGATAAATTCTACGTGCGCCTTATATTCAAAATCACATAAGAATAATTATGAAAATAGATATCCCATTACCTTGCCCTTCTTGTGGAGGAAAAATGTATTCTGTAAACTATGAAGCAACATTGTCAATCTTGAAAGAGAGAACATGGCAAGTATGCAAAGAATGCAACTTTGAAAGAAATATTGAAGATTTTAAAAAATCAATCTGCTGTGCCTAACGGCAATTTTCTTTTTCTAAACAATTTTTAAGGAAAATTAGGCATAAAAAATGACTTGAAAGTTCTTCATAAATCATCATGCATCACATGTAAGAAATCAATTTCAGAGATTGAAAGAATGAAAAAAGAGATTGAAAAAAGAGATTTTTTCAAAGATCCCCTTACTGAAACAGAATTAAAAAAAATTATCAAAATTAGTGGTAAAAAGCCCATAGAATTTTTACGAAAAAGAGATAAGATGTACAAGGAATTAGATTTGGAAAATTCTAAAAAAACAGATGCTCAATTAATCAAACTTATGATAAAGCATCCAGGATTGATTCTAAGACCCATTGTGATTGATGGAAATAAAGTAACAATTGGAAAAATTCAAAAAATAATTTAAAGTAATCAAGGGTTTTCTTGTTTGAATATTTTAATTGCTTCTAAATGAGAACAATTAGCTTTCAAACCTTTTCCATGATGGAATTTATAGAAATTTTTGAATCCCGGACATTCACATTCAGTGGAACTTGCAATGTATGATTTTTCAGGATCCGATAAAGATTTTATTTGAAACAAATCATCCTCGAGCTGAGCTACCCCACCAGATTCTACAAGCTTCTTTGCTTTTCTAATGGTATTTGCACTCATAAAGAAAAATAATTACTTTTTATTTTTTAATTTTTTCATTACTGTAGTCCATTCTTCATCATTATTGGCCATAGCATTATGATACAGTAATTCATAAGTCCATCCAATTATTTCACTCCAGATTGCCTTTAGAGATTCATCATCGGTCCACATTACACTAGTTTTTACAGCATTCATAGCAAGAATATTAGTTGCATTCTGAGTTGGAGATTTATTCCATTTTTCCAATACACGGTCACAAAATTCAAGGATTTCGGGTTTTGTCAAAACAAGATTGTCTGGATTAAATTGCTTTTTTCTTGTCATAAAGATAGTTGTTAAAACAACGAATTAAAGATAAGGAAT
This sequence comes from Candidatus Nitrosopumilus sp., assembly GCF_028278985.1. Lineage (GTDB taxonomy): Archaea > Thermoproteota > Nitrososphaeria > Nitrososphaerales > Nitrosopumilaceae > Nitrosopumilus. The sequence goes on along the minus strand of NZ_JANQTA010000018.1, from coordinate 70,839 downwards.
TATCAGAATTAGGAATTTTCCATGGATTTTCTATGCAAATAAGCGATATAATGAGAGGTGTTTTGAAAGGGTGTTTTTCCTCTAATGTGATTCTGAACATATTCTGTAAGAATTTGACCTAATTTGTTCTCATTTACCATACATGATATCATAAGTAAATTTGAAAAGAAAGAGTGTGAGATTTTTTTGTTGTTGAATCAATAATTTCTAGTATTTTTGTGCTAGGCACAAAAAATACCATCTAATATTATAACAACAACCATAATTTCAGAAATATTGAGTATGAAGAGATACGTTGCAACAAGATTAGCAACAATGTTTGGGGTTCTAATGATCACTTTGCTGATTACAATTGCATTAGTGGGTTCCAATATGGATACAATTCTAAAACAAGGGGTCGTTTTCCAAGTTAGGGCAGAAATTACAGAAAATCCAGGAATCGCTGAAAGTTTTTCATCGGTAGAAGAATTTGAAATGTTTGTACAAAGTCAAATTGATCAGAGAGTCAAGTCATTAGGATTAGATGAACCTTGGTATTCACCACAAAGAATCGGAATAACAATGTATAAAATTCTTCTATTAGATTTTGGCCATGCCACATTTCTAACAAGCGATTCAGGTTCATCAGATGTTAAAGAAATTATTTTTGAAAAATTACCAAGAACAATTCTACTATTTACTACTGCAACAATAATTATTTCAATAATAGGAATTTTTCTAGGAGCGCTAGCTGGTTCCAAAGTAGGTTCAGTAGTTGACAGAATCACTTCATCTTTTGCTATAATTAGTTCTAGTTTCCCAGTATGGTGGATTGGTATGTTAATGATTTTTGTATTTTCATTTATGTATCAAATTTTTCCAGCAAGAGCTACTCCAGACATACCATCATCAGAACCTGGATATTTCTTGGCTTTGTTGTATCATATGGCACTTCCATTAATCACAATAGTAATGATTGGTTTTGGATCATGGGCATATCTAGTTAGAAACTTCATGGTAGGAATTATGCAAGAAGATTTCATTTTAGCAAAAAAGACTATTGGAATCAAGCAAAAGAAAATTGTGTATACTCATGCTCTGAAAAATGCAGCACCGCCAATTGTAACCATACTTGCCCTCAGTTTATCAGGATCACTAGGAGGTGCAATAATTACAGAGGCAGTTTTCGATTGGCCAGGAATGGGAAGACTGTACTTTGAAGCAATTACAGTCATGGATTTGCCAGTAATTATTGGTGCTACTTACATTTTGACAGTGTTTTTCTTGATTAGTATTTTTGTTGCAGACTTGCTGTATGGTTACTTTGATCCACGTGTGAGGACAGGGCAATGAGTAGTATTAGTCCTCAAGAAATCAAACAAGAATTCATCAGAAGTAAAATTGGGATTGCCGGAATTTCCATTTTGATAATTCTTGTATCAATTTCATTAATTGCAATTACAGTTATTCCCGTTGAAACGTTTCAAGAATGGAATAATCCTGGAAATTGGATTTCATATCCAAAAGTGGCAGTACCAGCTTGGGTAAACTATTTTCAATCTGAAAAAATTCCTGAGCATCAAATTTTAGATTCTCCCGTTATTAGTAATAGGGTTCAAGGTGAAATCATCCAAACATCACATCAATTTGGAGTGAATTATCAATATGATGATTTCCCAAACGATTTCATTTATGAATTCACATCAGCATACAGTAACTCACCACTAATTCAAATGTCAGTTATCAGACCAGATGGAATTACATTAGATTTAATTTCGTCATCATTACCATATTCTGAAAATTTAGCAATTCATCAAGAAAGAATTTTTTCTACTGATGAGATGATTAAGAAAAATTTGTTTTTGCAATCAGAACATTATAGATTTTCTATACAAAGTTTATCTTCAGAAGACATAATTTTTTCACAAATTGAACAAAATGTTCCTCTAAAAGGAAAATATGTTTTCATAATTAATGCAATTTCAATTAATTCAAAAATTGAATTAACAGAATCAAAATTGATCATAGGAGGAAAAGCGTTTGGGGTTATGGGAACAGATGAGCTAAGAAGAGATTTGGCAATCGGTTTGCTTTGGGGAACACCACTGGCGTTATTTATTGGCCTGGTAGTAGCAATTGCTTCAGTCATTATGGGACTTTTGTATGGAGTTTATGCAGGGTTCAAAGGCAAAAAAACTGATGAAGCGATGATGAGATTTAACGATGTAATCTATGCACTGCCTGCCTTACCATTTCTGATTATTCTTTCTGTAACAATTAGCAACAGCATCTTCCTAATGGTAGGATTTTTGATGATTTTTGGATGGGTTGGAATAGCCAAAGTCTCTAGAAGTATGTCATTACAAATTAAAACTCGTGGGTATGTTGATGCGGCCAATATGATGGGGCAAAAAAACTCCAAAATCATTTTAAAACACATTCTTCCACAATTGTTGCCTTATGCTTTTGCCAGTATTGCAATTTCTGTTCCTGCCGCAATTACAACAGAAGCAGGATTAAGTTTTCTTGGATTAGGTGACCCATCTTTCCCAACATGGGGACAAATTCTTCATGATGCAAATACATTTGGTGCAGCTGCAAGAGGATTATGGTGGTGGATAATGCCTCCAGGAGTTATGATTGCAATTACAGGCTTAGCTTTTGTTTTTATCGGAAATGCTTTAGATGCAATTGTTAATCCAAAGCTCAAACGTTAAACTAGAAAGGATAACTACGAATCATTTCAAGTGCAGAATCGGTTAATTTGATGGTATAGACTTGTGAGTTTGGATCATCCTTTGTCTCTGCAAGAGTTTCAGCAAATTTTGTTTTCTCTTCCTCAGTTGCACCAGCATCATGTGCACATAGATTGAATGCTTTAAGATTCAAATTATTTTTGAGTAAATGTGCAATGAATTTTTTATAATCAGAAGGATTAGACCATTGAATATTTTTTTCACCACATGCAGCAATCCAGACATCAACTGAATTATGAAAAATTACTTTTTGTTTAAGGGCATCTAATGTCATGTTTTTTCAGTTAGAAATCTGCTCTTTGCATTTTTGAGCCACATCGTGGACAAGTTCCACCCTTGTGTTTGTTGTTACATACCAAGCATACGTAACGAACTCCACCAGATGAATTTGGAGATCCCATTCCAAAGAATCCTCCTCCACCAGAGCCAGAATCGCTGCCGCCACCATAGCCGCCTCTCATACGACTCATGTAACGTCTTCTGAGAATCAATGGGAAAGCAATGAAAATTGCAAGAGCAGCGCCTAAACCATATGGGAATGGCAAAACCATTTGCAATCCTATGCTAATAGCTAATGAAGCAAATAAGAAAATCAGATATGTCTTATAATTAAACAATACAATAAAAGTATCGCAAAATATGTTATAAAGTTTTGTCAGTATTTTTCAGGTGTTATTTCAGATTATGATTCTTCAACAATGGATAGAGGCACAGAATTGCCTCCACTGTCCCACGCAAAAATACAATCATCTTTGTATGGAGATTTAACAATCAGAGAAACTAATCCAAAGAAATTATGCAAATCTTCTACTGATGGGTCAGCAGAACCGCTAGGGTGTGAATGTACAATTCCCACATAACTCATATCAAAGGGTAAAAAAGAATGAGGAAATCCTGCAAATGTTGGACCAGTGTAACTAAATGGAGGAATAACTAATCCATCAACTTTAATTTCTCCTTGTTTTGATTTTCCTTTTAAAATTAGAATTCCTTCATTGGGATGTTTCATTTGACAGTAGGAAAGGATACTTTCAACAACATCCTTAGTGATCAACACTTTACGTTCTAATTTCTTCTTTTTGAAAATCACATAATTACTCTATTTCTTAACTAATTTAATTTTAAGAATCCAATACAACATATTTTGTATTTGAGTAATTTTGCATCATGATTTGCACCTCAGATATCACAGAAGGGATTTTTACCTCATACTCGTTAATTTCACCTTGAAAGGATTCCAATTTTAGTTGTAATTCTTCATGTAATGAGGAATTTTTCTCTAAATCATTTTTTTTAGTATTAAAATCGGTCAGATCATAGGAATCTAATTCATTTTGTAAAGAATTGAATTTTTCAGAATAGGAAGAAACTCTCAAAATTAGCGAATCCAATGATTCTTCAACTTCAGTGATTTGTTGCATTGATTTATCTTGATCTTTTACAGAAATTGAACCAGAATTGATTCCTTTTCTTACATTTTCCAATATTGTAATGATGGAATCCTTGTTTTCAGCAAGTAAGATGGTAAATGGATCATTAACTAATTGAGTTAGCAGATTTTTTTGCTCTTTGTCTAATGAAGAGCCATACTCATATCTACTCAAAGGTCTAGAAATTTTTGTAAATTGGGCATCAATTGAACTTTTGATTTGAGATTTTTCTTTTGTAAAATTATTCAAAGATGATTCCAATTCTAAATATTTTTTATAATGTTCAGAAGACTTTATTTCTTTAAAAGATTTTTCAAGTGAGGATACAGAGTTGCTGGTTTCGCTTAGAATATTTTCAGTTTCAGATACTTTGTTCAGTTTTTCTTGTTTTAGTTTTTTCATTTTATCAATTTCAGAAACAGATTGGAGGATTTGTTCAGATAGTTCTTTTCCATCCTGATAATTTTTTAATAATTTTTGAATTTCTGCATGATTGGAATTCATGACTTCTAAATTATTTTTTAATTGTTCTGCATATTTTTTTGCAAATATGTGAATTACTCGAGTTTGACGTCCCAAAACATCTCCAACTTTTTTTAATATTTGATTCAATAATGAATTTAGTTTTGAGGCATCCTCAATTGTTTTAACCTCTGGTAAAGGAAGTACATCCTTTTTTATTACACTTATCACTTGTTTTTTTCCTCTAACAACAATAATTGCCAGATGCTTGTCAATGTCATCTACCTTCAGATTATCTTTCTCCAGAACATCCCCAATTTTCATCAATTCTTCAATTAGAGGAGCAGTTGAATTTCTCAAATGTTTTATTTCAGAAGTTGTTTGAGATTCACGCAGTTGCTTCAAATCAGCAATTACTTTAGGGATATCGGAATATTGGATTTCTTTGTTTTGTGGGGCTTCCTGCTCTACATGTTTTTCTTCTTTTTTATCTTCTTTCTTTTTTCCCCATCCAAAGACCATTTGATAGTATTATTGGATGGGGATTAAAAACGGTTGTACAACTAAATTTAAAATCTAGATTATCGAACATGGCACATGGCAAATAAAACAAAAAAGACATTTCATACAGGTACTGTGAAAAAAACTATCAAAATTAAAGCGACTAGAGATAAAGTTTGGAGAAAAATTAGTAACATAGCAGGATTGCCTACATGGGTTGTAGATGTCAAAAAGACTGTCTATCTCTCAAGTAAGAAAAAAGGAGTAGGTGCAGTCAGATTAATCACATTTAATGACGGAAATAAGATTGAAGAGCATGTAGTTGCTTGGAAAGATAAGGAATATTTCTCATATATTGCAACTGAAGGGTTACCATTAAGAGCATATGTTGCCACAATTTCAATTAAAGCTAAATCAAGATCGATAGTTGAGTTAACATGGCAATCATATCTTAACAGTATGAAAATGACAGAAAAACAATTTCTGGATTTTATTGTATTCATGGGAAGTTTCTATGAAGCATCTTTAGAAAATTTGAAAACTAGTTTAGAAAAATAACACTATAACAAATTCATGTCAAAGTGTAAATATGATAATTTGAAAAAGTTTGTATGAGTGATATGAGATTTACTCTAATCGGAGTGATCTTAATTTTTATTGGATTTGGAGTGTTAGGAGTTTTTGGACAAGATTATCAAGCAGCAACATTTGAAGCAGATGAATTTGGTACTTGTTATGAGTATTCTGATGAAGCACCGCCAAAAGAAATCAATTGCTCATACAAAATATTTGATCAAACAATTTTCTTCGGAGTAGTTTTGTCTTTGATAGCTGGTGGAGTTATTTCATTAATCAAAGGAGTAAAAGGTAATTGGGATAACAAAGTCAAACCAGAAGACATGGTAGGTCCAGGAGGAAACCAAAATGATGATTCAGATAAACCAAAAGATAATTGATGATTATTCAGTTTTTTTAGATTTTAATTTTTCATAATCTTCAGGATTGTCTTCTTCCAATCTTTGATAATATACTTCTTCATAGGGCATTTTCTTAGATTGTTATTACAAAATTTGCATTTAAGCTTGAAGAACAAGTTCTACTTTTCAGGCATAATCTCGTGTCAGAAATTAATGATACAGGCATAGTATTATCTAATTTATCAATCTAGATTAGAAGTGACATTTCAGGATTCTTGTAGTAAAATTCCATGGGTTTTGATTTTTGTAGTAGGAGTTCAAATACATTTTCTTGCAGTTATTTTTCCAGAGATTAGAGAATTTCATCTTCATACAATGGGGATTGGAATCGCCGTAGTAAGTTCAGCCTTTATCTTATCACTATACTATGTCAAACGACGTCAAAGAGAAATTATGGGGACCAGTTCATCACAATGAAAATCCTATCATCACTTCATGACCCAAAAAAGGAACGTTATGCAATCTACTATTCAGTAATTCTGGTTGTAGTCATTATCGCCATAACATTACTGGTTACAGGAATTTTTGAGATTAGCCCAATTGAAGGAACAATGATGTTTTTTGAAGGATTTGTTGCATTATTCATGCTAACAAGACACAAAAAAGTATCACAATCGTTTTCACGGCATTTAGAGAAATTCAATGTAGGTATGAGGGGAATGACCAATCCATTATCAAAATTCAATTTTAGGAAGGGTTAGGAGAAGATTCGATTATGTTTTTCATACTATTTACCATCTCTCCAATTTCTTCCATTCTTTGATCAAATTGTTCATCACTAAGTTCATCAGGCTTGTTTAGGGTAATAATTACTTCAGAATAATCACCACTTGAAACCACACGCATTGGAACATCCCAAGTAGATTCTTCATCGATGTATTTATGATCTAAAATTCCAAAAGATTTGTTTTCATTAAATTTGAGTTTAGATGAACCATGAGGTCCAGTAAATGACCACCATCCATCATCATGAAGTTTTGCATCAGGCATCATTTTTGGTGGAATTTGTAATATTGCATCAAACGCATCACCAGTTTTTTTCTTTACAGTTATGGACATAGTTCTACTTCGGCTCACAAGTTACAGCTCGAATTATAGTTAAAAAAGATATAGTAGTATTCATCGGAAGTAGAATTTACTTATTTAAGAAATCTTTAATCTTCTTCAAATTCTCTACATTTGATTCCTGAAACATTGTCATGGATTCAGCAAGAGAATCAGGTAAAACGGTTTTAAGATTTGCGACTAATTCATCACCACTAGAAATCATATTGTCAATGAGTTTTTCAATTTCATTTTTCTCATCAACCATGAAAAAACTATAGGCTAATCTTAATTATCTTTTTTTATGAGAGTGGCAGTTGAGCGCACTTTTTTGAGTTTTTGAATATTCCAAGATACAATTTCTCGTATTTTTTCAAAGTTTTCTGCTTGAAGTTTCACTAGCATATCATGAGTGCCAATAGTTTCAAAAACATCAACAACTTGTTCTAGCTCTTTTAATTGTTCTATGATTTCTTCTTCTGCACCTAATTCGCAATTTAGCATCACATATGCATCAGTCATATGTAATGCAGAGATGAATGATTATTTAAAGATGGAGAATTTTAGGCATAGCTTACCAAACCACATGAACCAAATCTTTGAGATTCCTTCTGGGTTTTGGAAATTTCGTCTGCTCAGGATATCCAATGCATAATACTGATGAAGGTATCAAATCAGTCTCTATGACATCCATAACTTTTTGTTCATCAAACATTCCTATCCAAATTGAGCTCAACCCTAATGCTTGAGCTGCTAGCTGAGAATATCCTGCTGCAAGAGTAGCATCTTGTATTGCAAATTTTTTTAAAACATATTCTGGAAAATCAAATTTTACTCTTGTTGGATTTTTACAGAAAACCAAAACTACTGGGGAATTAACATATGGTTGGTTATTACAAGCTGGGATGAGTTGTTTTTTCTTCTCAGGATTTTTTACATAAAATATTTCAAAACCTTGATAGTTTCCAGCAGTGGGAGCAGTATCAGCTGCTGCAATAATTTTATCAATTTTTTCTGTCTCTACAGGTTTTGTTGAAAATTTTCTTGTGGATCTTCTCTTTGCCATTACAGCAAATAGATCTGTATCGACAACTTCTGAAGGTCCCGAATGTAAAATAAAATCCAATAATTGATTTCTAACATTTGGATCAGTTTTTTCAGGAGTTGTTTGAGGTTCATATCCTAAAGGATAAATCTTCTCTTCAAAATTTTCTGAATCCATGAAAGGATTTTGAAAATAACGTATTAAAGAATTACATTTTTGTTTTATTCAGCATCAAATGCATCGCATCCTGAGTTACAAGGCTTATTCATTACACCATCACACTTTCCCAATTCATTATGCATTATTCTATGATGACCACATATCTTGCATTTTTCTCTAAAATGACCGATTAGATCAGCTAACGAGAGCCCAGAATTTTGAATTTTAGATTCTGTTTCTTTTGTCATGAAATTTCTTGAGAAAGATGGGATTTTAACCATTTGTTAGACGCCGGGAAAGGGATTCGAACCCCTGCACGCTTGCGCGTAGCCGTTTTCGAGACGGCCGCCTTACCGCTTGGCTATCCCGGCATTTAGTCTTGAATATTCTCCATAATAAAGCAAATCAGGAGTCATTATCAATATCAAATAATTCATCTCGAAATTTCTTTTTTATTTGATGTTTTGTTTTTTCCCACTCTTCATCACTTACAGTATCAGTAAAAATAGATGTAAACCCATCAAAATTTTTCAATTCAAGAATCTTGATTATTTCCTGTTTTTCGTTTTCACGTAAAGGGAAATAGGATTTTATTTTCACTACACTTTCTGAATTAGATTTAATTTCAAAAATTTTATCTTCAAGATTTAGAGGTAAATTCTTCATCTACAAATTATGAAAAAAGTTTCTGATTTTTAAGCTTCCTTCTGTTTCTATAAACAATTACATGATATTTGATTATGTTCTTGAGTTTATCCTCAACGCTTAGATCTTCATCAACACATACAGACAAGAAATCTAGATAATCTTTATCTATTATATCAAATTCAATTTTTCTCAATTTAGCACTTGCACCCTTATTGAGCTGTCATCTTCTGAGATTAGCTTAGCATGAATAATGCAAAATCTCATAATTTGTCTGCAGTAAGGCTTTGGGTTTTGTTTTTCAAAGTGATAAAACATAACTTGAGTAAATGCCTCACTATCACATCCTAGCATATTGCAAATCATAAGATGTAATGAGAACTATTCAAGGCTAAAAGGGGAGGTTATTATGAAAAATCATAAAATAACAAATGCAAAATATGACAAAAAGGAGATGAAATCATGGGATTAAATCTTAAAGATCTAGTTGTTAGAGAGAAAACAACCTTAGAATCATTTGCAAACAAAGTCATAGCAATTGATGCATACAATGCGATCTATCAATTCCTAGCAAGTATTAGAGGCCCAGATGGACTTCAATTATCAGATTCAGAGGGCAGAATTACGAGTCATCTGAGTGGATTACTGTATAGAAATGTCAATTTTTTGTCATTGGGAATAAAACCAGTTTATGTTTTTGATGGAAAACCACCCTCACTAAAAACAGCAGAAATTGAGCGAAGAAAACAAATCAAAAAAGATGCAACCGTAAAATACGAAAAAGCTATTGCAGAAGGAAATATGGAAGATGCAAGAAAATATGCACAACAAACAACAAGCATGAAAGATGGTATGGTTAAAGAATCAAAACAACTTTTAACGTATTTTGGAATACCATACATCGATGCACCATCAGAAGGTGAAGCAACCGCAGCACATTTGACAAATACAGGACAGGCATATGCTTCTGCAAGTCAAGATTTCGATTCAATATTATGTGGTGCAAAAAAACTAGTAAGAAATTTTACAAATAGTGGAAGAAGAAAAATTCCAAATCGAAATACATACATCGATATTGTCCCAGAAATTATTGAAACACAGAAGACACTTGATGAATTACAATTAACAAGAGAAGAATTAATTGATGTAGGAATTTTAATTGGGACTGATTTTAATCCAAACGGATTTGAAAGAATTGGGCCAAAGACAGCACTAAAAATGATAAAACAACATTCCAGATTAGAAGATATTCCTCAAATTCAAGAACAATTACAAGAAATAGACTTTGAACAAATAAGGAAAATATTTCTTGAACCAGAAGTAGCAAAAGTAGACGAAGTTATTTTTGAAAAAATCGATTATGAAGGAATAACACAGTATTTAGTGAAAGAACGAAGTTTTTCAGAAGACAGAGTGCAATCAACCCTAAACAGACTAAAAAAAGCTCTAGAAAAGAAAAGCCAGAATCTAGATCAATGGTTTTAAGAGATTTTAATTTAATAACTAGTCAGTCTAAATTTAATAAAATGACTCAAACAGAAGCACGAAAAACACTCAAAGACGCCCCAGTAATGTGGAGAAGAATCAATTCCATAGGCGTGATTTTAGACTGTAATTCCACATATGCTGCAAACTTGGGATATGAGAAATCAGAAATTTTAGGAAAATCAATTTTTGAGCACGTACCAAAAGAATCATGGGAAAAGATGAATGAATCGCTAAAGGTATGGTTTGAGACAGGAAGAGTCACTTATAGAAGAATTACTTTCAAGCGACAAGATGAAACAACATTTCCAGGATTGTTGCAAGCCACCAGCCTTTATGATGAAAATAAAAATTTGCTTGGAAGTAATACAGTGATTTTTGATTTAACAAAAATGAATAATGAGCAGGTTAATGAATACAAAGAATTTGTAAAAGAGGCAAACAAGAAACTTGACGAAATAAAAGAAAAAAAATACGATAGTTTGGATAAAAATTCAAAATCAGAATACGATGGCCTAAAAAAGATGTTTGAAATGCTGTCAAAAATAGATTTTGAAGTATTGAAAAAGCAATAACCGATCAGAGAAAATACATCACACATTCATTGAGCGTTTAAGATCTTCAACTGATTGTTGCACTTCAGATACTGCAGCTCCATCCTCCAAAGTACTAACATCACCAATCTTTTCGTTTTTTGCAATAGCTTTGAGTAATCTTCGCATGATTTTTCCACTACGGGTTTTTGGAAGTTTAGAAACAAAGTAGATTTGTTTTGGAGTAGCAATTGGACCAATATCATTACGAATTTTTAACAAAATTTCTTTTTCTAATTCATCATTTTTACTAATACCTTGTTTCAAAACAGCAAATGCGATAATTACTTCTCCTTTAACTTCATCCGGGATTCCACATACAGCAGATTCTGCAACAGAATTATGAGATACAATACAACTTTCCAATTCTGCAGTACCAATTCTATGTCCAGCTACTTTCAAAACATCATCAGCACGACCTAAAAGCCACAAGTAATCATCATCATCTTTGAGAGCATAATCACCAGGATAATACCAATTTTCATATTTTGACCAATAGACAGTTTTGTATTTTTCATCATCATTCCATAAAGTCAAAAGCATTCCTGGCCAAGGATTCTTTATGACAAGATAGCCCTTTGTGTTAGGTGCCACATCAGTACCATTTTCATCAACTACAGCAATATTTACGCCTGGAATAGCACGAGTGCCAGAACCGGGCTTTAATGGAATTGTTTCAATTCCAGGAAGTGAAGAGATCAGCATTCCACCAGTTTCAGTTTGCCACCATGTGTCAATGATTGGGCATTTTTCTTTACCAATAGTTTTGTAATACCATTTCCAAACTTCGGGATTAATTGGCTCGCCAACAGTTCCAAGTAATCTTAATGTCGATAGATCAAAAGAATTTGGAATATCATCTCCAAACTTCATGAACATTCGAAGTGCAGTAGGTGTTGTGTAAAAAATAGTTACTTTGTATTTTTGCAATATATCCCACATGCGAGATGCATCAGGAAAGTCAGGTGCGCCTTCATACATTACTTCAGTTGCACCGTGTAAAAGAGGGGCATAAACTACATAGCTATGTCCAGTTACCCAACCAATATCAGCCGTACAAAAAAAGACATCAGAGTCTTTAATGTCAAATGCCCACTTGTATGTGGAATGTAAATGAGTAAGGTATCCACCTGTTCCATGTAAAACACCTTTTGGTTTTCCAGTAGTACCAGATGTATACAAAATGTATAGAGGATGTTCACTGTTTAATTTTTCAGCATCACAGGAAGGGGATGCTTCATCCATTAAGTTATGCCATAAATGATCTTTCGAGGTTAGAGTAATTTCATTTTTTGTTCTCTCTAAAACAATTACGTGCTCTACAAAATCAAAGCCCTGAATTGCCTCATCAATAACTTCTTTGAGTTTAACAACTTTGCCTCTTCGATATCCGCCATCAGCAGTGATGACAACTTTGGATTTGGAATCATCAATTCTATCTTTAATTGATGTTGCACTAAATCCAGAGAAAACCACAGTATGTGTGGCACCAATTCTTGCACAGGCCAACATTGCAATTGGTAATTCTGGAACCATTGGAAGATAAATGGTGACACGATCACCACTTTTGACACCAAGAGATTTCAGGACATTTGCAAATTTTTGAACTTGAACAAAAAGATCCTCATAAGTCAATACACGTGATTCATCATTTTCGCCCTCCCACAATATAGCAGGTTTTTGAGATTTTGATGCCTGATGGACATCTAGAGCATTATAAGAAGCGTTGATTTTTCCGCCTACAAACCACCTTGCAAAGGGAGGATTCCAATCTAAAGTCTTAGTCCAAGGAGAGAACCAAGATAACTGCTTAGCCTGTTCATCCCAAAAAGAGACAAAATCAGAATCAGCTTTTTTTCGAATTTCAGGATTATTATTTCCTAGTCCAATTTCAAAGATTTCAGACATCAAAAAAGTGTAGAAAGTTATACTTTCTAAATGTTAAAGAAAAAATAAATTAAAAAAATTATTGTGCTTCCATTCTAGCAAGCCAGTCGTTATCATTATCGTCTTTTGTAGTTTCTTGGGTCACCTGTTGAGGTGGTTCTGGAAATGCGAAAGTTACTTCAGATTCAGATGGAGGTTCTGGCATAGGGGCTGCCTCGACTTCAATTGGTTCTGAAGTTGTTGTGATAGGTTCTGTTGGTGCTTCTGGAAGTATTGTCTGAACTACTTGTTGTGGTTCAGAAGTCTCCAGATATGTAACGGCAGATTCTTGGATGTTTTGTTGTGGAGGGTTTGTTAATTCTTGAACTTCTAATTCAAGGTCAGCAATTCTACTTTTTACATTAGCAATTTCTGCGACTTCGTGATTAACATGCTCAATTACCTCATTTGTGCATGACTTCACGGTCTCAAATGTTGCTTCTGAAATTTCATTGCTCTTGAATTGTACTTTTGCATCAAATACTAACATCTTTGCAGACTTCATTTGTTCATCTAACTCTGTCAATCTTGCCTCAAGTTTAGCTTTGATTTCGCCTTCTGTTTCATCTAGTTCTACAAGTTTTGACTTGTATTTTTGATGGATGATTTCTGCGTCAGATTTCATATCATCGTTTTCAGAAACAATATCAATCAATGCTTTTAGACGACGTAAAGTTAGTTGTTTTTCACGAATGAGTCTTTGAGAGTCGAGTCTCCATTTTGGAATGTAAATAACAACATCGTTTTGAGCTACTAATTGCTCATATTGGATTTGCTGTAATCCTTGAGCACCGCAGTCGATTCCGACAGATTGGATACTGCCATCAATGTCAGTTATTGTTCCAGCGACTTTACCCATGAATGTTCCGTACATGTCTTTGACGTTTTTACCGATTATCTCGATATCGTCGTGGGTCATGCCAAGTAGTTTAGAGATTTGTATAACCGACAAAGTGTAAGAAATGTTTTTAGTTTTAGTGAGTTAATTTTTACCAACTAAAATCCAGGCAGATTTAGAAATTTTAAAATTTAGAAGGATATGACTTAGGCTCATGATTCAAAGAGAGGAAGTTGAACAGATTTTGAACTTTATTGCAAATAGATGGGTCGAAGTTACAAAGGACCCAAACAGCAAAGCATTAGAAAGTTTGCCAAAAGATTTCTGGATGAATTCTGTTGGTGGAAAAACAGCCAAGGGAGGATACTGGGTTACCACAGCAATGTATACTGAAAACCCGGAGGATGCAGAAGCATTCAAACAAGTTTTGTTCAGATGGCAACAAAAAGGAAATGAAAGTGACAAAGGTCCCGATCTAATTCAGATTGGAAAAAAGAAATAGAATTTAATAATTGAAGAACCTGACTTCAATGTTGTCAGAGTTTTCAATTAAAGAAAAAAAGATTCTGTCCGATCACTTTTCAAATACGGATGGCAGTGTTTTTGCAATCATTACACCAAGACAAGTAGATCGTGGTGCACTCATGTCAAGATATAGTAGAACAGACAAAAGTATGAGAAAGATCTTTCTTGATGAATTTTTAAAAAATAAAAGTAGAGGTGAGGAATTTTACAATCGAGTCTTATTAGAATATGGGGATGACTCTGTTGCTGAACTTGGTGAAGCTCAAATCGCAATTGAGGGGTTGACAAACATTGCTGTAAAAAAAATTCAAGATAGAAGAATTGGTTTATCATATTTAGAAAAGTCTTCAAGATATGTAGCTTGGAATAAAAAAGAAAAAGGAAAATACAGATTTTACAGAGATCCTGACTTGATGAAATCTAAATTTGGAGATTTGTATGAAGAAGCATGTAATTTTTCATTTGATGTTTATTCAAAAAACATAGAACCAATGGTAAATTATGTTAGAGAAAAATATCCAATTGAAAAATATAGTTTTAAAGATTCAACTGATGGAAAAGAAAAAAGTTTTTCAAAATTAAAAGTTGAGGGAGATATAAAATCAGCAAATATGATTTACAAGGGCTCCACTAAAGCCAAAGCATTAGATATTCTCAGAGGATTGTTACCAGCATCAACCTTAACAAATGTTGGAATTACCGGCAATGGAAGAGCCTTTGAGTATCTGTTAACAGTTTTAGGCTCATCTGAACTTAAAGAAGAGCAAGAATTAGCCTCAAAAATCAAAAAAGAACTAGACACGACAATAAAGTCATTTGTCAGGCGTGCTGATGATAAATACGGAAAAGCATTTCAAAAATATCTAAGAGACATCAAAAAGAAATCAATTTCAGTTTCAAAACAAATCAAAGCAAAACCAGTTAAAGGAACAATTACAAAATTAGTGGATTATGAATCAGAAAAAAATGCCATTGATAAAATAATTACAAGTATAATTTACGAGCAATCACCAAGTACATCATATCAAAACATTTCATCTCAAGTAAAAAAGATGACAATAACTAAAAAAGAAAAAATTATCAAAGATTTTGCAAAACTTAGAACAAATAGAAGACATAGACCTTCAAGAGCATTTGAAAATGTATACTATACATTTGATTTGTGTAATAACTTTGGAATGTTTAGAGATCTTCATAGGCATAGAGCATTGACACTTGAAAGACAATTGCTGACAACTGATCATGGATATAATATGTCAAATGAAATCAAAATTTTAGGAATTGAAAAAGAATTCAAAGAATGCATGGACAATACAAAAAATGCATTTGAGAAAATCAGGAAAAAATATCCAGAGCAAGGACAATATGTAGTAAACTTTGCATACAACTATCCATATTTTATGAAATTCAATTTAAGAGAGGCATGTCATTTAATTGAATTAAGAACGGTTCCTCAGGGACATGTAGATTATAGAAGAGTTGCTCAACAGATGTATCACCAAATTAACAAAGTTCATCCAAAACTTAGTCAAATAATGAAATTTGTGGATTTAAAAGAATATGATTTAGAAAGATTTGAATCAGAAAAAAGAACCGAAGAAAAAAGAAAGAAGCTAAAATAGAAAAATATTCTAATATGTTAAAGTCCATATCAAATCATGACAGAAAAAATTTCCAAATCACCTGATGAATGGAAGGAAGAACTTTCTCCAGATCAATACGAGATTTGTATTAATCACGGTACAGAACCACCATTTTCTGGAAAATATAACAATAGTAAACTAGAAGGTTACTACAAGTGCACATGCTGTGGTGAAGAATTATTTTCATCTGAAGCAAAATTTGATTCAGGTTCAGGGTGGCCCAGTTTTTGGAAACCGATTGAAGATGAAAGAATAGAGTACATCTCTGATACATCATATGGAATGGTTCGCACGGAAGTAAACTGCAACAAATGTGGTGCACATCTAGGACATGTATTTGATGACGGTCCAAAGCCAACAAACTTGAGATATTGTATTAACTCAATTTCTCTCAAACATGAAAAAGACGAAGAAGAAACATCTTAATTCAAAAATTATTAATAAAACACCATTAATGATAAGAAAATCAAGAGGCATACAATGAACAAAAGGAATGAAACGATTTGAGAATAATATTATGTGGTTTTGGTGTTGTTGGCCAAAGTTTAGTAAAGTTATTTGATTCTAGAGCAGAAGACCTGTATGCAAAATATGGAGTAAAACCAAGAGTTGTTGGAGTCTTTGACAGTAAAGGAAGTGCAGTTGATTCCTCAGGTTTAGAATTTAACAAACTTGTTGAAGTAAAGAAAAAATTTGGGACTGTAAAAAATTATGCAAATACAAAAAATTCCATGACAGGAATTGAAATACTCAAAAATGTCGAAGCTGACGTGTTAATAGAAACAACTGCAAGTAATTACAAAGATGCAGAACCAGGTATGACTCACATTACAACTGCAATGAAAAAAGGGATGCATGTGATCTCAGTAAACAAAGGACCACTAGCACTTGCATTTCCATCACTTATGGAACTTGCAACATATAATCAAGTCATGTTCAAATTTAGCGGTACTGTAGGAGGAGGCACTCCAATTCTAGATTATGCAAAAAATAGTCTAAGTGGAGAGAGAATCACATCATTTGCTGGAATTCTGAATGGAACAACTAACTACATCCTAACAAATATGGCTACAGGATTATCATTTGATGAAGCACTAAAAGATGCCAAAGACAAAGGCTACGTGGAGGCAGACGAATCATTGGATTTGGATGGTTTAGATGCAGCTGCAAAATTAGTAATTTTAGCAAATTGGATTATGGGAATGAAAGTCACACTACCAGATATCAATTGTACAGGAATTAGAAAAGTTACAACTGACGACATTAAAAAAGCTGAAAAAAATAATTGCTCAGTAAAATTGATTGCATCATGCAACAAAGATCTCAAAGTAAGTCCTATCGAAGTCTCAAATGAGGATCCATTATGCGTAAATGGAACTCTAAATGCAATTGCATTTACATCTGAGCACTCTGGCACACAAACAATTATCGGCAGAGGTGCAGGAGGTATGGAAACTGCCAGTTCAATTCTTAGAGACTTGTTAGATATTAGAAAAGAGATAGCACGAACTTGAAATCAAATTTAATTTCAAAGAGTGAAACTTCAACACTCATCAAAACAGTTTCCGAAAAGTGGGAAATTGAATTTCCTAAAAATAAAAATCTCAAAGTACATCAAATCACAGATGATGCACAGCTCATTACAGGCAAAGGTGTAAAAATTTTAAAAATTAATGATGACTATTTACCATTTCTTTCAGAAACAGAGATGCTAGAAAAATTTCCTAATGTAATGGTAGACATGGGGGCAGTCAAATTCATGTGTAAAGGAGCTAATGTAATGAGGCCAGGAATCAAAAGTTTTTCAGAATTTGAAAAAGACAAACTAGTTTGCATTATTGAAGAATCTCGACATAAGTTTTTAGCTGTTGGAAAAGCAATGGTATCAAGTTCAGAATTAGAAACAATGGATAAAGGAGAAGTTTTAAAAAATTTACACTACATATCTGACAAGTTTTGGGAAATTGGAAAAACTATCTACGACTAGTTAATAGATTCTGTAAATTCTTCAGTTCCGTCATTTGTAATAACAAGAACATCTAAACCATCACCACTTGCAGAGTCTCTCAAAGAAGCAGATTTGACTGCACGTTTTGCCAAATCAATTGCCTCATCTTTAGACATGTTTGGTTTGAATTGTGGATCTAAAACACCTAATGCCATTTCAGCACCAGTTCCAACTGCGGCATAATCATCAGGTAGAACTGAACCCAAAGGATCTAAGGTATACATTATTGGTTTATCGACGACCCCACCAACAATCACCTGTGTCAATAATGGAAAGTATCGTCTTTCATACATCATGTTTGACATCATTTTGGCTACGGTGTTTGGAGGAACCTCTCTTTTTAGTTCCATTTTTCTAATTTTTGCCAAAGCAGAAATTTGTAAAGATAAAATTTGCATGTCAGCAACTAGTCCAGCACAGGTTGCACCAACTTTAGGAGTAATCGGAAATGTCTTTTTGGTTGATTTGCTTACAAGAAAGTTTCCAAATGCGATCCTTTTCTCGCTTGCAAAAACTACTCCACCATCAAAAGTAATTCCAACAGCGGTTGCTCCTGGCATGTACATTGACATATTTCAAATAATTTGTCCGCATAATAAAGGGCTTTCTACATATGCGGGAAAATAATGAGCAAGATAATTATACTAAAAAAACAGTGTGAAGGTATGACCACCGCAGAGATTAAGGCAAAAGTACTCAACGATGTTGTCTTTATGGGTTTAAGATCTTCTATCGGAGTGATCTTTATTCTTCATGGAATGATGAAATTCAATCCAGGATTTGCAAACGCTCTGCCAAACATGGGATTACCACCGGAAATGCAAATTCCAATCGCACTTGCAGAAGTAGTTCCAGGAGTTTTGATGATAATTGGAGTCCTTAGTAGATTCTCAGGAGCGTTGCTTTCTATAGTTATGATAGGAGCAATTTTCCATGTAAAGGGAGCTCAAAGTATGACAGGTGACGGAGGAGTAGAATTTGATGTAATTTTACTTGCAGCATCACTAGTAATCATGATTGCAGGACCAGGAAGAATATCTCTAGCTCAAGCAATCAAAAAAATACCCAGATGTCTTCACTAAGATTTTCCAAAGTTTTCCATAATCAGACAAATGCATTTTGTTGTTTTCTTTAACAAATCAACACGTGCAAATTCGTTTGGAGAGTGTATTCTTGAAAACATGTATGTACTGCCAATTGAAATGCATGGGGCTTTTAGAATCTCAACAAATGGGAACATAGGGCCGGTTCCAGCATTCGAAACATTTAGGATAGATTTTCCATATGATTTGTCTGCAGCTTCTTTGACATTTTGCACAAAAGGTTCGGATGAATTTGTTCTAGCTGCTGCCTCTCCATGAAAAACTTTGATTTTGATGTCAGAGAATCCTTTTGATTTCAAATGTTTTTTTAATCGCATTACTTGTTTTTGAGGATCCATTTTTGGAACAAGTCTAAAATCAATTTTCACCAATGCCTCCCCTGGAAGAACTGTTTTTGCTCCCTCACCAGTATATCCAGAGACAAATCCGGCGATATTACAAGTTGCGCCTGCAACAAGTGCCTTTTTAGCTTCAATTCCTTTCTTATTTCCAACAAAAGAAGTAATTCCAAACTCTTTTTGGAAGGATTTTTCATCAAAGGGTTCATTTTTGATTAATTGAAGATCTTTTTTCGATAGTGGGGTAACTTCCTTGTACCAATCCTTGATCAATATCTTACCATCGTCATTTCGAAGAGTGTTTACAGCTTGTATTAACCGCCATGCAGGGTTTTTTACTACAACTGCCAAACTAGAATGAGCATCACGAATTGATTCCTTAACAGATAATTCAACAAACAACAATCCTTTCATTCCAAGTCCAACTATAGGTCGATTCTTAGCATCAACATATCCGAATTCCCAAATTACACCATCACAAGAAAATTTCTTTTTGAATTTTTTCAAATATTGTTCAATGTGTGCACTTCCTGTTTCTTCTTCACCCTCAATGAGAAATTTGATGTTGCAAGGAACATCTCCAGTGGTTTTCAGAGATGCCTCTACTGCTTTGATTCTTGTAATTAATTCACCCTTGTCATCAGTTGCGCCTCTCCCAAAAATTTTGTTTCCTTTTCTTTTTCCACTAAAAGGAGGATCATCCCATAAATCAAAAGGCTCAGCAGGCTGAACATCATAATGATTGTAAAAAAGTAATGTTTTACACGGATTTTGTTTTGATTTTATTTCTCCAAAAACAATTGGAGCAACACCTTTCTTTAATCGAAGTAGTTCAGATTTTATTCCAATTTTTTGTAGCATTTTTTTTACTAATGAAGCACACTCTTCAATTCCTTCATTTTTGGCAGAGACACTTGGTTGTCTAATCAATTTTTGCAGATCAGCGATTAATTCATCCATATGAGAATCAACATGCTTTAGAGAGTTCATCTTTCTCACACTATCTTATCAAAAGGCTTCATGACAAATGGAAGTTCATCAAGTATATCCATCGACGTCATATGTAAACCAAATTTCTTTTGAACTGCTTTTCCCGCAAGTCCATTTATGAAAGTGGCAGATGCAGCAGATTCTACAGTTTTTCGATTTTTAGAAAGCATTCCTGCAACCAAGCCAGATAAAACATCACCAGTTCCACCTACTGTCATACCAGGAGTCTTTTTTTCATAAAGATATGTGGTTGCTCCATTGGAAATGACATCTGTCGGTCCCTTAAGCAAAATCGTAATTCCAAATTTTTTTGCCATTTTTTCAACTAGCGTGATTCTTTCTTTTTTGGAGTTTGAAGGAGCAGTCCCAAACAATCGTTTGAATTCGCCTGCATGAGGTGTCACTACCACATTTTTGTTGGCAAGTAAAGGCAAGACATCGGGAATGAGTGCACTTGCATCTAAGGATAATCGTACATCTCTGTCCAATAATGATTTTACCAAATGTAACAGAGCATTTTTTTCTTGAATAGCTAGACCCATTCCAATTGTTGCAGAGTCTAGATTTCTAGGTAATGTTCCAAGTAATTTGTTAACAGCGCCTTTGGTAAGTTTTTGATCAACTAAAGGCAATACAATAAGATTTGGAGAAACTGAACGTGTGGATGACACATTGATTTTTGGAACTGAGGTATATACTAAATCGGTTCCACATCTCAAAGCTGCAATTGAAGATAGTATAGGAGCACCATGATAGATGTAACTTCCTCCAACAATCAGAACGGTTCCATTTTCTCCCTTTCTAGATTTTGCCTTCCTAGCAGGAATCATTTTTTTAACAATTGATGGTGTGAGGTTTTTTCGAACCAATACTGTTTAACTAGAAACCAGATGAATAAATCTTGTTTTAGGATTTTGTGGTCTTTTTTGCTGTTTTAGTACTGGGTTTTTTTGCAGATTTTTTGGAACTACGCTCAAAGAAAGCTTTTCTTGCAAAACACAAGTATGTAGTATGGCCTATTCCTTGGAAAGAATGTCTTGTTTTTCCTTCACGGGCCTCAATAGTTCTCAGAATATGCTCTGTTGATTCAATATCTGTAAATTCATTTTCAACTAAAGCCATAGTCAGTTTTTCAAGTTGATTCATTGTAGGACAAATTGCAAAAATTGAGCCACTGCCCTTTAGCATTTTACGTACTTGTGGAATCACAACCCAAGGATCACCCAAATCAATCAATGCAACATCCATGTCTTTTAGAGGCATTTTCTTGGCAGTTTTTAGGTCAAGATTATGTTGAGTGACATATTTTGAAACTCCAGCTTTTTCAATATTTTTTTCAGCAATTTTCATAAACTTTTCATCAACATCAAAAGTGTAAACATGTCCTCTTGGTTTAACAATACTAGCAACAAATGAAGTCAAAGAGCCGCTACCAGTACCAATCTCTAGAATTTTTTGGCCACTTTCAATTCCAGCCCTTGCAACAATGTAGCCCAAATCTTTTGGATAAACAATCTGAGTACCATGCTGAATTTTCATGACATAATCATACATTGTTGGCTTGAGAAGATAGACATACTTGTCTTTGTTTGTAACTAATCGGGAACCATATTCTTTTCCAATAGCATCAGAATGTTTTATCACGCCAATATGAGTATGAAGAGATTCTTTCTTTGAAACCTTGACAAGCCATTTTTTTGAATTATTAAAGTAAAACAATACAGGAGAATTCTGCTTGATTTTATCCATGAAAAAATCCAAGGAAAATTAGATAAGAATCTACTGGTGGGGAGAAATTCTGGCATCAGGAATGAAATTTTCTGATCGAACGTTTAGAAATTTTACCCAAAAGTGATTATTTTTGATTCCAATTTTTTATCACAAGTGCATCCCTATAGTACCCATTGAGTCAGAGACATCTCGCGGTGTTAGCTGGGGGCCCAAAGCTCACATAAACTAGTTAATACATTACAGAGTCTCCACAGTAAAGGAGACTGACTTTTTTTTCAGTGGACAAATTAATGCCAACAGTATTTTAATGCCAAGCATAAAGAATCATCATAATGACAGAAATTCAACTAGCAGGCTCAGGAGGATGGGTGAATGCAGAACTTACAGATGAACAAGTTGCAAAATCCAAACTTGTTCCAAACGTAGATAAACATTTTCTAGCATCACTTGAAAAACTAGATACCTCAATAATGATCAAACATTTTTGCAAAGAATGCAATTCAGAATTTGAGGGGCCTACTAAAATTCAGATTGAAGAAGCACCAAATGAGGATGTAGCAGACGGGTTAGTCTTAATTGAAAGAGGCCAATACACATGTCACAAGTGTAATTCAATAATTGGCGAATACAGAGTTTTTCAGAAAAAAGAATGACTCAGAACTATCTTTTTCAATTAATACGCATTCATTAAATACTGTTATTTGTAGAAAGCTGCATGGCAAATCAAAAATGCGTTTCATGTGGAATTGGTTTTTTCTCACCAACAGGTTCTAACAAATGTTCCAGATGTGACGGAAAAGAATCTGCAGGCACCTCAGGACATGATTCTTGTGGTTGTGGTCACTGCTAGAATTCTTTTTTTCGTTAATCATGATGAATATATGTGACCACTCTAAATTTCATACATGACAAAATCTTCTGAAGAAATGAAACAACTTGTAGAAGAATACATCAAAGTTACTGGCATAGATTATCAAGATCAAACAGACAAAGTTAGAGAAAAAAGCAATTTGATTGAATGGCAATATCATGTTGGAACCAATGTCATTGTCAGTAAAAATGCAAACAGGAATGACAGAATTCACTTGAATGTAAACATGAGATTTACTCCTAATGATACAAAATTACTGACAATGGGAAACCCTTCATTTTCTAAAGCAATTATGGAGATAAGCGAAATTTGTACAGTTTGCTCAGTTGGTCATCAGTGGGTAAAAGACAAAGAGAGTATAGTAGGCTTGGCAATTTTTTCACATGTTGATGAGCAGGGATTAAACAGGATTTCATTTCATGACACATGGGATAATGTAGCTAGAGTTTCAGGACACGTTCAAAAGATTCTTCGTTCCAATTTTAGCGGACTATCAGCAACTACAAATTCATCAGAAGCAACATCTGAAAAATCAATGTACGGCTGAGCCTAAAATCAAAACATAATCTCTATAGTTATCATAGGTATCAGTATTTCATCAACCTAAGATCTAAGTGCTTGATTTGAAAAGAATTATCATGAGATTTGAAGAATTTGATTTCATCGAGTATTACGATGATGATGATTACGATTTTGACGATAGTGAATTTACAGATTAATTGTATCTAGAAAAAAATGATTCAGGCATTATTGGAATTTTGTTCCTTTAAGGCCTGAAGCACATACACATTAGGACGCAAATTAACTACGTGAAAAGAGATGTTAATGATTTGTCTGTTTAAAAAAATAAACATTTAAAATTTGATTTAATATTTTGGGGAAATTTTCTTGTTTTCGCAACGAGGACATTTTAGACCATTGGTTCTATCCCCACAATGCTTACAATTCAATTCCACAGACACATAATCAAATTTTGGAGTTTTAAGATATTTCCAAAAAATTGCTCCAATTAAAACAATTCCAAGTCCTATACCTAACAGTAAAAGTGTCATCACAATACCATTACCATAATTGAATTAAGTAGGCAGTAATTCAAAATGAACAAACAATAAAATCTACAAAACTGATAATTTGTGAAATTTTTCTTATTCAAATGGGTTTTATCTAATCAAAAAGAAATCAAATAGTTGAAAATAGAAAAAGAATCAGTTAGAAAATATTCCAAAATTACACTTGCATCATATTTTCTGGCATTTGTGGGAGTAGCCCTTTCTGTATGGGGGGCTAGTTGGGACATAACTGCACACCTTCTAAGAACGCCGGAGACATTCTTTACTCCATCACACCTAGTTTTGTACACAGGAGTTGGAATCAGTTTGATTAGTGGCCTAATCAACGTCGGCGTTTTGGCAAGAAAAAAAGAACTAAGGAGACAAGGGTTTGCTTTTGGTTCAAAACTAATCATAGTTGGATCAATTTTTCAGATAATAGCAGGCCCAGGAGATTTTTACTGGCATGAAATGTTTGGTCTTGATGGGTTACTGAGTCCAACCCATCTTGTTTTAGCTCTAGGAATTTTGATGACGTCTATTGGGGTTTTGGTAGGAATGGGTAGAATTCGCTCAGAATTTGGCCAGAATAATAAATTCATCAAAACTATGTTACCAATAGCATTTGGAGTTTTTTGGTTTAATGTGATGTGGTTAATCTTCTTTTTTGTATTACCAATATCAGAAGGAGAAACTCATAATTTTAATCCAGACCCACATGTTGCAATTATTCTAACTTTTCTAGCATTGCCATTTGCATATTCATTGGTATTTTGGAGTGCATCAAAATCAATAAACAAATTTGGAGCAGCAAGTGCAGCTGCATTATCATTTGTTGTAATGAATATCACATCAAATATTTTCACATCAGAAAACCTTTTCATGTTTTTGCCAATGTACATAATCCCTCTAATTGTAACATTAGGAGCTGATTACATTCTTTACAAAAACAACAACAAATTCATTCAAAAACACAAAAACAAGATTGCAGGTTCAATTTTAGGTTCTGTGTTTTTCATGTTTAGTTTCCCAATGCTAGGAATGACATTTTTAGAAATCTATGTGTATAATGATGTATTTCCATATGATGTCCTACACACATCAACAGATTTGTTGACAAATATTTGGATAATGAGTACTATTCCAGGCGCAATTGCAGGAAGTCTCGGAATTACTTTTGCATCCAAGAAATTAGATAGTTTAGTTTCTAACCTAAATCAAGTCTGATTTTAACATGCATTCCTTTTCCATGAGCACGAAGATCACGATTAATTTCTACTATTTTCCAATGTTTACCTTTTAACATTATTTCAGATGGATTTTTATCCAATTCTTCTTTCAGATGTGGAGGCAATAATTCAAACCCATCATATTTTACCAAAGTTTTCTCAGAGCCATCTTCCCAAAAAGTAAATTCAATTAATTGCTGCTCAAAGAAATCCTCATGTCCCATAGTCATTAAATTAAAAGAAAATACAAAACTGTATGGGTTTTCAAGTTGAAATTGTAGATAATTATCCCCAAACTAATGGTAGTAAAATCACCATCATTACTGTGATTATTGGAATACAAATTAGATCAAATGGAAGTCCATATCGAACCATTTGCCGAATTGAAACATGACCACTTCCTATCGCAATTGCATTTGGTGGAGTTCCTACAGGCATCATGAATCCATAACTAGTTGCAAACGCAACAGGTGCCATAAACAAGATAGGATCTAATTCACTGGCACTACCCAAGACAGCCATTATTGGCAACAGTAAAGCTGCCACTGCAGTGTTACTCATGAGTTCACTAGTCAGCATAGTAATTGTCACAATAATTAGAACAATCAGGAAATAATCAAGATCCCCAATAAACAACATCTTATCTGCAATCCATGTATCAAGACCAGTTGCAGTAAAGCCACTCGCCAAAGCTAAACCACCACCAATCAATATCAATACACCCCATGGAATTTTACTAGCAGTCCTCAAATCCAGTAATCGTTCTCTCTTGTTGCCTGAAGGAAGTAACAATAATGCAGCTACTGCAACAAGAACAATCACATGATCTCCTACAAAAGGAGCCAAGTCTTTCCAAAATAACCCTCTAGTTACCCAAGCAATAGCAGTTGCAGCAAAAATTATCAAAACAATTTTTTCATTTTTGCTCCAATTTCCAAGTTTTTTCAGTTCTTCTGTAATGATATTTTTGTTTTTGAGTACTGGTTTTTTGTTATCTAATTTTGTTGAAGTTGTCATGTATATCCACAAAACTAAAAGAGAAACTGCACTTAATGGAACACCGACTAGCATCCAATCAAAGAAAATAACTTCAACATTTGCTAAGGATTCACTTAATGATGCAAATAATGCATTTGGTGCAGTACCAATTAAAGTGGACATTCCACCAAGACTTGCTGCATATGCAACAGAAAGAATAAGACAAGTTGCAAATTGTTTTTTCTGTGCAACATCTACTTGGGAAATTACCGCAATTGCAATAGGGAGAATTAGTAAAGTTGTTGCAGTATTTGTAATCCAGGCACTAAGACATCCTGTAACAATGATAAATCCAAAAACAATGTTTTTTGGTTTAGTTCCAACTACTTTTAGAGTGTTTAATGCAAATCGCTTGTGAAGATTCACTTTTTCAATTGTTTTTGCAACAAGAAAACCACCCATCAACAAAAACACTAACTTGTCACCATATGCAGAAATTACCTTATCAATTTCTGCTACGCCAAGAATGGGGAAAACAAAAAATGGAATTGAAGCTGTAACGTAAAATGGAATGGCCTCAGTTCCCCACCAAATTGCCATCCATGCAGCTAAACCCAACACAAGTTTGGCCTCAAATGTCAATTCCTCGATTGGAAAGGAGAGAATTATTGTAAAGATAATAGGTCCAATTACAAATCCGGTTAATCGAAGTTTGTTAGAATAAGGAAACCACTTCCCCAGATCATTCATTCAGTAATTCAAACGAGATTTTATTTAAGATTGAATCTATAATGTTAGTATTTTTAGGCATCAGTTCATAAAATAAGAGTAGTTTTTAAATATCAAACTTTTAAGCCAAATCTCGCATTACAAAAATTGGTTTTCACATCAAATACTGTTTGCCTGACATATTCTCTCATCTACTAAATCGATTATTTTAGGATCTGCACCAAGATGTTTGGTTGTTATGATTTGTTTAATGGTTGATGATTTCATTACAGGATCAAGGTCATGGTTAATGTCGTATTTCACGTGAGCGCCTCGGTGTAAGAAATACAACATCACAACAAGTGTTTGAGAGTTGTTTTTTTGGCATATTTCTATTCCTTGTTTTATGTTAGGTTGTTCTATTTCCAAAAAACAATGTTGTACTGTTTTGTAAGTTCTCTGAAGTTTGTCTCTGACATACTGTAATGCAGTTTTTGCATCAGGATCCATGCTCCCATGCCCTATAATCAACACATCGATTTTATCTTTTGGTGTAGCAACTGCATGGAGGTCTATTGCCTCAACTATTCTTTGATTCACAAGTTCTGCCATTGCAGGATGTGAGTTCAACGGTTTTGTTATGACAATCTCTGTAGCAGTATTCTTTTGAAATTCCATAGCAGTCTTTACTGCAAGCTTCCATTTTCTACCGGGATATAGAAAATAAGGCACAATCGTAAGGCGGTCAAGGTTGTGTTTTAGCGCATCAGATATTCCATCTTTGATGTAGGGAGAAACCACCTCCAGAAAGCAGAATCCAGTGTACTGGTATGTGCCGCTTTTCTTTAATTCACTACAAATGTCTGAGAGTTCATCTCTTACATCTTGCTCTCTGCTTCCCCTGTCAATAATCAATATGCCGTGCTTCATAACTCCCACCAGAAAAATAAAACACAGAAGTACATTAGGAAGTGTAGAAAAACTGAGATACTTATATTATCGGATGGTTCATCCAATTTATATAGTTTAGGCATGAGATGTAGAAAAAAATTCTAAACATTTTTGGCCTAGTTTAACTCGCTAAATATTGATTGGTTTGCACGCCAACAACCCAGGGCGACAGCCAGCATTCGTGTAGTGCACGTCCTGGGACATTACATTCTTTCAGGAGCAACTATTCCAAGCAAATCTAATGCCCGCTCAATAGTTATTTTAAATGAATTTACCAAACATAATCTTGATTTTTCAAGATTCTCATCTCCAAGATCCAGCACTTTGGATTTTTCATAAAAAGAGTTGAATGCTACAGCCAAATCATGACAATACCGTGAAATAACTTTAGGTGACAAATTTTTTGCAGCATCTCTAACATTAAGATCAAACAATCCAATTGTTTTTACCAAATCAAGTTCAGGTTTTTCTTTTAGCAATGAAAAATCAACATCTATTGAAGGAGTTTGTTGTGTTTTTTCCAAAATTCTGGATGCGCGTGCATGAGTATACTGGATGTATGGGGCAGTATCGCCTTCAAGACTAAGAGACTTTCCAAGATCAAAAGCAATGATTTTGTCTAAATCTTGTTTAATCATCTCATATCGTAAGGTACCTACTGCAACGTTGTGTGCAATTTGATTAATTTCATTATCAGACATTTCAGGATGACGTGTTTTTGTTTCTTCAATTGTTTTTTTCTTTAGTAAATCATAAACAGAATCTGCATTTACATACAGTCCTTTTCGTCCTGACATTTGAGCTTGTTTTCCATCTGTTTCCAATCCCAAAGTCTTTGCAGTATCAGAACTTAGTGTAACTGATTCGTATCCAAGATGAACATATGCATCAGGAACTGATTTGAATTTTCCCATCAGAGAAGTAATGATATTCTGTAATCGAGCTTGACGAGAATCAATTACAGTGATTACTTTTTCACCTGAAAAGTTTTGAGAATCTTCACCGTTACTTAGAGTAGTTTGCCAAAGGAGTTTTGAGAAAGGTTGTTCTTTTTCATATTTTGAATAATGGAATGGATCTTCAAGTAAACCTAATTTCCATGCAGCATATGGAATGTCTTTTGCAATATAGGTTGCAGTTCCATTACTTCTGACTATTACCTTATCTTCTTCTTTTCCTTCTCCACGAATTACCCAGCAACCTTGATTTTTACCCTCATTTTCAAACTCTACCAGATTCATTTCTTTGAGTTTTTCAAAGATTTTGGACCATAAACCTGAACGAATTATTTGTGATTCAAAATTTAGACAGTTATAAGAGACGGATAAATTCCAACAGGTCTCTAATTGGTTTGATAGAACACGACGGGTAATTTTGTCCCCAAATTGTGCAATTTCTGAATCACCATCTTCTAATTCTTTTAGAATATTTTTTCTAATTTCTTCAAGATTTGAATCCTGCTCATATTTTTCAGTGGTCTTAACATAAACATCATCTCCACAGTAATGATCAAATTTTTTACCATCAGGTGGCTCTTGATCAAATCCAAAATGTTTGAATCCAACAATAATATCTGCAACTTGAAGGCCAGAATCATCAATGTAATTTAGAACATTGACATTGTAATTGGCTTTTCTAAGAATTCTAGAAACAGTATCGCCGATAATGATATTTCGGACGTGCCCAATGTGCAATGCTTTGTTTGGGTTTACACTGGTATGTTCTACAACAATAGTAGAATTTTTTCCAAGGTCTACACTACCAAATTCAGGAAGATTAGATTCAGATAGAATAAGTTGATTTAGTTTATCCCAGTTTGCAAGAAAATTAACATATCCAGAAGGATGTGGTTCAGATTTTAAGACCAGTGTTTTAGGTAATTCTTGATATTTTTGAGAAATCATTTCTGCAATATCTTTAGGACTTTTTTTGAGTTGTTTTGCCAAGAGAAATGAAATATTAGAGCTGACATCACCAAAGCCTGGTTTTGCAGGTTCAACTGTAAAATTAACTTCGGCAGCAGATAGATCTGACAAAATTTTCTTTAGATTATTTTCAACCTCGTCTAAAATTGCTCTGAAAGTCATCTTACATCTGTGATAGTTTAGGTGCTAATTTATCTAATGCTTCTAAAACCCCATCTCCTGCCTTTGCAGAAACCACGATATTTGCCTCAGATTTTACATCATTAGCAGCATTTCCTAATGCAATACTTGTTTTTGCCACCTTAAACAATGGGACATCAGTAGCGCTATCACCTATTGCAATAACATCATCAGAGTTAATTGACATTTTTTTCATAATTTCTTTGAATCCAGTTCCTTTGTCAATTCCAGGTGAATTGATGTGATAGGCATATTGGCTATCAGATAATTCAACGTCAAGTTTCTTTTCAGATAAAATTTTTCTTGCATCATTTAGATCAAAGGTTCTTTCTAAAACAACTTCAGTCATTCTAGGAAAAACAGGCTTCTCAACTACATTGTCAATGGAATTTTGAATTATATCAAGAGCAGTTTTACATTCTTCAATATTTCCAAGTAAGATATGGTCATTAGAATCAAGTGTTATACAACCCCCATTTTCACCAACTGCAACTTTTGTGGTACCACCAAAAACGGATAACAGAAATCCTTCAACAGATGATCGTCCAGTGACAAAAATTACATTATGCCCCATGTTTGTTAATCTACGTAGGGCATCTAATGCATCAAGATGGATTCTACCTCCACCATTTTCTGTAATTGTTCCATCAATGTCTACTGCAAAAGTACATTTTTTCACATACATACTCTAGATTACCGAATAATAATTGCTGCGTAAGAAGCAGGTTTGTCAAATTAAAAGAATAGTACGATTTTATTTGAAAAGATTCAGTAAAAAATGATAGAGAATGGGAATTCCTGAAAAGATCAAAGCCATCCAAGATGAAATGGCAAGAACACAAATCAATAAAGCTACTGAACATCATCTAGGTCTTCTCAAAGCAAAGATTGCAAAATTAAAACGAGAGCAAGAAGAAAATGTCGCCAAAAAATCAGGCATGAAATCAGATGGGTTTGATGTTCGAAGAACAGGAGATGCGACTGTAGTTTTTATCGGATTGCCAAGTGTAGGAAAATCCACATTACTTAACAAATTGACAGGAGCAAAATCTACTGTTGGGGCATTTCAGTTTACCACATTAACAGTAGTTCCCGGAATGATGAATTACAGAGGAGCAAACATTCAGGTTCTAGACCTTCCAGGAATTATCAAAGGGGCATCTACAGGTAAAGGACTAGGTAAGAGAATTCTCTCAGTAGCAAGAACTGCTGATTTAGTACTACTTGTCTTAGACGTATTCCAACCATACCACGAAGATGTTCTAGTGAATGAATTAGGAAATATTGGAATTAGATTAAACCAACTTCCTCCAAATCTAACAATTGAAAAAGCAGGGATGGGAGGTATTGCAGTTGCACAACAAGTCAAGATGACAAAGATTACTGAAAAACATCTTAAAGATATTTTACATCTTTATGGAATTGTTAGTGCTAGAGTTGTAATCAGAGAAGATATTACATCAGAACAACTTTCAGATTTCATTGCAGGAAACATTAGTTATTCTAAAGCATTAACAGTCTTAAACAAAATCGATTTAGTTGACAAGGAATTCTTAACAGAGCTTAAAACAAAAATAAAATCAGATGTAATTGAAGTGTCAGCTAATTCAGACATTAACATTGAAGCGTTGCGAGAAAAAATTTATGGAAAATTAAAGTTCATTCGAATTTACATGCGGCCAAAAGGTGGAGAGACTGATTACAAAGAACCACTTATTGCAAGAGAAGGAGATTCAGTTGAAGACGTTTGTAATAAATTGCATAGAAGAATGAAAAGAGAATTCAGATATGGAATGGTGTGGGGGAAAAGTGTAAAGTTTGGTGGACAAAGAGTTGGTTTAACACATATTTTACAAGACGAAGATGTTTTGACAATTATCAAAACACGTGGAGCATAAGTTTAGAAAAGAAGCGATCATGGATCAAGAAATTGAACATCGTTGGTGCAAATTTTGCATGACAAAAACAAAACAAGAATTAGTTTTTCTTCCAAACATGGCTACTTACAAGCGTAGAAGGAAGTACAAATGCACAGTTTGTGGTAAAACAAGCTGGTTACAAGGTCGCAGACCATCTGCAGAAAGTGTTTATTGAAAAAATTATCGATCAAATCAATTTTTTTTGTAAAAAATTACTTGACAAATAGTAATCAGTTTGTGTAAATTTCTTTAGTTTAACCACTGAAAAACAATGAAAATGTCGATTCACTAATGGCAGCTAAACGAAAAGCCGCTCCAAAGAGAAAAGCAGCTCCAAAGAGAAAGGCAGCTAAAAGAAAAACTGCAGCTAAAAAAGCAGCTCCAAAGAGAAAAGCCGCAAAAAGAAAGGCAGCTCCAAAGAGAAAAACTGCAGCTAAAAAAGCAGCTCCAAAGGGAAAGGCAGCTAAACGCAGAGCCGCTCCAAAGAGAAAAGCAGCAAAAAGACGATAATCTCGTCAAAAAATTAACAATCGTCATTAGACGGCGAATTGTTTACCTTTTTCAAATATTTCCTTAAAGTAAACTGCGCATTTATTTTTAAAAAAGATTCTAAACTAAAATTATTTTTGTAAATTATTTTTGTAAATTATTTTTGTAAATTATTTTTGTAAATTAGTAAAGATAACTCATTAGTTTGATTTGTTCTTCTGTTGAAATAATATTTTTGTTTGTTAAAATTTCTAACAACTCTTTAAAAATTGCTTTTTGTTCTGGAGACATTCCACCTGCTGGCCCTTTTTCTCCGGGTGGACCTGGTGGACCTCTTGGACCAGCTGGACCTACAGGACCTTGTTCACCTACAGAACCTTGTTCACCTACAGAACCAATCGGACCTGTTGGACCTCTTTCACCTTGTGGACCTTGAATTCCTTGTGGACCTTGTGGACCTTTTTCTCCCGATGGACCGGCAGGACCTCTTTCACCTTGTGAACCTTGTGGGCCGATAGGACCTTTATCACCGGGTGGACCTGTTGGACCTGTTAATCCTTTTTCTCCTACAGGACCAGTTGCACCTTTGTCACCTTTCTCTCCTTGTGGACCTGGAACTCCTGTTAATCCTTTAGAGCCTGCAGGACCTTGTGGACCTTGTGGACCTTTTTCTCCAATTGGTCCTTCAGGACCTTTGTTTCCTTTTTCTCCAATTGGACCGGGTGGACCGATAGGACCTTTATCACCGGGTGGACCTGTTGGACCTGTTAATCCTTTATCGCCAAGAGGACCTGGTGGACCATTAGGACCTTTATCACCTTGTGAACCAACTGGACCTTTCTCTCCAATGGGTCCAGGACCTCCTTGAATTCCTTTTTCACCTTGAACACCTGCTTGTCCGGTCGGACCTTTTTCTCCGGGTGGACCTGCAGGACCTGTTAATCCTTTATCGCCAGCTGGACCAGCTGCACCTTTCTCTCCTTTTTCTCCAGGAGGACCACGTAAACCAGAAACTCCTTTATCACCGGGTGGACCTGTTGGACCTTTCTCTCCTTTTTCTCCAAGAGGACCTTTTAATCCGCCTGGACCTTTATCGCCAATTGGTCCTGTTGGACCTTTCTCTCCTTTTTCTCCAGGAGGACCAGTAATTCCTTTATCACCTTTGTCACCTTTGTCACCAGTAATTCCTTTATCGCCAGTAAGACCTCTTTCACCAGCTAAACCTTTGTCACCAGAAGATCCTTTGTCTCCAGTTGGACCTTTGTCACCGGGTGGACCTTTTGGACCTTCAGAACCTTTTGGTCCTGGTGGACCTTGTTGCCCCGGTGGACCCATAGGACCTTTATCTCCAGCTGGACCTTGTTGTCCAGGAGAACCTTTGTCACCGGGTGGACCTGCTACTCCTTGAGATGAAACAGTTTTTGTTGTTCGTTTTGGTTTTGGTGTCTCAGTAGTTTTTGTTTCAGGTTTTGGAGTTGGTGCTGGTTTTGATTCTTTTCCAGGTCTTGCTAATGGAACTTCAAATACAGAATTTAGTGCAGAAAATAGATCAGTTACAATAACCCAAATTTTATCAAGATTTTCAATTGAAGATGGTAAAGGATTATCAGGAGAACCAAGTGTTTCAGTAAAGGTTCCATCTTTGACTCTAAGATGATAGTTTCCTCGCCATAATGATTGGAATTGTTTTGTTTTAATTGCATCATCAGAAGGTTTGCTTTCAGCAATGGCAATTTGTGCTTCATAGACACCAGATTGTTTGAATGGTGCCTGTCCTTGGATTTCTATTCGTGACTGAGATGACACATCGTTTGTGTATATTCCAAGTATTTCTGTATTTAGATCGCAAAAATAGATTCTATTTTACGCATGGACAGCATTAGGCTCGCGAGGGATAGTATTTATCTAGATTAAATCGCATTTTGAGCTAGTGAAAAGACCGTTCGGAAAAAAATCAAAGGACAAAGAAGAGAAGGTTGAAGAAAAAGTAGAGGAAAAACCAGATTCAACAATTCCTAAAGAAAGAAGTCTTGTTGATTCAGATTATAATCGTAAAAAATTATTCAAAAAAGGAATTAATTTAATGGCTGATGAAAAGCTAGAAGAAGCTGTTGTAGTTTTTGAGCAAGCATTAAGAATTGATCCTGATAATGTTGAAACTTTGATGAAATTAGGATATGCAAATTTCCATTTAGATGATCACAGTGCAGCTCTTCAAGTATATGACAAAATTTTAGATATTGATGTTACAAATCCAGAAGCTTGGAATCTTAAAGGATTGGTACATTATGAGCAAAAAAACTATTCAAAGGCACTTGATTGTGCAGAAAAAGCAATTGAATCAGATCCAACTTATGGAATGGCTTGGTACAATAAAGCATGTTTTCTTTCTTTGTTAAACCAAGTTCCAGAATCACTTGAAGCTCTCAAACGTTCTATTGAAATCGATGTAAAGAATGCAAGAAAATCAATCAGAGACAAAGATTTTGTAAATGTTAGAATAGAAGAAGGGTTCAAAAGAATTGAAGAAGTTGTTGTACTAGAATCAGTAAGACAAGGATATCATACTATTGGCTCTATTGTTTGGACAACATTCTTGGATAAAGTTGATGCAGAAAACGCATTAAAGAAATTAACAGAAAAAGGATTAATCATTCAAAATGAAAAACGAGATGGTCTAAGTAGAATTCCGGTTTGGGATTTAGCACCAAACGTTGCAGAAAAAATGGGAAAAGAGAAGAAAGGGTTGTTTGGAATTACAAGAAAGAGATTACCAAAACCTGTAAAGAATCTCAAAGAATTAAGCAGTGCAATTCAATCAGTCAAAGAATCAATTGAAGAAGAAGATGTAGAAAAGACAATGGAAATTTTTGAAGAGTTTATTGATCCAACAAGATCAGGTGAACATATGATTGAAAACTTCTTTGATGAACATCGAGAAATCAGATTATGGAAAATCAGATTAAAAGATAGAGGAGTCGACTATTTGATTGAAAATAAAGAAAAGATGATCATTCTTTTTGAAAACGTTGAAGTTACAATTACTAAGCAACTTAGAAATAAAATTTCTTAATTATTCTGCAGAAAGATCCCAATAACTTGCATCTTCTTGTTTTACAGTTGGTTTTTGAAGATTTTTCCATTCCTTAAAGGAGCGGACATACAATTTTGCATTTGGCAAATCTGCTGATTTTAATGCATAATATGCCAATCCAGAAAGAGTACCAACACTGCCACAATAAGTAATAATTTCAGAATTACCAGATACTCCCCGATTTTCCAATAATCTTTTCATGTCTTCTTTTGAGCGTAAAATTTTGTCCTTACTTGCCAATGTACGATATGGAAGGCTAATTGCACCAGGAATATGTTGTTCTAAGAAGTTTAACCTCTCACGATTATCAATTAGAATCACATCATCACGCTCTTTTGCGCCTTCAAGATAATCAGATGTTGCCAAAATATCAGATTGTAAGTTAACAGAGTGTTCTTTGTTTTGAACTTCAGGAACATCTGAATCATTTTCCAATCCTAATGATTTCCAGTTACTGTACGTGGTTTCAAGCAAAGTGACATCAGAATGTCCAAGATATTCCAGAGTCCAAGCAACCCTTGATGCCAAGGCACCAAATGTATCATCATAAACAACAACACGTGTTTCATCATCAATTCCCATTGATTGAATTAATTTTTGAACTCGGTCAGGACTGTCATCAGATAATAGATTTGCAAGTGGAAGATTTACAGAAGTTGGAATATGATCTTGTTTGTAATCATCTTCTCGTCTTACATCAATAACTCTAACAGACTTATCTCTAATTTCTGAACGTAAAGAATCAACGTCAGTTGTAATTTTACCAGAATCTGTCAAGCAGCACATTCACCCTTGCCAGTTTTTGTATGATAACTAGAATCACTTCCATAATCAAGATAGAAATCAGGATCTTCTTCTTTAGTTGGAGGAATTGTCAAAGGTTCTACTGCTTTTTTGATGTCAGCCATAGTTTTGATTTCAGTATCACCGCTGTTGTTGACAATTCTATGAATCCAAGTTTTCAGATCATCATCAGGTTTTTTGTTTGTTTTAAAGAGTTCAATTACTTTGAGAATTACAGGAATTACACGTTTTGCTGGAACACGTAAACAAATATCACCTAATCTTGCTTCACCATCGGCACGTCCTCCTAAGAGCATCTGATAGTTTGCATACATGTCTTTTCCAACTCTAGCGCCACCTCCAAAGAATCCAATTGTTGCAACTCCATGTTGACCACAAGAGTTTGGACATCCACTGATTTTGATAGAAGACTCTCTCAAATCATCATCTTCATCGTATTTGAGTTCCAAGAATTTTCTTTGAATCTCTTTGGCTAAACGATGAGAGTTCGTCAATGCAAGATTACAAGATGTTGTACCAGAACAACCAATAGGAGTAGTCATGGTTAGTGCGCCTGATTTTGCCAGTCCTACCTCAAGTAGTTTTGAGTAGAGTAGTGGTAAATCATCTTCGTGAACATATCTAAGTGCAATATTTTGTGTAAATCCAGTTCTTGCCTTGCCTTCTGCAGAAAAGTCTCTGATCATTCCGGCCAATGCCTCTAGTTGATTTGCAGTAATGTCTCCTGCCTCTAATGTCAAAAATACAGAACGGTAGCCTGATTGCTTTTGCTTTTCGGTATTTGCTTTAAGCCATCTAGCATATCCATCAGGAGTACCAGAACCACTTTCATCAGAAATTCTGATTGGACGCTTGATTTCATCCGGAGTATGATCAACATCTAATTGAGTTACAACTGATTGTGTTGCTCTAACAATTGCTCTTTCTTTTAGAACCAAGTTTTGGAATTTTTCCCAACCCATGTCATGAACGAGATAACGCATTCTGTTTCGTGCTAGATTTTTTCTATCACCCATTCTATCAAACAAACGCATAACAGCCATTGAAGTGTAAAGTAAATCTTCTTCAGGAGTAAAGTCTTCTAATTGATGTCCAACATAAGATTTGTTTCCAAGACCTCCTCCAAGGAAGATTTTGAAACCACGTTGTTTTTCACCATCAACTTCTCTAATTTGAGGAATTAAACCAACATCAACAATTCTCACCATTCCACATTTTTCACAACATGTAAAATTGAATTTGAATTTTCTTGGAAGATTTTGTGCCATTGGATTTCTTAAGAAAAATCTAGCAGTTGCAAGTGCATAAGGTGTTGCATCAAATTCTTCATTTTCACAAACTCCCGATAACGGACTACACATTACATTTCTAACAGAGTTACCACAAGCTTCTCTAGATGTTAATCCAACTTCAGCTAAAGAACGAAGAATTTCAGAAACATCTTCAAGTATTACCCAATGGAGTTGAATGTTTTCCCTTGTAGAAAAGTGAGCACTTCCAATAGAATATTGCTCACTTAGTTGAGCAATTCTTTCAAGCTGATTAGGATAGACTTCACCTGCTGGAAGTTTGATACGAACCATAGCATAGTCACCGGTCATTCTAGTACCGTATGCACCATGTTGTAGTCTAAATCGTCTAAAACTATCTGCGTCATATTTTCCCTGACGGAATAATTTTACAGTTTTTGCAAAAT
Source organism: Candidatus Nitrosopumilus sp. (assembly GCF_028278985.1). Classification (GTDB taxonomy): domain Archaea; phylum Thermoproteota; class Nitrososphaeria; order Nitrososphaerales; family Nitrosopumilaceae; genus Nitrosopumilus. Next base: position 32,768 of record NZ_JANQTA010000018.1, on the reverse strand, counting down.
TGTCTGCCTCTTCCATACGAGCCCAATCGATTTTTGCTTTTTTCGAATCAGGTCGAGATTGTTCTAGATCAGATACTGTCAATACAAAGAAATTCCTTTTAGTTTGGTTATAAATTTTTGATATTGGGATGATTTTGGTAATGAATTTTCAAGGAGATACAGAATTTTCCTGTATTTGTTACTAGCGTATTCATTAGTGCTACCTAATTTCAAAAATTCTTGTGGCAAAGTATTAATTGAAAAGAGCATGAAAGTACGCATGCAAGAAGCAAAAGTAGCAGAACAGTCTTCTAAAATTTTCACAGATGCACGTGAAGTTGAAATTACACGTGCAATTGCAAACGAATTTCATGACGTTTTAATTGATAGAGCAGAATCAGATGTAATCATTATTGGTGCAGGTCCTGCTGGATTAACTGCAAGTAGAGAATTATCCAACATGGGATTCAAAGTTCTCGTTATTGAACAAAATAACTATCTTGGAGGAGGTTATTGGCTTGGAGGTTACATGATGAATCCTGTAACTGTAAGAGAACCAGCACAAAAAATGTGGGATGAATTGGGAGTACCATACAAAAAAGTTCAAGATGGATTATACATGACGCCAGGACCTCATGCAGTTTCTAAATTAATTGCAGGGGCATGTGATGCAGGTGTTAAATTTTTACAACTAACAAAGTTTGACGATTTAGTTCTAAAAAATGGAAGAGTAGCAGGAATTGTTGTAAATTGGATGCCAGTTTCAGCATTACCTAGAAACATCACATGTGTTGATCCAGTTGCTTTTGAATCTAAAGTAATCATTGATGCATCTGGACATGATTCAGTTGCTGTAAAAAGACTTGTAGACCGAGGATTAGCAAAATGGAAAGGTATGGAACCAATGTTTGTAAATGATGGAGAAGAGCATGTCGTTCATAAAACTGGTGAAATTTATCCGGGATTAATTGCTGCAGGAATGTCAGTTACAGAAACTCATGGATTAGCTAGAATGGGACCAACATTTGGTTCAATGTTATTCTCAGGTAAAAGAGCAGCAGAGATTGCAGCTGAGAAGATCAAAGAGTTAGAAAGATAAACAATTAGGCACAATTACACGTGTGAAACTCAATAAAATTATCCTATATGATGAACCAACAGTTCCAGAAATAGAAATTACTCATCAAAAGAAGTTTTTAGAATCAATATTTGGTTTAGAAATTGAAATCAGAGATAATTTTTTTCAGAATTTACAAGATGAAGAATGTAGAAATATTGCAAGTAAACGAGTTTTTGAATTAAAAAAACCATTTCAGCAACACGACCCAACTCAAGATGAAATTGAAATAGAAAGATCAAACAAAGATATGACAGAAAATGATGAAGTTTTTCTTTATGACGGATATGAACTAGAGCAAATTGTTGCAGAATCAATTAAAGAACAAAATCTAGATACATTACACATAATTTTTACAAACAAACTTACTGCAACATTTTCTGAAGAAGATTTCAGATATCATGCAAGAGCATTGATTGGAACAAATCCTACAATAATTTCAACTACAGGAATTATTGAGGCACCTGCAAAGCCAAAACAATACTATATGGAGTTAATTGGAGATTTTTCTGAAGAAAGAATTAAGGAAATTAAAGAGAAATACAAAGGCCAATTTTTAGAATATCATGATAATCGACTTGGAAAAATAGTTGAAGGTTACTTGTTACAAGCAATATTTTATGTAGAAACAGGAAATGCATTTTGTGATAACAAAGACTGTAGATTGTTTAATGCACACTGGCAAAAAGATCTTTTTGAATCACAATTAAAAAATCCACAACTTTGTGAAAAACACAGTAAAGAATTAGAAAAATTACTCAGTACTAACAGATAATATTTGATGTCGAATCTTTGATGCAGATATTTTCAATAATTCAGATTCTTTCTCGTTAATTGGAATTGTAACAATTTCTGAAACTCCATTATTATTGATTTTTACAGGAATTCCCATTGTAATATCAGATTCACCATACTCATTTTCTAGCAAAATTGCGGCTGAAACAGTCATTTCTTGGGAGGCATAGATACAATTTATCACATCAAAGACATTTTTTGCAATACCAAACATAGACCTGCTCTTGTGATTTCTTAAAGCCTTCCAATAGTCTCTCACACTAGAAGTTATTTCATCTACATCATTTTCAGAAATTTTTGATAATAATGAATCTCCATTAATTGTGACTTTAGAAAAAATTGGAACCATAGAGTCACCATGCTCACCTAAAACAAATGCATCATTAATTGAAGATTGGGGAACAGAAAGTTTGTCAGAAACATGATAACGAAATCTACTGGAATCTAAACTAGATGCAATACCAATAACTTTGAATCGTGAAAATTGGGATTGTTTTTGAAAATAATATGTTAAAACATCCAGAGGATTTGAAACTACTAAAACAATTGCAGACGGACAGTATTTTTTTACATCACCAGCAATACTCTTTATCATTTTGACTTGTTCATCAATGTGTTCTGCTCTATCAGTAGTGTAGACACCCACACTTGCAGCAATAACTACAATTTTGGAATCTTTGATTTGGGAAATATCATCAGTTGCACTAATAGAAAATTTTGAGGAAGAAGGAATTGCACTTGCAATATCCAATGATTCACCAATTGCAATTTCTTTATCAGCATTGACAAACAATACATCATCTAAGGCATGTGAGACACACAAAAAGCCAATTGTTGAACCAACACGACCAGTTCCGATTATTGAAATCAAAAAAATCACTTTGAATGTAAAATACAAAAATTATTCCTTTTTGCGTATGCTCTCTCTTTGTCTCTTGTTTTCCTTAGTGGATAGTTCTGATTCTAATTTTCTACAAATCTCATCAGATATTTTGAGAAGATCCCATCCAGAATCATTGTAAATGAGGCTGTTTTTACCAGCATTAACAGTAGTTGTAACTTCATAAAACTTCCTAGAGCCTTCAGAATTTTGAGTTTTGATTGAAACTTTAGACTCAATTACATTGGGGAATACTTTTTGTAATTTTTCTAATGCCCCTCCAATTTTGGACATTAAAACTTCGTTTACAGGCTCATCTTTGGGTAAACCTATAATGTAAAGAGGAACATTTGGCATCAGTTACAAATAATTTTTTTGGATTAAAAACAACTACAATAATTACCAATCATGATTTTCAATTTTGGTATTCTTGAATCCACCTTATATTGAAAAATACGTATCGTTAGCAATGTCTGAAGCAAAATCCATAACAATTGCAGATGTAATGAGTAGGTCAGTAATTTCAATTGATTCATCAGCAACAATTAATGAAGCAGCAAAAATGATGGAAGATACAAAAGTTGGTTCACTTGTGATTATGGAAAATAATGAACCAATGGGAATTGTTACAGATAGAGATTTTGCAGTCAAAGTTGCAGCACATGCTTATCCCATTTCTTCACCAATTAAACAAATAATGTCTTCACCAGTTTTTGCAGTAGATCCTAAAGATTCTGTTAGAGTTGCAGCAGATGTAATGCATGAGAGAAAAGTAAGAAAATTACCAGTTCTAGAAGGCAAAGAAGTTGTGGGTATGATTACATCTACTGATCTAGTGAACATGTTATCAGTTTGTGTTGAAGAAGATATGAGAGACATGTATTTTCATTCAATAGCAAAAATCTACAAAGAATACAGTCCATACAATTAGAAATAGTAATAGCAATTATTGTGGGAATCTGGGAGGTTTATCACTTATTTAACAACCATAACTGGTTTTTTGGATTTATGTAACACATAGTTTGAAACACTTCCCAAGAAGATTTCTTGTGCAGCACCCCTACCTCTAGCACCAATAACAACAAGATCAATTTTGTTTTTAGAATTGTTTGTAAACTTAGCAATATCATAACCAGGATCACCAGCAAGTGCTTTTGCAGTTAATTGAATGCCTTTTTTAGCTGCTCTAATTTTGGCATCATTTAGAAATTTTTTTACTTCTTTCATGGAATTGAAATCAAGAAATCCAAGTGGGTGAATCGCATAAATTCCAGGCACAGATTTTACAGCAAGCGCAGTAATTGTCCCATGAGATTGTCTTGCAAGATGTATTGCCATATCCAAACCACGAATAGAATTTTTAGAACCATCTAATGGGACTAGTATTTTTTTGTTTTGATTACCACAATAGAATATTGTTTTAAAATAATTTTAAATGTCATATCGATTATCTAGACTGATATTCAATGATGATAATTTAGAAATCATAGCATATAATTGAGAAAAGATTTGTTTTTGTGGAAAATACGTATGTGAATCAAATCATGAATATAGAAGTTCTAAGTAAAGATGGCTCATCTACAATTCAAGAAGCAATAAAAAAATCAAGTGTTGGATCTGATTCAGAGATGAGAAAAATATGTGATCAGATTCTAATGAGAATGAAAAATGAATAATCCATAGGATATTCACTTAAATTAATGAATACTCATGAATGAAATATCATGATGGCAGCAGATGCAGGTGCAGCAGTTCTTGAAACAAATGACGACAGTCCAAAAATGCCAGATAAGAAGAAAACAAAATTTGACGTAGTAATCATTGGTGCAGGTCCATCAGGATATACTGCAGGAATTTATTGTGCTAGGGCAGGATACGATACTTTGATTTTATCAGGAATCTTACCTGGAGGACAGCTGGTTAACACTACTGAAGTTGAAAACTATCCAGGATTTGAAAATGGAATCATGGGTCCAGATTTGATGATAGATATGAGGAAGCAATGTCAAAGAATGGGTACAACAATTGTAGATGATGAGGCTGTAGATGTTGATTTTAGACGAAAACCACTCAAAGTTTTAACTGCCTCTGAAGAATACGAGGGTAGAACAATAATTATTGCAACTGGTGCAAACCCCAGAAAATTAGGATTAGAGGGTGAAGAAACGTTTGGAGGAAAAGGAGTTTCGTATTGTGCTACATGTGACGGTCCATTCTTTAGAAATCAAGAACTAATCGTAGTAGGTGGAGGAGATTCTGCTATTGAAGAAGCAACATTTCTTACAAAATTTGCAACCACAGTTCACCTTGTTCACAGAAGAAATGAGCTTCGTGCAAGTAAAATAATGCAAGATAGAGCATTAAACAATCCAAAAATTAAATTCCATTGGGACTCTGCAGTGACTGACATTAAAGGTGATCAAAAGATGCAACAAGCAGTGTTAAAGAATCTAAAAACAAATGAAGAATCAACTTTAGACGCAGGAGGATTGTTTGTGGCAATTGGTCATGAACCAAATACAAAATTATTCAAAAGCCAAATTGATTTAGATGAAGAAGGATACGTAGTCCTAAAAAATAAAACACATACCAATGTTGAAGGAGTTTTTGCAGCAGGAGATGTTCATGATAGAAGTTACAGACAAGCAATTACTGCAGCAGGTTATGGTTGTATGGCAGCAATTGATGTTGATAAATATCTAACAGAAAGTGCTGACAAGCAAGAATGAAAAATGCACAATGCAAAAAGTGTCTAAATAAATTCCAAGAAAAAGACATTTACACAATTCAACAATTTCAATATCGAAAGGAACCAAGTTATGATTGGTCAGTAAGTTATTTTAAAAAATTACAAATTGATGAATGGGATTCTTTTTGTGAAAATTGTATCAAAGAATATGCTGACGAATCAAAGATAATGTGGGAAAATAGATAGACATCTAACTCTTTATTCTAGTATACTGGGATGAATTCATGAGTGAGAACTCTGATGATCTTAAGAAATCAGCCAAAGAAAACAGTGACAAATTGGCAAAACTAGGCATGGAATTGGGAGAAATTCAGTTCAGCTACAGAATCGAGGAAAAATCAACTCAAGAATATTGGAATAAGAGAATAGAAGATTTCAAAAAATACAGTGACAAGGGTTTTGAATACTATAATCAAGTTTATGCACTAATGAAACTCGTTAACAAAGAGGAGGCACAAATGTTTCTTTTAAGAGCAAGTAAATTCAGACAAATGGGTTTAGAGTTAATTGAGATGATGGAGAAAATCAAAGAAAATCCAACAATTATGGATAAAAAAGACAAACAACAAAGTCAGTGGAGTAAAGAAATCAAAACAAGCATTACAGAACATAGTAACAAATGCTTGCGTCATGAAATGGATATGAATACTTCATTTAGAGAATTTTATGAGAAAAATCTCAAGAATATTTTAGAATAACTACAAAGAATATGCTAATTCAGACATATGTTGTGCTGAATTTGCTGCATTGTTAAATTCATCTTCAGTCATAACATTTTGTTCAGCGTAAACACTTTTGAATTTTCTACCATCATCAGCAAATATTCCAACAACGCATGCATCACCGTCAATAGGATATTTTTTCATACATGCATAAACTGCAGCAGAAGAAGGACTGATAAGTAATTGATCTTTTTCAAATACTTCCTTGACAACTGTAAAAGATTCTTTGTTATCAGCTGAAACCCAATCATCTACAACATTTTCACGTTTTAAGAATAGGTCAGGTTTTGCGGATTCTTCAAAATTCCTCCATCCTTGAATCAAATGGTTTTGTTGTGGTTGACATCCAATGATTTTCACATCAGGATTTTTCTCTTTAAGGTAAGTTCCAATTCCAGTAATTGTACCTCCAGTACCTACGCCAGTAAAGAAGTGAGTTACTTTTCCTTCTGTTTGTTTCCAAATTTCAGGGCCTGTTCCAACGTAATGGCCTTTGAAATTAGCCTCATTTGCATATTGATTAGGGGAATAATAGGTATCGGGACGGGATGATGCAATTGATGTTGCCAATGCAATGCTTTGATCTGTTCCAGCGCCAACTTTTGGACAAAGATCATCAGTAGTTTCAAAAACTTTTGCTCCAAGATTTCTTATGATTTCTTTAGTTTCGTTGCTTGCTTTTTCAGGAATAACAATTTCAACTTTGTATCCTAGTAAATTTGCAATTCCAGTTAGAGCTATTCCAGTATTTCCAGATGTTGGCTCAATAATGATACTTTTTCCTTTAGTGAGAATTCCACGTTCTTCTCCATCCTTAATCATCCAAAATGCTGCTCTATCTTTCACTGAACCAAATGGGTTATGGCCTTCTAGTTTTGCAAAATAATTGGCATTATCATGAGAAAGAGAATCAAGATTCACAAGGGGGGTATTCCCAACACGGTTCAAAACATCTGTATCAGTTACAGTGGTCATGATGTAGGTTATTTCACCTTTTTAATTTGGAATGTAATGGTGTTTCCGTCTTTTGACATGTCAAGTAATTCGTGACCTTGTCTTTGAACCCAACGAGAAATATCTTCTTCTGCTGCTGGATCATCTGCAGATACTGTTAATGTTTCACCAACTTGCATTCTTTCAATTTCAATTTTTGTTCTGAAAACAGGTTCAGGACAAAACAAGCCAGTTGCATCTAATTTTTTTTCAGATTCAGACATGATATACAGATCATAAAAAGCGATTTGTCATATTAAAATCTATTCGAGTTTAGCTTGACCTATTTTCTCACAATGCCATTTTGAACATAGTTGCAAGATTTCGTTCTTTCATGAAACCAGGATCTTGGTTTTGAATATTGATTTTGTAAGAAATTCTTTTCATCAAGTAAACAGCTGTTTTGTAAGACAATTCCCACATACGGCTATTTTGATTAGATTCATAAATTTGCAACAATAGGTTCAATAGCCATTTTGCGTTAGGATAATGTTTTTGAATATAGTCAATAAAATATTCTTTTGAGTTATTGATTTTGTATTGAAGATGATCAAGAGTTTCAGATTGTGTTGCATATCCAGTTTGAGTTATTTTGACATGACCCTGTTTCATTGCACGTAATACATCATCAAGATTACGTTCAGAGTCAATTACATTAACACATCTTCCCAAAGTAGATAACACATGAGAGTCACTACCAGACACCTGTATCATTTCATTATCTACTGCATATTGCTTTGCACGAGAATTAGAAAGAATATCTACATTGTTACTGTTGAAAATTTCCACCATATCACACTTTTTTGCATCATTTCTTAGGGCATCAAGAAGACTAAATGGATGAGGGGCAGATGAAACGCCACCTTGTTTTTTAACTTCATCTAAAACTTCATCAATTGAAATTCCAGCTGGAATTGATTCATGAATTCCATAAACTAAAACATGTGCTCCGGTATCAGTGGTGACTTCCTCTCCAGGAAAAACGTCAATATTTTTGAATTTTTCATGATCATTTTTGTATTCTAGTAATTGATGATAGCCATCTAATGTATTATGATTGGTTACAAAAATTGCATCCAATCCCAGACTGTATGATCGCTCTAATTGTTCTTGAATTAGCACATTACTATCATAGGGTGCCTCATGATCACCAAGATGAAAATTTGAAAATGAATTGTGACAGTGAAGTTCAGTTTTGAGTTGCATTGAAAAGAAAATTTCTTCTATAGATTATAATTCTATGCCATCGTTTGTCATCTAAAAAGATCTTCATTTTCAGAACGAATTATTTTTTCGATCCCATGATCTTCAAAATCAAAAGAATAGCCACGAATGATAACAAATGGGCATTTAGTAGTTTTTTTCATTACTAATTCAGCTGCAGCACATAATTCATCAGAAACAGCAATTTCAGTTACACGAAGAATCTTTTGAAAAGAGTCCAAAGTACCTTCATAGTCTAGGAGAGGCGCCATTCCAGAAATCCCAATTGCACAATTTGTCTGACCCATTCTAAATGGTCTACCAAAAGTATCAGAAATCAAAACGGCAATATTTTTTTGAGATGAATCTTTTACAGATTTTCGAATATTTTCTGCCGATTTATCTGAATTAATTGGAAGTAAAGTGGCAAAACCTTCAGCCATATTACTTTCATCAACTCCTGCATTTGCACAAACAAAGCCATGATTTGTTTCTACAATGATTATGCCATTATTCATGCGAACAATTCTTTTTGTTTCAGATAAAACCAATTCTACAATTCTAGGATCTTTTTTGTATTGAGATGCAATTCCTTCTGCTAACAATGAAGGGGAAACAGATGATAAAGTAACAATCCTGCCTTCATTTTTTGAGATAATTTTTTGAGCCACTACAATAATATCTCCATCTTCAATTGATGTAGCATTCAATAGTAAATCAGACAGATTATCTGATGAATCTATCTCTTTTTTAATATGAACTGGAATGATTTGCAATGAAGAATGTTGGATAGATGCTCTAAAAATTGTTTATGCAGGAGTCGTGGTTTCTAATTCTAATTTGAAATGTTTGTTGATGATATCAAGTATCTTTGATAGGTTTTTTTCTTCTAATGTAGTAGTTGCTAAATCTTTAACCAAATCTTGTGCTCTATAGGCAATTCCTAATCCACAAATATCAAACAATTTTACATCATTTGCTCCATCTACCACGCAAACAATGTCTTCTTTTTGTTCTCCCCACTCTGCAATTTTGATTTTTGCAGATTTTGATTTATCAGAATCTACATTGATTTTTACGCCATCTAATTTTCCATCTTTGAACAATAATTCATTACAATATACATAATCCAAGCCTAATTCTTTTTGTAATCTTGCCATCATCAAAGTAAATCCACCAGATACAGCCATTAATTTCCAGCCAGCGGCCTTGAGAACTCTGCATGCTTCTTTTGCTCCAGTCATAATTGGTAATGCATCAGAAACTTCCTGACATGTTTTTTCATCTAGTCCTTTTAATGCAGCAACTCTAGTTCGTAAGCCCTCTTCCCAATTGATTTTTCCTTGAATTCCTTGTTTTGTGATTTCCCAAATTTCATCCTGTTTGTTGAGTTTTTCAGCAAGAATAGGAAGGTATTCTTCATCATACAAAACACCCTCAACATCAAAAATTACAAGCAATTGATTTCTGATTTGCAAAAAAATTGCTAATTATATTAAAGTTTAAACTTTTTTGAGATCGAAAAAACGTTAGTAATAAATCACAGAGTATTAGTGAGAAGATATGGATGAACTAGAACACAAATACGAAGTAGAAATCAAAGAAAGAGAAGGAAGACAGAAGCTACCTCAAGAAATCAAAGACGAATTAAAAGCATCAGGAATGATGGATGATAAAGGAAAACTAAAGTTGAAGGGTGTTAGTCCAAAAATGCTCAAAAGAATGAAGCAAGAATATGTCGAATGTCCAGTACTAGAAGGAGATACTCATTTTATCCAGTGTTTCGTATGTCCTAATTTTCAAAGTAGAGTAACTGGAAAAGTACTCTGTAAAGGCGACAAACTTTAGAACAATCCACGAAAGGCTCATTAGTTAATTATTTCTTGTAATGCTAGTTTGAGCAAAGAAGATGTCGGTATTACAGTATCTAAAAATGACGATTTTAGCGAATGGTATACTCAAGTAGTTCTCAAAGCAAAACTTGCAGACTATGCACCTGTAAAAGGATTGATTGTTTTAAGACCAGATGGTTTTTCCATATGGGAATCATTACAGAGAACATTTGATGCAAAATTTGCAAAAAATGGAATTAGAAATGGATTTTTGCCTGTATTAATTCCGGAATCACTCTTAGGAAAAGAACAGAAGCATTTTGCAGGTTTTAATCCAGAAGTATTCTGGGTAACACATTCAGGAACAAACGAAATTGGGGACAGACTAGCTTTACGACCAACATCTGAAACATTAGCATACACATTATATTCAAAATGGATTCAAAGTTGGAGAGACCTCCCACTAAAGATCAATTTTTGGAATACAGCATTAAGAGCTGAAATAAAGGCTACAAAACCATTTTTGAGAACTTCAGAATTTTTGTGGCAAGAAGGCCACACAGTCCACATTACACAAGAAGAAGCTGAAAAAGAAGTAATGAAAATTTTAGAAATTTACAAAAACACAGTAGAAGAAGAATTAGCTATTCCAGTAACAACTGGAAAAAAGAGTGAGAAAGAAAAGTTTGTCGGAGCTGTATATACAACTACCATGGAATCAATTATGCCAGATGGAAAAGCACTACAAATGGGAACATCTCATTTTCTAGGTCAGAATTTCTCAAAACCATTTGAAGTTAAATTTGCAGATAAAGATAATGTAGAACATTTTGCCTGGCAAACTTCATGGGGTGTTTCATGGAGATTAATCGGTGCAATGATCATGACACATGGAGATGATCAAGGTTTAGTTTTACCACCTAAAGTTGCACCTATTCAAATTGTAATTGTTCCAATTTATAGAAATGATGAAGGAAGAGACAAAGTTATTCCAAAAGTAGAGGAAATTCAAAATAAATTAACTGAGATGAATTTCAGAGTTCATGTTGATGACAGAACAGGTATGTCACCAGGTTACAAATTCAATGACTGGGAAATGAAAGGAGTTCCAATCAGAATTGAATTGGGACCAAAAGATATTGAAAAAGAAAGTATTGTTGTTGCAAAAAGATACAATAGTGAAAAAATCAATTTAGGATTTAGTGAGATTGGAAAGATTTCTGAAATTCTTGACCAAATTCAAGGACTGATGTTAGAAAAAGCTAGAGAAGAATCCAAAAAGAATACAAAAGAAATCTCTGATTATTCAGAATTTAAATCCAAGATAGAAGATGGGGGTTTCTTCAAAGCTCCATGGTGTGGAGAATTAAAGTGTGAAGAAAAAGTCAAAGAAGAAACTGGAGCTGACATCAGAGTCATTCCATTTGGAAGTGAAGATACTAGCAAAAAATGCATATGCTGTCCAGAACAAAGTACTTGTGTTCCAATTTTTGCAAGAGGATACTAGGAAAAATCAACAGCAAACATAATTAATGTAAAAAATTCAATTTTGAGTATTGACCACGAATCCTGAATTAGAGCAAAGAAAACCGCTTGTAGAATTATTTAGAGAAACAAGAAACAGGACTTTAGAATTAGTAAAAACATTAGAAAAAGATGATTTTGTTGTTCAAACAGCCTTTTTCATGAGTCCACCAAAGTGGCATATTGGCCATGTCAGTTGGATTTACGAAGCAATAATGAGTAAATTAGATAAAAATTATGAATTCTATTCTAAAGAATTTTCAGAATATCTTAATTCATACTATCAACAATTTGGAGTTCCGCACGATAAGGGTCTCAGAGGAGTCACATCACGCCCAACAGTTGATCAAATTTTTCAATATTTCAACACAATTAATCAAAGAGTAGAAAAATTCATTGAAAGTCAAGAACTCTCAAAAGATGCAATTAGATTAATTACAATGGGATTTCATCATGAATGCCAACATCAAGAGTTACTAGTTTATGATCTACAACATTTACTTGCAGAACAATACAATCCCGTAAGAAAAAATCAAATCAGAAAACAAGAGACAATTCAAAAAAGATCAGTAGAAATCAATGGAGGTCTTTACACTATGGGATACAACGGAGAAGATTATTGTTATGATATTGAACTGCCAGAACACAAAGTGTATCTTAATGATTACAAATTAGATGTCTATCCTGTAACAAATGAGCAATATCTAGAATTTATTGAAGATGGCGGATATGAGACATACAAGTATTGGTTATCAGATGGTTGGGAGAAGGTAAAAGCCAACAGCTGGAAAGCACCAATGTACTGGGAGAAAATTAACGGAGAATGGCACGTTAGAGACTTTTTAGGAATTAGAAAAATCAATCCAAATGAACCGGTATGCCATGTTAGTTTCTATGAAGCAGATGCTTATTGTAAATGGGCAGGTAAAAGACTCCCAACAGAAGCAGAATGGGAAAAAGCTGCATGTTGGAATGAAGAAAAACAAGAAAAAACAATTTTTCCGTGGGGAAATGATGAGCCAACCTCTGAAAGATGTAATCTTTTAGAATCATATCAGTGGGGATGTTCAGAAATTGGAGCATATCCAAATAGTACAAGTCCATCAGGATGTCAACAAATGATTGGAGATGTTTGGGAATGGACATCATCAGAATTTACAGGATACCCAGGATACAAATCTGGATTTGATGAATATAATGACAAGTGGTTTACCAATCAAAAAGTTCTCAGAGGAGGCTCATTTGGAACACCTGAAATGTCAATCAGGGGAAGTTACAGGAATTTCTTCAGATTAGATGAAAGATGGCTATTTTCAGGCTTTAGATGTGCTGAAAATAATTAATTTTTTGAAACCAAAGTTAATGAAAAATGCTTTTTGTCATCTAGCCAAGTATGTTTCAACTCAAAACCAACATCATCAAGTAAATCATGAATTTGAGATAAGCGATACTTGTGAGAATATTCAGTGTGAATTAATTCATCTTGTTTTAATTTTAGAACAAGATTAGATTTTGAAATAACAACAGATTGTTCAGATAATGATTTCAAATACATTTCAATTCTTTGATCATTTTCGTTATACAATGAGTGGTGCTCAAAGTTTTTCAAATTAAAATCAGCATCAAGCTCATCATTAATTCTAGATAAAACATTAAGATTGAATTTAGCAGTAATTCCCTGTGAATCATCATATGCAGATTCCAAAATTGTGGTATCTTTTACCAAATCTAGTCCAATTAAAAATAAATCACCAGTTTTCATTGTAGAGTAAACAGTTTCTAAGAATTTGTAGCCGTCAACAGGTGAAAAGTTGCCAAAACTAGAACCAAGAAAAATTATCAGATTTTTCTTAGCATCGTAAGTTTTTAGAAATTCTAATCCACCTTCATAAGTATCGATTATGCCAGTTATTGTAAGATTTTTGTAATTCTGAAGTAATTGTTCAGAACTTTCTGCAAGGATTTCAGAGATATCAATTGGAAAGTATTCAACTCTATCTTGTAGTTTAGAAAATACATCAAGCAATAATCTTGTTTTCACTGCAGAACCACTACCCAATTCCACTAAACGGTATTCGTCGTCTAAAAATTCTGACAACTGAGATTGGAGTTTTCTGAGAATCGATTCCTCTGTTCTAGTAGGATAATATTCAGGAAGAGAGCAAATTTGCTCAAATAATTCAGAACCTTTCTTATCATAGAAAAATTTTGGATGAATGAATTTTGAATTTCTATTCAGGCTGGAATATACCTCTTCAGCAAAGGATTTTTCAATTTTAGTTGCATGAGGCTTGAAATATTGAAGCCTATTGTCAACTACAAATTTTTTGTAATCTTGATTTTTCTGAACAGAGTCATTCAAAGTATTAAGATCAAATCTAGTTTACATAAATGCTTTATCCCAATTAATCACGCATAAATCATATTTCTTGATATAGTTCTTCTTACAAGAGTCACTTGTGGATGAAATTCTAAAGATTGAACATTTGAAAAAATATTTTGTTAAAAAAGGGATGTTTGGAACAGAATCCACCATTAAAGCAACCGATGATGTTTCATTTTCATTAAACAAGGGCGAAGTATTTGTTCTTGCAGGAGAATCAGGCTCTGGAAAATCAACCATTGCAAAATTAATCTTAAAATCAATTCCATCAGATTCTGGAAAAATATTTTTTGAAGGAAAGGAAATCAGTAAAAATAAACAGAATTTAGAATACATTCGAATGAATTGCCAAATGATTCATCAAGATCCATATGATTCCATCAATCCTAGAATGAAAATAGGAGACATTGTAGTTGAGCCATTAGAAATTCACAATGTAGGAGACAAAGATGCAAGAAAGAAAAGAGTCATCGAAGTATTGCAAGAAGTAAAACTAGAACCAGCTGATCAAATCATAAAGAAATATCCACATATGCTATCTGGTGGACAAAGACAAAGAGTAGTTTTAGCTAGAGCACTAGCACTAAAACCAAAAGTAATTCTTGCAGATGAACCAGTTTCAATGTTAGATGTATCCATTAGAGCTGAAATGCTAGAATTAATGCACGAATTGCAAGAAAAATACGAAATATCATTTATCTATATCACACATGATTTGGCAACAGCCAGATATTTTGGGCAAAAAATTGCAATCTTGTATTTAGGAAAAATTGTCGAGATGGGACCAATTGATGATGTACTACTATCTCCAAAACACCCATACACACAGGCACTAATTGATGCTATTTCAGAACCAAATCCTGAAAATCTCCATAAAGAAAAGAAAATTCGAATTCTAGAGCCTACAGAAATCAAAGATTTAGGAGGATGCAGATTCAAAGCAAGATGCCCTTATGCAATTGAAAAGTGTGATACAGAACCAGAGTTAGAAGAAATTGAAAATATGCATCATACTGCATGTTATGTTAAACTAGACTAGCTTGTTTTGACTGAAGGCATTCGCTTATCTTTGTATGTCACAACATTTGAGACACCATTTTTTGGGAAGACACCATAAATCAATTTGGCTTTTTGAACTACAGAGTCTTTTAATGAAACCATAATGAATTGACTTTCTTTTGATCTTTCTTCTAGAATGTTAGATAGTCTTTCAGAGTTTGGAGCATCAAGGTGTGCATCAACTTCATCAAACAAGTAAAATGGAGATGGTTTTAATTTTTGAAGTGCAAGTACAAAGACAATTGCAGCTAGTGTTTTTTCACCACCACTAATTGAGGTAGATTCTCTTTTCGGTTTGTTTGGGAACTGTATTAAATAAGATATTCCAGAATTGAAAATATCATCTTCATTTTGTAATTCTAACCAAGCATTTCCACCAGTCATCTTGTTGAAGATTAATCGGATCTCTTTGTCAACTTTATCAAATGCGTCCAAGAATGTTTGACGTTTGTCTTTTTCGATATCTTCAATGAATTTAACAATAGAATTTCTTTCTTCTTCAAGTGAATTTTTCCTGGTTGACATTGAACGGTATCCATGAGATACCTCAAGATATGTTTCAGGAGCTTTTGCATTTAGTGCATTAAGCGAATTTAGTTCTGCAGTTAATTCCTGAACAATTCCATCAACATCAAAGGTTTCCATATCTTTGTCAAATCCAAATGCCGTCAAAATTTGCTGTAATTTAGCCTCATTTTCTATCAAATCTTTCAAATCACGATTAAGAGAATCAGATTGCCTTTCTAGCGTGTTAATTTGTTTAGTAAGGTCACGGTCTTGATCAGTCAATGTTTTTAATTTGTCATCAAATTCTTTTAGTTGTCCAATAGAAGAACCAGATGTTTCAATGAGTTCTTGTTCTTTTTCTCTTAATTGAACCAAAACTTCATTTTTAGATTCTTTTTGTGTTTCTAGCTCTTGAATTTTTGTTTGCAGTTCCTGTTTTTCAGAATTTAGTGAGTTTTCTTCATCATGAAGACGATTAGATTGTGATTGTTCTCGGTTATCTTGGGTTTGCAAAGTTGTTAATTGTGCGGATTTATCTCTAAATTCGTTCATAATTGTAGTGTAGAGTTTCTCAACATTAGCTTTCTTTAGATTGATTTTTGAAAGTTCATTTGCTATTCTTGTCTGTTCACCGCTAGCGTAATTTTCTTCCATGATTGTTATTCTTTCATTTAACGAGTCTACATGAGATTCATTTGTCAAGACTTCAGAATCAATAGAATCATTTCTAGATTTTAATTCAGAAATTCTTTGTTTTAATTGCTCTTTCATGGTTTGGGCTGAAGTGATTCTTGATTTCAAATTAGAATAATTTTCATTAGTTGAAGTAAGAGATTTTTCAGATATAGATAATCTTTCAGAATAAGACTGGATAGAATCTTCTAATTTCTTTAGAGAGTATTTTTTCTTTTGAAGATATTTTTTGATAATACCTATAGATTGGAATAAGCCATCAATATCACCACTCATAGAAATTAATTTTGTAAGTTTTGAAATCTTTGAATTAATATCAATTACAACAGTTCCTCCTTTTGCCTCAAAATATTCACCATCCATAGTTACTGCTTTGTATCCATTTTGAGAAACTGCATATGCTGATTCACGAGTTTCAGTAAGGACAATATTTCCAAACAAGAAGGTTTTGAGTGCAGAATAGGCATCATTACACTTTACATAGTCAGAAAGCACGCCTAAAACCCCTGATTCCTTGGGCAAATCCAATTTGAATTTTGGAATTGCATCAAGAGGTATGATTTTTAATTTTGGTAATTTTTTACCACGAGCAACTTCTGCAATTCCCAACAATGTTGCAAAGTCTTTTACGACAATTGCCTTTATCCAATCAGAACTAACAGCTAGGACAGAACGCTCGTATTTCTTATCCCAAGAAATCATTTCATAAACTAAACCTTCTATTCCAAGTTTATCAGCATCTTCTTTTAATTTTGCAACAGTATAATCTTCATGCATGAAACCTTTGACAGTTTTTATTTTTGATTCATATTGTGTTGCGGCCTTACTTGATTTTTCTAGTATTAAGGATAGTTCATCCATGTCATTATTAATTTTGGATTTTCGTATGTGTAATTTTTTAATTCTTGATTTTAATTCTACAATTGTTGCATCATGATTTTTAACCATAGATTCAAGTTGATCCCTATAACCAGTTAGCTTTACAACATCATTTTCAATGTCAGTAAACTTTTCTGAATTTGTTTTGATTTTTATTTCAGATTCATCTTTTTCATGTTGAATTTTTGATAACTTTAGTTTTGCAGAGTTCAATTGATCAGTAAGAGATTGAATTTTGTTATCAATTTCTGACTTTTTTGCTGCAGCTTCAGATTGTTCTGTAAGAATTTTATTTCTTTGTGAATCAACAACTTCCATGTCATCATTAATTTTATCTTTCTTTACATTTGTTTCATCAATTGATTCTTTAATTTTTAAAATTTGTGTATCGATATCACTTCGTGCATTGTGAATTCCATCAAGTTCTAATTTTATTTCAGGAATTCTATTTTCTATTTGTTCAACTCTTTTCTTAGATGCAGAAATTGCACTGTTATCAATTTCATATTGTTCCATTGCAGAACTGATTTCTGAATCAAGTGCAGCTTTAGCTTGAGTGTAATCATTTGCCTCTGCCATTAATTTTGATTTTTCAGTTTCCAAGGATTCAATTTCAGTTCTCAAAGTCTTTCTCTCATCATCTAATTTTGTGACTTCAGAAATAATTTCACGTAGTGTTCCTTCTTTAGTAGATTTTTGAGCAGAAATTACCTTCATTCTGTTTGCAGCAGAAATTGCTTTGTACCTGTTTAATTCACGCTCAAGCACATCATGACGGAGTTTTTGGTTACGTTCTTCTTCAAGCTCATCAATTCTTTTCTTGATTTCTCCCATTTTTGCAAGAGCAATCTCCAATCTTCTATCAGCTTCATCTAGCTGTTTTACAGCCTCTGTCTTTTTTTCATCAAAGTAAGATAGACCAATCAAATCTTCGATTGTCTTTCTTTTTTCTTCAGAAGTAAATTCAGAGATTCTTGTCACAGTTCCTTGTTGGACAGCATTGAGTTGGCCCAATCCGGCATTTGCCATATCAAGGAGATCAAGGATATGACTTCGATTAGTTTTCTTTTTGTTTAGATAGTATGTGTTATCACCTTGCTCATCAAGTTCTCTTGTAATTTCTACAATATCAGAGTCAACTGGAATTTTTCTATCAGAATTATCAAAGTGTACACTGGAACGAGCCATTTTTGGTCCGCGTCTAGTACCCTCAATATCATGAATCAATGAACGTAATTTGTCAACTCTCATAACTTTGGGTTTGTTTTCACCCATTGCAAAAATAATGGCATCCAAGATGTTACTTTTTCCTGAACCATTAGGCCCTGAGATCGATACTAGGCCAGGTTCAAAATTTACAGTAGTATTTTTGAATCCAAATGATTTGAAACCGAAGATCTCGACTTTTTTAACATGAACCAATAGGAATAATTTCACTTTATGTAGGATAATCGATGGTTAACAAGTTTAGTTGACATAATTGCATAATTTTTCTTGTTGTATTATGATATTTTTCGTAGTGGTGGTTATACTGAAATCAAAAGTGATCGACTATTCATGCCTACTTATAATTATGAAGTTGATTTTGTTATTACATGCCAAAGATAGGAATGGTTCAGACTGTAAACTATTCTACAAATGAAATTGGAATATCCAAGGTTGCAAATATCTTGCAAAAACTAGGCAAGAAAGAAACCGAAATTGTATGCCTGCCAGAGCAGTGGCTCAAAAACAATATTATTTCAGATTTTGATTCAGAATTTGCTCAATTCAAAAAAATAGCAAAGGACTATGGCATGACGATTATTCCAGGTGCATTTTACACAAAAAATGTCACACATATCATATCCCCAGTAATTGGACCCAAAGGAGACATCATAGGGCATCAGAAGAAAATCCATCCTTTTGACTATGAAATTGACACAGTCAAGCCTGGAAAAGAGGCTAAAATCTTCAAAACTGCCTGTAAATTTGGCATCATAATTTGTTATGACATGGTCTTTCCAAAGGTAGCAAACGCTTTGGCCAAAAAAGGAGCGCAGATTCTACTCTCACCCAGCAGAATTGTTAGACGAGGAATAGAACCATGGCACATGTATGTTCAGGTAAGAGCATTGGAGAATAGAATTCCAATTCTGGCTGCAAATGTAGAGAATAGAAGGTTTGGAGGACAAAGCATTATGATAGATTTGTCTGAAAAAAATAAAGTTGTCAACACAAAGGTAACAAAACTGAAAGGAGAAAATCAGATTGTAAAAGATTTCAATCTAGATAAACTAGTCAAAAGCAGAAAGAAGAGATTTTCTGATTCTAATAATTTTAAGTGATTATTCGCCTGCTACAAACTTTTCACAAGCTTGTTTTGCTGCAACATCAGATGTTTGTTCAATTGGATGTTTCATCAGATATGCACTAGCAGGTTTGATTGGGCCGCCTACACCTCTATCAAGTGCAATCTTTGCCAATCTAACTGCATCAATTACAATACCAGCAGAGTTTGCCTTATCATCAACATCTAGACGAACTTCCATATTGTATGGTATGTTTGCCCATTGGCGTCCTTCAATTCTCATAAACATCAATTTTGTATTCCCCAAAAATGGAATAAAGTCAGAAGGTCCGACATAGATTTGATCATCATCTAATCTCTCATCCAGTTGACTCTGAACACTTTCAGTCTTTGAAATTTTCTTTGAGACCAATCGGTCTTGTTCTTTCATGTTTAGGAAATCAGTGTTGCCTCCAACATTGATTTGGTATGTTTTTTCAATCTTTGTTCCTCTATCATTACAAAGTTTTGCTAATGTTCTGTGAACAATTGTAGCACCGACTTGTCCTTTGATATCATCACCAATACACGGAATGTTTTTCTCTTCAAACTTTTTGGCCCATTCTGGGTCTGATGCAATAAAGGAAGGAATGCAATTAACAAAAGCAGTGTTTGTATCAAGACAAACTTGTGCCCAGAACTGGGTTACTTTGTCTGAACCTACTGGCAAATAAGATACAATAATTTCTGCACCAGTATCCTTGATTATTTTTTTAGCCTCTTCAGCAATTTGTTCATCAGATTTTTCGCTCTTGATTGGTTTGACTCTATTTTCAACCCACAATCCGACTCCATCTAAAACTGGACTTTCAAAGACTTTGGCATCTGTTTTTGGCATGTCATCTTTTGGAATCCAGTCAACCATGTTTGGATACTCATAGATAGCTTCATTGATTGGTTTTCCAACTTTATTTTCACCTACATCAAATCCACAGACAAAGTCAATGTCATGAATTCCATAACCTGCTAACTTGTCATGAATAATTCCAATTACTTCTTGTGATGGATTTTTACGATAATATTCAATTCCTTGAATTAAACCAGAAAAACAATTTCCTATTCCTACTAAACCAACCTTGATTCTACCTGACATTCGAAATTTGGTGTTATTGGGCGGGTTTAAAGTTTTCTTGGAGGATTACAAAGTTTAAGGCAGGATTTTATAGTTGGATTCAACGAAGAAGATCATGATAGATCCCGGTCGTCCTGTAAAAGATATCCAAATCAATTCAGACACTCCAATTGAAAAAATATTTGAAGAGTTGTCCCAATCAGGAGGATTTGAATCAGTCAATCTATCTGATGGATTAGAGATTTTAACAAAAATGATTTCAGATGAAAAGTGTTTGAAATTTGTGTCATTTGTAGGAGCTGTAGTATCAACTGGACTTAGAGGAATTATCAAAGACATGATCAAAAACAAGTGGTTTGATGTTGCAATTACTACATGTGGAGCACTAGATCATGACATTGCAAGGCATTTTTCACATTACAAGGAAGGTGCATTTACAATGGATGATAATGAGTTAGCTGATCAAAATATCCACAGACTAGGAAACGTTCTAGTTCCAATGGATAGTTACGGTCCATTAATTGAAGAAAAGATGCAGGCATTTTTAGAAGAAGAGTATCAAAATGGAGTAAAAGAAATGAATACTGCTGAAATTTGTAAGATGATTGGCAAGCATCTTGGCGAGGACTCATTTCTTTATTGGGCATACAAAAATGACGTTAGCGTAGTTGTTCCAGGAATAATGGATGGGGCAGTTGGAAGTCAGATTTGGTTATTTACACAAAAACATAATGATTTCAAATTAAACATGGCAGGAGATGCAGATTTGCTTTCAGGATATATTTTCAAAGCCGAAAAATCAGGAGCATTCATGATTGGGGGAGGAATTTCAAAACATCACACATTATGGTGGAATCAATACAGAGAAGGACTGGATTATGCATTTTACATAACAACTGCTCAAGAATTTGATGGAAGTCTTAGTGGTGCACTAGTCAGAGAAGCAATTTCCTGGGGTAAAGTAACTCAGAAAGCCAGACAATCAACACTACATGCAGAAGTTACAACAATTTTGCCTTTCATTTATTCAGCATTACTGTCCAAATTAAGAAAATAATTTTTGAGTTGTTCTAGTCAATTATTGGCAAGGTGTTTCCATAGACCTGTTTAAACGTACGAGGCTTTGCGTCTTTAAAAATATCATCGCAACAAAATTTCATTGAAAATTTTGCCATCTCTTCTAAGATAGGTTGAAGTGCTCTTCCTTTATTGGTTAACGAGTATTCGATTTTGACAGGATTGCCTTTTGTGATATTTTTTTCAATTAATCGTTCTTTCTCCATTTCACGTAATCTAGCAGATAATGTGTTAGGGTTAATCCCTTCAATTGAATTTAGTAATTCGTTAAACCTGTTTTGATCAAGTATCACCATGTTTCGTAGAATATGAATAGTAAATTTTTTGCCAATAATTCTAAAAGTATTATCAATTGGTTCATTTTTGCAAGTTTCTGGTAGAAAATCTATAATTCGTGGCAACTTAACAAAACCTAACCTACTATAGTTATTGACACTTGACTGTTTATTAACTTAACTTTCTATAGTTACTATAGGAAAATGAGTGGAGGTGAAGGCATGACAGACGAATGTAAATGTACTTGCACATGTGGCAGTTCATGTAACAATGACAATAGTTGTAATTGTACTTGTGGATAACCACTTGTTCTTTTTTTATTTAATACAAAACTTGAATGTCAATTTCAAGAAGATAAACTAATTTTGTACCCACAAATCAAACAGTACTTTGATTTGCTTTTTTGCGTCAGCTAGTTTTCCTGTTTTTAGACTTCGATTGAGTTTCTTATCATCCATCAGGCTATACATGAATTCTCTTCGCTCATCGGCAGTTTGAATTTTCGTTTTAGCCAGATCCCTAGCATATTCATGAATTCGAATGTAGTTCAGATATTCTTTTTTTATTATTTTTTTAAAGATTTTTTCTGATTCAATTCTTATCTTTTTTGACATTATTGGGCTTTTTCCCTTAGTAGATATTGCAATTTGCACCAAGTTTTCTATGTTGATAAGTGATGGATGAGAAAAATCACTGAATGATGGATCATCTACTGTATAACCATAACAATTCATGGCTTTTGCCTTTTCGTAAATTTTTCTATTAAGTTCTTTATCTTCAGTTGTAGCCATTATCATAACTGGGTCATATTTTTCTAAAAAATCCAAATTTTTTATTTTCAATTTCTTAAAAGTAATCTTTTTTTGTTTAACATATTTCTGAATTTCTTTATTGGATTCTTCACTGAAAACCAAAATCTTACAATCTTGTGTTAGTAGTGATTTTAACTTCAACATTCCTTCAAAACCACTTCCAATGAGAATTACGTGACCTCCCTTTAGATCCAAATCAACAATCATTTTTTCACTTAACCTCTAGGTGATTTCCAAATTCTTACTTTGCCATCTTCACTGCACACTACAAGAGAAGAACCATCCTTTGACCATTCTAATTGGCTTATTGCTCCATCCACTTCAAAGACAAGTCTTGGTTTTTCAGGAACTGTTGGTCTCCAAAATAGAATCGAGCCATCCTTAGTACCAGAAACTAAAAGATCTCCATTATTTTGGTAAGACATTTGTGTAATTCTTCTATCATCTCTAAGAACTTTAGCCTCTTTTCCTTCTGGCCCCTTACCTGAAAAATCCCAAATCACAATCATGCTACCTCCGGCAGAGGCAAGGTTTCTTCCATTTTTACTCCAAGATAAATGAGTCACTTTTGTCTCGTATCCATTTATTTCAAAATGTGAATCATCCGTAGGGGGTAACTCCCAACCACCCAGTGAACCTTCTTGTGTACCAGCAACAATCCATTTTCCACTTGAATGCCAAGACAAAGATACCAAAGAGCTTGGATAAGGTAAGGTTGTCTTAGGTTCATCTACACCAATTAGAAAAATCAAAATTTTTCCATAAGATGTAGTTGCAATCTCGGTACCATTTGCATTCCATTGAAATGCAGTAATAGTACTTGGATGTTCCTTGTATTCTTGAAACAGATTACCATCTGAACTCCAAATTTTTAGAATCTTACCTGCTGCAGATGCAATATAATCGCCATTAGGAGACCAAGACACATGCTCAACCCACTGAGAACCTCCTTTCAATGTCTTGGTAATTTTTTGGGTTTTAACATTCCAAATCTTGACATGACCATCTTGTCCTACAGATGCTAGTTTGGAATTATCAGGAGACCAGCTAATTTCCATGGTTCCAAATTCATGACCGTCCAAAGTTTTTTCTTCACCATTTTTGGAATTAAAAATCTTAATCGGTCCTGAAACTAATGCAACTGCTACAAACATTCCATCATAAGACCATTTCACATTAGATGCAAAATCAGATATCTCAAAAACCCAACGTTCTATGCTATCTGATTTTTTTTCTTCATTTTTTAGATTAGACATGAACTAAATCCTTTTGTGATTTCTTCTCGATTCAGATTTCGTCCGATGAATACAAGATTGTTTATTCTCTGTTCATTTTCTTCCCATTGTCTATCAGATGTAACATCAAGTAACATGTGTACGCCTTGGAAAATGATTCTATCATCTCTATCTTTAATGCTAACAATTCCCTTTGAGCGGAAGATGTCAGTTCCTTTTGTTCGTAAAAGATCTCCTAACCACTCATTAAATTTGTTGTAATCAACAGAACCAGGAATGTCTATTCCAATTGAAGAAACGGTATTGTCGTGAGTGTGACTATGAGGATAAATCTTTGTTTCTAGTGGCTCTTTAACTTGTTCACCATCTAAAATTGTCATTTCATACTCTGAAGGAAGATGTTCTGTAAATATTGCATATGTATCTGAATCAGAATTTTCAATTTTGAATTTTATTTTTGATGAACCCTCTTCAGGAAATGTGAATTTTATTGGATTTTCGGATTGAGTGAACGTATCCTCGTTAGCATATGGGCCAATATTATTGGAAAATGTTCTCACACCCATATCTTTGATTGATTCCATGTCATCTGATTCCTTAACAGGAATTACTGCCATGTTAATAGATGGGTCAGGTCCTTCTTTGAAATTAATCTCATAAAGACCGTTTGAAATTTTGTATTTTCCAATCCATTCAAAGGGTAAATCTTCCTTAAGGAAATCTGGCTTGCGTTCTAATTTTCCTTTTAGATCAAATGATTTTACATTTAGAATCTTTTCAAGTTCTACTTCAGAATTTTGTGTTCGGTAAATTTTAACCAATGAATTCATAGAATAGATTTTTTGTTCTAACTTGTCTATCTCAGCAGGTGTAACAAGGTCTGTTTTATTTAGTAAAATAATATCTGCAAAGGCGATTTGTTCTTGGCATTCACTACTATCATCAATATGTTGCCAAACATGTTTTGCATCAACAACTGTAACTATTGCGTCAAGATCAAAACTATCTTTTGTATCATCATCAACAAAGAATGTTTGGGCAACTGGTGATGGGTCTGCCATACCGGTTGTTTCAATTAAAATATAATCAAATTTGTCTTTTCTTTTCATTAGGTTTCCTAAAACTCTAATAAGATCTCCTCTAACAGTGCAGCAAATACAACCATTACTCATCTCAAAAATTTCTTCATCTGCACCAACTACTAACTCATTATCAATTCCAATTTCTCCAAATTCATTTTCGATTACTGCAATTCGTTTTCCATGTTCTTTTGTTAGAATATAATTTAGTAAAGTGGTTTTCCCAGAACCTAGAAATCCAGTAACTACAGTAACTGGAACACGATAATCACTAGGACGAACTGTTTCTACTTGTTGATTGGTATCACTCATAGATCAACCAATTATTAAGTATTATATAATTCTTAATAATAATTATTATAAGCACTTAAATTATTATTATCATTAGTCGTCGACGTGCAATATCTCGAAAAGAAAATCATATCGAATCAAAAATCAAAACAAGATACGAAATACCTGTTAAATGAAATTCAAATAATTGTTAGAGGCATTTACAAATGAAAAATAACCTAGACTCAACAAAAGAGGACCATAGTTTCACTATAGATTATTGGAAATGTCCATGCGGAAAAATAAACAGCAATCATTCTGAAATTTGCATAAAATGTGGTAAAGAACGTCCTGTATTGTGTACAATAGAAAAAATTGGTTATTGAAAATGTCGAGGTGTAAGTAAACAGTATGATCAAAAATGACAGATGGATAAAAAAACAAGCATTAGAAAATGGGATGATAGAACCCTTTGAACAAGCACAGATGAGAGACGATGCAATTTCATATGGAGTTTCGTCTTTTGGATATGATTTGCGGGTATCTGATGAGTTTAAGATTTTTACAAATGTGAACAATTCAATAATTGACCCAAAAAATTTCAGTTCTGAATCTTTTGTTGATTTTAAAGGACCAGTGTGTATCGTCCCTCCAAATTCATTTGCACTTGCACGTAGTGTTGAATATTTCAAAATCCCAAAAAATGTAATGACTGTATGTCTTGGAAAATCAACTTATGCTAGATGTGGAATTATAGTTAATGTCACACCATTTGAACCTGAATGGGAAGGTCATGTAACTCTAGAGATATCAAATACAACCCCATTACCGGCAAAAATTTATGCAAATGAAGGCCTGGCTCAAGTCTTGTTTTTTGAAAGTGACGAAGAGCCCGAAACAACATACAAAGACAGAAAAGGAAAATATCAAAACCAAAAAGGAATAACTCTTCCAAAAGTTTGATCTGAAAATCCTACTTTGTTTAATTTACTATTCCTGTTAACACAAAATTAGAAAATGTTGTTTATTCTACAAGTCGGCAGGTGCCATTCTTAGAATTATTAGTAAATTAGTGATTTTTAATAATAAATATCAAATCTCATGGTATTTTTAATAATAGATAAATAGGGCGAGCCTAAAAGTGGGCATATGACAAAGATGATTCAAGTAAATCTTGACGTCCAAAACGTGGACCAAAACGAAGCACAAGAGTGGGCTAATGAAATCGTTAACGTCTATGCAGATATGGAGGTGGCAAATGTGAACGTATCTGGAAATAAAATCGCTTTCCAAGCTGGTTTTTCTGGCATGGATGATACAACTTCTGATGACATACAACAAAAAATCGAAGAGTATGCCACCATGACTGAAATATTTCAAATCAATAAGATATCATGTAGCTAGGTCCAATTCACATTTTTTTTATGACATATAATGAATATTTTCAATTTGCAGTAATTGGAAAAGAAGGAGTTGGAAAATCACAATTAATCTCCTCACTTACAGGAAAGTATGCTGAAAGTAGTAATCTTAAAGGTTCTACTGTTTCAAGAGAATCTTACAACAAAGATGAATACACCTTCATCGATACACCTGGGATTGTTTTTGACTCAGACAGCGAAACAACAAAGATTGCAATTTCATCAATGCAAGGAAACGACACGATATTGCTTGTTGCACGTGCCACAAACATTGACGATGATCTTGAATATTTTCTTCCATTAATCAAAAACAAAAAAGGAGTAATAATAGCAACAAATTGGGACAGAGTCAATTCAAAAAATGCTGCAACAAAACTGGAAAATCTAGAGCAAGATCTTAAAGTACCAATAATACCTGTTGATGCAAGAAGAATTACCGAATCTCAAAAAAGTAAAATTTTTGATGCTTTAGAGAATCCAAGAACATTTTCAAACAAAACATTTCATACAGGAATTTCAATTAAACCAAAACCAACAGTTCTGGAAAAAGAGCACATGGGAATTTTAATTGGATTGGCATTATTGCTTTCTCCATCTATTCTATCAGTTATTGGAGCAAATTATTTTGCAGACTTTGTTCATCCAATTATTTCAAATCTCCTTACTGTACCAATAGAATACCTGAATACGCTTCCATCGCCATTAAGAGATATTCTTGCAGGAGATTATGGATTCGTTTCTATGGGTCCATTTCTTTTTGTTTGGGCAGCTCCTGTAGTTGTAATATACGCAGTATTACTTGGAATTTACAAAGCTACAGGGTTGTTAGACAGAACATCATTAGCAATCCATCCTCTAGTAAAAAGAATCGGAGTCAGTGGAAGAGATGTAACTCGAATAGTTATGGGATTTGGTTGTAATGTACCGGCTGTCATCAGTAGTAGATCCTGTTCGAGTTGTTCAAGAGGTTCAACTGTTTCTGCAATTAGTTTTGGCTCTGCATGTTCGTATCAATTTGGTTCATCTATTGCGGTTTTTGCTGCTGCAGGAATGCCATGGTTGGTAACCCCATTCTTGCTTTATTTGACTGGAACTACAATTCTTTACACCAGACTAGTTAGCAGAAAGGAAAATCGCTTAAAGTTAAACATGCCAGTGATTGAAGGTCAAGTATTCTTTGAGAGGCCTTCATTTAGTTCAATTTGGAGAGAATCAAAGAGTAACATTAGTCAATTCTTTAAGATGGCACTTCCGATTTTCTTTGCAATCACATTTGTTGCATCCATCATAGATTGGATAGGTATTATTGATTATTTTGCAAATGAGATTGGTTTTCTAATGCAATTTTTCAATCTGCCTGAGGATTCAGCACTTGCAATAATTTTTGGATCTATTCGAAAAGACGGTTTGTTGCTACTTGCTGAACCAAGTCTAGTAAACTCACTTTCTGCAATACAGATTTTGACAGCAGTTTATCTTGCTGGAACCTTGCTTCCATGTATTGTAACTTTCTTGACAGTCATTCGTGAAATGTCATGGATATTTGCACTTAAAATGATAGGAAAACAGGTTGTTGCAGTAACTGCGTTTACATTACTGCTAGCACATTCAGATAAAATTTTGAAACTTGGTGGAATTTAGCAGGGTAATTCTTCCCAACTACAAGATGGACAGAATTTCATGTCTTCAGGATAGTTTTCACCACAGGCTCCACAAGTGTTCTTTGGCACAACAGAAGGCTGCTCAAAATTTGGTTGTACAGGTTCTGTTTCAATAACATCCTCAACGGGTTCCGGTTCAGAATTCTTTAGAATTTTTTCAAATTTTTCATTTAACTCTGACCACTTTTGATCTAAATAAAGAGACGATGTGCTAGATGAATTTGGAGACCGTAGAGATTTATCACGATATGATTGTCCACATGTTGCAACCACCCAATTTTCATATCGTTCTAACCACTTGATGGATTTCACAAGAAGTTGTAACATTAATGATGTTTCATCAGGAGTTTTGGGAATTGTACATTCTGGAAGCTGTTCTGGAGACCAGACATTGGATGGAAGTGAATTAATATCAAGTAATTTTGGGACAAATTCATGACGCCATAAATATAATCCATGATTTCCTGATGCAAATACCATTCCAAAACCCCACAGATGTATTTGATCATTTTTATCAGTAAATGAATACTGGCTACTTCCCTGTTCAGGTACGGGGGGTCTTTGTTTTGTAAAGCCATATTGTATCAAGAGGTTATTGGTATGAAGTATATCTTTTCCAATGCCATACAATTGTTTTGAGAATATACTTTTCCAGTTCTTTTGAATATATTTTGGGACGTATTTTGAATATAGCTCTTTATCCTCATCAGTAGAATTTTGTGTGGTTTTTAGATTTTCAACAAACTTGCCTGTTTTACTGTAGGGTTGATTTTCATCACTCATTGTCGGTAGTTATTTTTTTAGTTTTTCTGCTTGTTCTTTTCCAATCATACGAAATACTGTCAAACCTGTTTCAGAGCTCTTGCCTTTTAGTGCCCAACGCTTGTTTTTGAGTTGAACAACTTCGGGATCAATAATCTTGACTTTTTTTCTTGCTTTAACATCGTATGCTTCGTATTCTTCCATAGGAAATCTAAGGCATTTTTGTATATTAAGATTTAATGGAATCTTATTAATTGTTAATAAAATTATTTAACGTTTTAATAGTCTACGCACGAAACACAACCTATGTTCGAGGTAGTCGTAGTAGGTGCAGGGCCATCAGGAATAGGAATTGCAATAATTCTAAAAAAGATGGGAATTAATTTTACAGTTATAGAACGCAATGAAATAGGTAGTTCGTTTCTAAAATGGCCAAAGCAGATGAAGTTACTTACTCCCTCATTTTTCAGCAATACATTTAGAATGATAGATCTTAACGCTATCTCTTTTGATACATCTCCAGCTTTGACACTTCAAACAGAACATCCAAGTGGACATGAGTATGCAGCTTATCTCAAAAAACTTGCTGACCATTTTGAGTTACCTGTTCAAACTTGGACCAACGTAGATTCAGTTACAAAAACTAAAGAAGGATTTGTCATCAATACTGATAAAGGAAATATTGAAACACAAATCTTAGTTTGGTCTGGTGGTGAATTTCAATATCCAAAAGACAATACATTTCCAGGTTCAGAGCATTGTATCCATAACAGTCTGATTACCAATTGGGATGAAGTTCAGGGTGATGAATTTTTAGTTGTTGGGGGTTATGAAAGTGGTATGGATACGGCAATTAATTTGGCTGAAAGAAAAAAGCGTGTTCTAATTATTGACAAGGAAAACTTGCTTGAGAGTGAAGATATTGATCCTAGCAGAACAATATCACCATATACAAAAGACAGACTTAGAAGGGCTAATGCCAACAACACAATTGAATTTCATACTGGAAGAGTTATCAAAGTAGAAAAGAATCAAGATGAATATACAGTTTATACTGAACAAAAGAAAATTCCGTCAAAAACAAAACCAATTCTTGCAACAGGATTTGCAGGAAGTCTATCATTAATCAAAGAGTTGTTTGATTGGGAGGAAGGAAAAGCACAACTAAACTCATATGATGAATCTACAAAATCTCCAGGACTATATGTAACTGGTCCGTTGCTACAACAACACGATATGATTTTTTGCTTTATTTACAAATTTCAACAGAGATTTGCCGTAGTTGCAAATCATATTGCCATTAAATTAAGTAAAGATGTAGCATCAGTAGTTGAAGAATACAAGAAAGAAGGAATGTATCTTGATAATCTGAGCAGCATTGAAGATAAATGTGCCTGCTAAGAAATTATCATTAGCCGAAAAAAGTAGATAAAAACTATTATTCTATAATTTAGAAATTAAGATATTGTATCCAAGAATTAGAATTAAAGAACTTAAGCCAATTAATTTAGAAAACGGATACCTAATTGATGGATTTCCATCAGTAGGATTTAGCAGTGCCATTGCAACAGAATCAATGATTCATACATCACAATTTGAACAAGTAGGAATTATCGATTCAGATATTTTTCCTCCAATCAGTGTGGTAAAAGACGGAAAACCAAATTATCCAACTAGAATTTTTGTCAATGAAGATCTGAAAATTGGAGTCTTTTTGTCATATCTAACTCTTGATCAGTCATTGCATAGAATTACAGCTAAAACAATGCTAAAGTGGGCAAAGAAACACAAAATTGGATTAATTGTTAGCAGTGTTGCAATCAAATCACCTGATGGAAATGAAGAAATGATAGGAATTGGTAGTACAGATGCTGCCAGACAAAAAGTAAAGGATGCAGGACTCAAAGTTTTAGAACACGGCACTGTTCCTGGAATTCCAGGAATGCTTCTAAATGAAGGTAGTTTAAGCGGTCAAGATGTAATTGTGATAATTTTCCATACTGATGGAAATGGTCCAGATTTCAAATCAAGTGCACAACTTTGTATTGCAATGTCTCAATTAATTCCAGGAGCATCATGCAACATTCCATCATTACAGCAAGAGGCTGAAAAAGCTGAAGCAGTAATCAAAGAAACTGAAGAAGAATCAAAACATCTCAAAGATACAATGTATAGATAATTCTAAGCTTTATTTCATAACAAAATATCACAGATATGAGATAATTGATTCAAGTTTTTGAATTTGCATTAATTGTAATTGACATATCAGCCTCAGGAGTGATGGCACCAGGTCCACTTTTTGCTGCAAATATCACTTATGGATTGAAACAGGGGGCTCAGGCAGGAATCAAAATGGCCATTGGCCATACAATGGTGGAATTACCTTTAGTAATTTTGCTAGGAATTGGAGTTTTCTCTTTTGAAGCACTTCCTGAATTTAGAATAATAATTTCAATTTTAGGGGCCATTACATTGTTTGTCTTTGCAGGATTACAAATTAGAACGGTTTTCAAAAACAATCCAATTAACAGTAATTCAACTAGAGGCCCACTTTTAGCTGGTATTGCTTTTAGTGCACTAAATCCATTTTTCCTAATTTGGTGGCTGACTATTGGTTTCAAACTCATTTCAGATGCCATGTTGATCTGGGCATTTGGGGGAGTGCTCATCATGTTTGCATTACACATATGGATGGATTTTGCGTGGTTGGGAGCAGTTTCATATTTAGCATCTAAAAGTAGAAACATTCTTTCTAACAGAAATTACAAAATAGTAACGATTGGATTAAGTGCAATGTTAGTTTATTTTGGAATTAATTTTTTGAAAGAAGTAGATTTATCCACAATCTAAAATTTCAATTTTTGGCTCACATATTTCATTAAATGTGTCAATTCGTTCTACAATTTCTTCACAAAATTCAGGATCAAGTGTTTTTTCATACGAATTAATTTGTGAAATAATTTGAATATGAGATACGCCACATGAGTCATCAGAATTGAGTACAAGAATTAATGCAAATAAAGAAACAGAACCAATAATGATAAAATATTTTAAATTAGTTTTTTGAGATATCAATTTCCATTGTTGAAACATTACGTTGTTTTCCATCCTGGGATGTTAAAGAATCAGATGAGATTCTAACATCACTAACAACATAACCAACAGAATCCATTCTTTTTACAATCATTTGAGACACATCAACTGCTTGAGTGATTCTCTTTCCTCTAGCCTTGATAGTAACAGTATCCCTAGTAGAAAGTTGAGTCAAAGTGGCAGAAACATAAGTCATAATTGGTTTTGTGCCAACAAAAATCACATCTCGTTCTTCAACAGGTTTTGAATCAGTGTCACTGTCATTTTGGCCTGGTGTTGGTTCTGGTTCAGGTGTTGGTTCTGGTTCAGGTGTTGGTTCTGGTTCAGGTGTTGGTTCTGGTTCAGGTGTTGGTTCTGGTTCAGGTG
>NZ_JANQTA010000015.1 GCF_028278985.1 Candidatus Nitrosopumilus sp. | reverse complement strand
GTGTTTGTAGGAATAACTTCAGTTGTAGTAGTGTTTGTAGGAATAACTTCAGTTGTAGTAGTGTTTGTAGGAATAACTTCAGTTGTAGTAGTGTTTGTACCTAGATTAGCAATTGTTCCATCTACAACTAATGCTTGAGTAGAAGAGGAATCTCCTGTAGATTCGGTATCTTCAGCTGGTGTAGAAGAAGATGAGGCTGAATCTACAGGAATAGATGTGTTATCAGAAGTTGAATCAGAAGATTCGGTATCTTCAGCTGGTGTAGAAGAAGATGAGGCTGAATCCTCTGAAGAGGTTGTGTGAGTAGAAGAGGAATCTCCTGTAGATTCGGTATCTTCAGCTGGTGTAGAAGAAGATGAGGCTGAATCTACAGGAGTAGATGTGTTATCAGAAGTTGAATCAGAAGATTCGGTATCTTCAGCTGGTGTAGAAGAAGATGAGGCTGAATCCTCTGAAGAGGTTGTGTGAGTATCAAATGATGAATCATCAGCATAGGCCATTGACCAATATGAATCTCCAATGGAGAATGGAGTGATTACACCACCAGATAAAATGATTACAGCAAAAATCAAAGCTAAAGGTTGATGAAGTTTAGAAAGATTAACTTCAACATTTTCAGAACGAATTAAAACAAAGAAAACAAGTGGAGCAAAAATAATCAAAATAAATTGTTGAGATGATTGAGAGAGAGTGATAGTTGTTAATTGATCAATGGATGAAAGTATATTTGATGAAGTATCGTCAAAAATATTTTCAATTAATGATGATAATTCATAATTATTTAATTCAAAATTATGTTCTAAAGATGATATTGGGTTAAATAAAATTGGAGAAATGTTTGGATTTAAAATAATTGATGTATCAATTTTTGAATTATCAATAATTTCATCAGCTATGAATTGATCTAATTTTGAATTCTTTTTTCGATCTTTAAGCTTATCAATTTGAGTAACTCGATCAAAAGTTGTTTGTGGTTGTGCAATAAAAGAATTAATTTCAACAGTTTGTTCCAACATTGAAGTAGTAATGTCAAGATTTTCAGAAAGATAGATTGTCTTTCCAAATGTTTCAGATGTTGACATTATCAATGAATTTTGTGGAACACTTTTCTTTTGTGGTGAATTCGTTGATAAACCGACTGATTCATTCAAAGAAATTGAAATATTTCTAATTTCTTTTGGTGTAGAAGAGACAGTTGGTAAATCATCTACAGAAGATGTTACTTGTGTTGATACATCAGCAAAACTAAATGGAATACTGGATGTGAGCAAAAATAAAATTGTAATTAGGGATAAAACAGATTTCAGTTTAGCACTCCCCCAACACAAAACATTGCAAAAATTTCTTGGTGTAGAATTGGATTTGCAAAAATTTGGTGTAGACTTTCGTCTGGGGGATTACAAAAAATGTCTATACTATCCACTGGATAGTCTAAAGGTATCCACCTCATCTTCTTCTACACCGAAAAATATTGCTTGAGGAAATACCATAAAGAGGCTGGAAATGCAGAAGAAGGAGGGATTCCATGATGGAATTTAGTCAGTATACAAGGACCATTTTGGATCCAAAATTTTGGATCGATTTTTAATGAAAATTATCAGAAAAAAATTGGAAAACGGAATATTAGTAAAATCATACAAAATAATATTTTAAAAATTTTAAAATAAACAACTCGATTAAAAAAATAATTAAACTAAAGAAAAGTTTCCATGTTTAATTTCTTTTACTTGACTTTTACCTGCAGGTAACACTCTAACAAAATCATCAATAGAAATACTTTTTGTAACATCTTCATTTAATTTTGTAAATTCGTTTTTAATTTTTTTTGCAGCTTCAACCATTTCAATTCCATGTGGTTCAATAACAGCATAGAGAATAGAATTTTTTTTAATTGGTTCAACAGGCCCGCATGTTAATACAAAAGAATCATCTTGTGGTAAAATTCCAACTGCCAATTTTAAAGTCTGTGCTTTGATAAAATTTCTTTGTCCTTCAATCGTAAAAGATCCTTTTGGTAAAAATTCTCCACTTGGTGCTGATTTTTTTACTTGATCAGGATTTACCCAATACGAACTTACTCCATACAATCCTTCTCTCCAAGCTCTGCTAAAGCAAACGGTTGCATGTGCAACTTCATTCATAGAAATACTTGAAGAAACATTTGCATCTTTTAAAATAAAAAATGGAGAACCAAAAATATCTGCATGAAAAATTTTGTCATTGTTACTAAGATGTTTTCTTACAACAGCAGAGTTAGAAGCTGCATCACGCCCACCAATAGCTAAGTATCCATCAGTAGTAAAGAACCATCGATAGCGTTCGTACCAATTTTTTTTTCTAATATTAGATACTGTAATGGAATTTTCTTCAGATTCTGTTTTTGTTAATAGTTTTTCTAATTTCTTTTGTGTTTTATTTTTTATTTCTTCAATAGAGGTTATAGCTCTTGCTTGATGTTTTGCTTCATTGAATAGATTTGATGCAATGGATTGTAATGATGATTCATAATTGATTTTTATTTTTTCATCAGCAATAACAATAAAAGAAATGCCCTTTTCCGTAAGCAATTTTGCATTTAGAGTTTCAAGTTTTTCAATTGATCTACTGTCTTGTATTGATGTAATTCCGATGGAAATCAATTCAAATAATGAATTAGCTACATTAGATATGGAATTTGATCTTTCCTTAACCACTTCAATAGCTTTTTCTTGTTCAGAAAGTTGTGATTCTAATTCTTGAATTTTTTTATTTGAAGTAGTTGACTGAATTGTTTTTCCTTGATTAACTAAAGATTCTGTAAAGACTTTGTCTAATCCCTCAATAAAGCTATTAACTTCTATACATGAATCATTTGATTCATTGAAATTAATTGGATAGACTTCAGGTTTATTAGATTCAATAATTACAGGTTTATGGTTACCAAATGTTACATCACTTACCATTTGTTGTGTTGTTTGAAAAATTAATTTTATTTCATCAAAAGTCAAATGACTTCCTTTAATTTTAGAATCAAGATTTGCAATTTTAAAAACTCCTTCTGCATATTTTTTTGGCAATCCTAATGTACGACCTAACCATTTTGCAGCGATCAAATCAGTTTGTTTTAATTCATGAAAATTTTTTTCATCTATGTTAAATATATCTAAACCATTTTGAGGAGGTGGAATGTATTCTAAACCAACTCCTAATTTTCTATGCCTGACATCAATTGAATGTTGTAATGCAAGAATCTTCATTTGATCACTGCACAAAATAATATTACCGTCACCAAAAAACTCAGTTACTAGAACAAACTCTTTTCCAAATCCTTCAAAAGTAAAATATGCAATACGTTCTGAACCAATCTGCTTGATTTCTTTTAATTTTAGTCTCAGTATATCATTTCTCAAACGTTTTTGTAACTTGTTTGGTTCGATTTGATCAATTTTTACAGATGTTAGCCATATCCCCATTGTAGAAATCATTAGAAAAAGATCAGATTTTTCTGTATGATGAAGTTTGAAAAGAATGCTATCCTTTGTAATTCCATAGATATTGCTGACATAGTATCCTTCAACTTGTTTTGATATAGTATCTACAAGATATCGAAGTTCAATACCTGCAAGTGTCATAAATCAAAATTAATTCTCTAAAATTATACTCTTGCGATAAAATAAGCCAACAAATTACCAAAGATTTTAAACAAGCTTTGATGGAGTCACGCTAGAAATTTACTTGGCAAGATTCAAAAAGAAAAAATCAAAACCAACACCTGAACCAGAAAAACCTGAGAAGGAACTTCCAAAAGAAGTTAAAGAGACTGTTCCGGATGTAGAAAAACCAGAAACAGAATCACCTGAATCTAAACCAGAGCCACAAATGAGTGATGCCGAAAAAAGTGATAAAGATAAAAAATTAAACAAATTATTTTGGATGAGAGTTGCATTAGCTGTCATTGCAGGTACTGCTGCAACATTCATCTTTGAAGATATTGAAGGAGAAGAAAGAAGATGGGCTTCAATTGGATTTATGATCATTGTCTTTATTGTTACGATAATTATTGCAAAAGGAATGAAAATGCAATTACCATCATCAGATAGAAAGAAGATTGTTACTCAAGCAATTGGTAGTTACATCTTTTTGTATTTGTTTACATGGATTGTAAGTTATACATTAGTTCATTCTGGAAGTGTATCTACTGGAATTAATATATAATAATTTTAAAAAAATTATGATGTATCATGTGGGAATTTAAAACACCAGGTATTCCTGATGAATTATTTGAAAGAACAGAAAAAGTTCCTATTACAAAAGAAGAAGTAAGAACAATTCAAATCAGTAAAGCAAGATTACTTCCCGGACAAGTAGTATATGATATTGGATGTGGAAGTGGATCAATTACAGTTGAGGCTGCAATACAAATTGAACAAACAGGTAAAGTAATTGGAATTGATTTTGACGAGAATGCAATAGAACTAACAAAGAAAAATGTTGAAAAATTTAATCTTTCAAACGTGTCACTTGTTTTTGGTAATGCAAAAGAGAAAATCAAAGATTTGGAACAAGCTGACGTAATTTTTGTAGGAGGAACTGGTGGGGACACTGCAGATATTGTTCAACTATGTAAAGAAAAACTAAAGACGGGAGGTAGAATTGTTATTGGAATAATATTGATTGAAACTTTATATTCAGTGCTAAAAGTTTTAGAAAAAATAGAATTTACATCAGTGGATATTACTCAAGTAACTATTTCAAAAAGTAGGAAGACGAGTACAGGTACAATGATGCTTGCAAGAAATCCTGTAACAATAATTTCTGCAGCAAAGAACTAATCTAGATATTTAATTGGGGAAATTAACATATTTTTCATGTCAGGATTGATTGGAATTGGTGTAGGACCTGGTGATCCTGACTTACTTACTGTAAAAGCAGTAAAAGCAATACAAAATGCAGATATCATCATGTGCCCAGCATCAAAAGAGGATAGACCAAGT
This sequence comes from Candidatus Nitrosopumilus sp., assembly GCF_028278985.1. Classification (GTDB taxonomy): domain Archaea; phylum Thermoproteota; class Nitrososphaeria; order Nitrososphaerales; family Nitrosopumilaceae; genus Nitrosopumilus. Next base: position 3,414 of record NZ_JANQTA010000015.1, on the reverse strand, counting down.
ATAGCATTATCAGTTGTAGATCCCTTGATTGATAAATCAAAAAATCAAGAAATTGTAAAATTAATTTTTCCTATGACAAAAGACAAAGACATTCTAGAACAAACATGGAAAAGAAATGCAAAAATAATGGCTGAGAAAGTTTTGTCAGGAAAAAATGTAGTTTATCTAACAGTAGGTGATCCATATCTTTACAGTACTTGGATATACATGCACAAAGATTTGGAAGAAAACTATCCAGATATGAAGATCAGTGTAATTCCAGGAATAGTTTCTATGTTTACTTTTGCATCTAAAGTCGGAGTAAGCATTGCAGAAGGTGCAGAAAAAGTTGCAATTATTCCTTCATGTTATGATTTGTCAAGTGTAAAAGAAATTGCAAAAAATTCTGAAACAATGGTATTCTTAAAGGACGGAAGATATTTTGATCAAGTCATTAATGTATTAAAAGAATCAGGTTTTCCAGATGATTCTATTTTTGCAATAGGACAAGATTTAGGAACTGAAAATGAAATTATTAGAAAATTAACACTTGGAGATGTAAATGATGATACATTAACAACAAAATACTTTTCAATATTGGTGGTAAAACGTGTCTGATGTTTATTTTGTTGGATGTGGGCCAGGAGATCCTGAATTAATTACGATTAAAGCAAAAAAATTAATCCAAAAAGCAGATGTTGTTGTTTATTCAGGATCACTAATTCCAGATCCAATTTTGAAATTATGTAAAAAAGGAAAGCTACATGATGCTGCAAAACTTGTAAGAGAAGAAATTTTTGATTTATTATACAAAAATGCAAAGAAAAACAAACTTGTTGTTAGATTACATGATGGTGATCCATCAATTTATGGAGCAATAAAAGAACAAATTGATAATTTAGAAAAAAAAGGAATTAAATCAATTGTTGTACCTGGGATTACAGCATTTTTAGCTTCAGCTGCTGCATTAGGAACTCAGCTTACTTTACCTGGGGTTACACAAACAATTATTGTTACAAGAGCAGAATCACGAACTAAAGTTCCTAAACGTGAAAAAATCTCTGAACTTGCAAAACATAAAGCAACTTTAATTTTTTATCTAAGTGTACATTTGGTTTCAGATTTAGTTAAAGAAGCTATTGCAGGTGGATACAAAAAATCTACACCAGTTGCAGTTGTATATAGAGCAAGTTGGAAAGATCAAAAAATTATCAAAGGAACATTACAAACAATTGCAAAACAGATCAAAGAAGAAAAAATCACTAGAACAGCAATTGTAATTATTAGTGATGTAATAGAACCTGAAAAATATGAGTATTCTAAATTATATGATAAAAAATTTAGTCATGGGTATAGAAAAGCTAAATCAAAATGATCTAACTTTTGATTGAATTTTAAGCTTCAACAGTTTTTTATGAAAAACAGTTGGATTTCCAGATGTAAATATTTTCAATGAATTTCGTTTTGATTGTTTATTTTTAATTTTTTTGAATACTTGTTCTGCAACTTGATTTCCAGGTTCAATAAATTTTACATTAGGAAATTCTTTCTGAAGTAATTTTTTTAAAAACGGAAGATGTGTACTTGATAAAGTAATAGTATCAATATTTTTTTTAGTAATTATTTCAGTTAATTCCTTTTTGATAATTTTTCTGCAGTGATCATAATTTGTTAGGAATTTACCATTTTCAACAAGATTTACAAGATTAGAGCCATTAATTTTGTGGATTCGATAAGAATTAGGAAGATTATTCTTATGAATATAATTAGAAAGTCCTTTACTTACGATAGTTGACTTAGTTGCAAGAATTCCAATGTTTTTTGTTTTAGAAATTTTTTTAGCTTCTAAAAGAGGTGGTTTTACGGTGACCATGTTTGGTTTTGATATGTTTAGAACAAGACTAGGAGTATTTGATGCAATGACTATCAAATCAGGGCAAAAATTTTCTTCTAATCTATTTAATGTCGTATTTATGGCTGTGTTAAGTTGAGTCTGAGTTTTTTCACCGTATGGAAAATTTTTAGAGTCTGCGTAATAGATGATGTCGACTTTGCAAAGTTTTCTTATCGGAGTAATTATTGATAATGAGCCCAATCCTGAATCAAAAACAACTATTCTAGCCACACCATTTAGGCATGAAAGAAACATAATAGTTTGTTAGCTAAATTTAGTTCGAAGTTGATCTAAATATACACCGTCCATTAAGACTAAATTTCTAAACTAGCAACCATGCCAAACTTCGATAAAACTTGGGCTCGACAAGAGACCCAAAGCGTAACTGGCAAACTCCGTGAAGCAGTAAAGCCTCAAGGTGCATTAAAACCACGAATTCAAACTGCAGTAAACAAACTACAAGTCCAAATATCAAAAATGGACACTATGTTAAACAAACTGCATGAAAGAGATGCGCAACTCTTTCAACGTGTCGTGACTGCAATGCAACAACATGATACTAGCACAAGTAGAGTTTTGTCTAACGAATTAGCTGAAATTCGTAAAGTTACAAAGATGCTCGGCAATGCAAGAATGTCATTAGAACAAGTCCAATTGAGACTGACAACCATTCATGATCTAGGAGATGCAATGGTAGCAATCGGACCAGCAATGTCTACAATGAAGGGATTGAAGTCATCGCTAGGAAGATTCATGCCAGAAGCAGATTCAGAATTGAATGCCATGACTCAGACACTTAATGGACTGATGATGGATTCACTTGCAGGCGACTCATTTAGTATGGAGTCTGATGTTTCAAATGAAGAAACAGAAAAGATTCTACAAGAAGCATCTGCAGTAGCTGAGCAACAGATTGGAGATAAATTCCCATCTGTACCATCTTCAACTGGACTTTCGTCCCAAACCTCTACTTCTACCTTCGAGTAGTTGGAAAGGACGAACAGTTCATTCTTTTTGTTTTAATTTTTTAAAGAATATGATTGATTCAAAAAATTTCTAAGTTGTAAGAATCTTATGAAGAGGTATTATCAAAGAAACATCTTACAAAGTCATCAGTTGCAAGAGATACTGTAATGCTACCATCACCATTGGCTACAAAAGTAGAATCACCAGTTGTGCTTGTACATGAAGAGGTTACCAAAGTAAAACCTGGAGGAACAATTTCAGAGACAGTGTAATCTATTCCAGCTGCGTAAGAAGTTTTTACACCTGAGTTACCACCCTCTTCTAAGAAGATAGTTTCAGAATATACCTCAGTTCCAAATTCATCATTAATTACAAAGTCAAATCCACCCGAACTTCCATCAAGAGTTGATTTGAAAATTTGGATTTCTCCAACTCCAGGATCTGACCAGAGATTATCATATGTACATGTAATGACATCATTACCAGCAGGAGCAATTGTGTATGTTCCATCTAAGTTATCTGTAAGAGTAGAACCACCAGAACTTGTACATGAGTAAGTGTTTAGAGCATAGTTA
>NZ_JANQTA010000007.1 GCF_028278985.1 Candidatus Nitrosopumilus sp. | reverse complement strand
GGTCCGGGAGGGAGCAATCCTAAGGTGGAGCATCCACGCTTCCTCGTCAACGTGGCGGATCTTGTACGCCTTGAAATGGGGCTATTCGTCTAGACTGGAACCAGCAGATCTACTACCTTTATACTCTAAACATAGTTTACAACAATATGGAAGGAATGATTTCTTTTGGAAACAAGAGAACTTATGAAGACTTTAAAAAACAAATTCCTGTCCAAGTGTTACCATTTTTTGATAAAATTAGAGAATTTTGTTTTTCGTTAGGAGAAAATGTAGTTGAAGATGTAAGAATGCACAGAGTAGTTTTTTGTAAATCAATGACTTTTAGATGGTTTGCTGATGTTCAACCTGAGAGGGATGGAGTAATTATCAAAATTCAAAAAAGTAGAAAAATTCCTGTTCAAATAATTGAAATAAAAAAAGAACAATCAATTTCTGAATTTGGTGATATTATCAAAGAAGCATATGAAGAAATTCACTAGTACAAAACATCAAATTTTGAGAATTCTCCAGTAAAGTCCTCGTTTCGGATTTCAACATCTTCAACTCTCGCATTAGCAGGACCTCCATGTGCCCATTCAATTAGTCTACTAACTTTTTCCTGGTTTCCTTCTAAAATGGCTTCAACTCTACCATCTTTCAGATTTTTTACCCAACCAAATACATCATTTTTTTTAGCCATGACTTTTAGAGCTTGGCGAAAAAACACACCCTGCACCTTTCCAGTAACAAAAATGTGGATTCTTTGGTTAGTCAATAGAATATCTTTTTACGAGCTATTAATCAATTTTAGGTTAGAAAGTTACTTTCTTTCTTTAATTCTAGCTCTACCGGTCTTTCTAGCTGCAATACTTCCAACCTTTGCACCAGGAGGAGCATCTCTTGAAACAGTAGAACTTTGACCAACGTGTTGATGACGACCACCACCATGAGGGTGAACATAAGCTGCTTGAGCAACACCTCTAACAATTGGATATTTCTTACCTTTAGCTTTAAAGTTTCTCCATTTTCCACCGGCACTCATAAATGGTCTTTCACTAACACCGCCACCAGCAAGAGTTCCTATCATTGCTCTGTTTTTTGGATTTAGTGTTGCAAATCTTCCAGATGGTAATTTTACTGTAACACCTTCTTCTCCATGTGAGAAAATAGTTGCGTTAGTTCCTGCTGATTTAACAATGGCTCCGCCATCGCCAAAGTGTTTTTCAATATTACAAACAATAGTTCCATCGGGAATATTCTGAATACTGATAACATTTCCCTGTTCAATTTTTGATTTTAATCCAAAATGTAATGTTTCACCAACTTTTGCACCCAAAATTGCTGGAACAAATGAGATTGAACCATCTTCAAAACGAATTTTTGCCAAAGGTGCATCTCTTCCACGTTCATGAATAAGATCTATGATTTTTCCTTCATGCTGTTCAGATAATGGAAAACGTGGGTAATTTGCCTTGGAACCTACTTTTCCAGTAGAAGTAGATCTAAACTGATTGCCTCCACGGCCTCTTCTTCTTACTAGTGGTCTCTTACCCAAGTTGATCGTTTCCGACGCTCAGAGAATTTTAAGCTTGTGATTAGATTCCTAGGTTGGCTTTACTGTAATTTGGCAAAATTACCACAAAGATATAAAAATTAGACAGAGGGCTTTTCTGTATGAGTCAAAATGCCCTTTCTCTTAAAGTTCTAGAAGCATATACTAGAGATGTAGGAAGGGGTGTTGCTAGAATTGATTATGATTCAATGGATACTCTAAATGCCTCTACAGGCGATGTTATTGAAATTAAAGGTAAAAGACGAACAGTTGCAAAATGTCTACCACTTTATCCATCTGATGAAGGTAAAGGAATTATCAGAATTGATGGATTAGGCAGAAATAATTCTGGAATTGCAATTGGAGATACTATTTCTGTTAGAAAAATTAAAGCAGTTGCAGCTGAAAAAGTTGTAGTTGCACCACTTGAAGCAATCCCTCCAATTGATGAGAGATATCTTGCTGATGCTTTAGAAAGTGTTCCACTAATCAAGGGAGATAATGTAATGGTTCCATACTTTGGTGGCCGATTAACATTTCAAGTAATTGGAGTAACCCCAGCAGCTGACGCTGTTCTAGTTACTCAAAAAACAGTTTTCCATATTGCTGAAAAAGGAGAAACATTACGTGGCGTTCCTCAAGTAACATACGAAGACATTGGTGGATTGACAGATGAGATTAAGAAAGTTAGAGAAATGATTGAATTACCATTAAGACATCCTGAGATTTTTGAAAAATTGGGAATTGAAGCACCAAAAGGAGTTTTACTTTATGGTCCTCCTGGTACAGGTAAGACATTACTTGCTAAAGCAGTTGCAAATGAAAGTAATGCACATTTCATTAGTATCTCTGGTCCAGAAATTATGAGTAAATTCTATGGTGAAAGTGAAGCCAGACTAAGAGAAATTTTCAAAGAAGCAAGAGAAAAAGCTCCATCAATAATTTTTGTAGATGAAATTGACTCTATTGCACCAAAAAGAGAAGAAGTTACTGGTGAGGTTGAAAGAAGAGTTGTATCTCAAATGTTGTCTCTAATGGATGGCCTTGAAGCAAGAGGCAAAGTAATTGTAATTTCTGCAACAAATAGACCAAATGCAATTGATCCTGCACTAAGAAGGCCAGGAAGATTTGATAGAGAAATTGAGATTAAAGTTCCAGATAAAAAAGGTCGAAAAGACATTCTTGCAATTCACAGTAGAAACATGCCATTATCTGATGACGTAAATATTGATAAAATTTCAGGAATTAGTCATGGATATGTTGGTGCCGACTTAGAATACTTGTGTAAGGAAGCTGCAATGAAATGTTTGAGAAGATTATTACCAATTCTTAATTTAGAAGAGGAAAAAATTCCACCAGAGACACTTGACAAATTGATAGTAAATCATGAAGACTTTACTAAAGCTCTCATTGAGGTAACACCTTCTGGTATGAGAGAAGTATTCATTGAAAATCCTGATGTTAAATGGGATGAAGTAGGCGGTTTAGAAGAAGTAAAACGAGAATTACAAGAAGCAGTAGAATGGCCAATGAAATATCCTGGTCTTTATGATAAATTAGGTCATAGTATGCCAAGAGGAATTTTACTTCACGGCCCTAGTGGTACTGGTAAGACTCTACTTGCTAAAGCAGTTGCAACACAAAGTGAGGCAAACTTTGTTTCAGTAAGAGGTCCTGAATTACTTTCAAAATGGGTTGGAGAATCAGAAAGAGGCATTAGAGAAATTTTCAAGAGAGCACGTCAATCAGCACCATGTGTAGTTTTCTTTGATGAAATTGATTCAATTGCACCAATTAGAGGTGCAGGCGGAGAAACAGCTGTTACTGAGAGAGTTGTGAGTCAATTACTTACAGAATTAGACGGAATGGAAAACATGCATGGCGTTGTAGTTTTGGCTGCAACTAATAGAGCAGATATGATTGATCCAGCTTTGTTAAGACCAGGTAGATTTGACAAGATTATCCAAGTTCCAAATCCAGACAAAGACAGCAGAAAGCGTATCTTGGAAATTAACGCAGAAAAGATTCCAATTGGTGATGATGTAGATATGGAAAAGATTGCAGAAATTACCGATGGAATGAGTGGTGCAGATACATCATCCATTGCAAATACAGCAGTTTCATTAGTAATTCATGAATTCTTAGATAAACATCCAGATGTCAAAGACGTAGAGAAAAGCAGTATTGATGCTAAAGTTACTATGAAACACTTTGAGGAAGCAGTAAAGAAAGTAAGAGAACAAAAAGACCTCAAGATGGGCGAAAAATTAGTAGCATCTTATTACAGGTAGTTTTAATAAAATAGCAAATCTATTCCTCATAAATGTCAGAATATAGAGGGTATGAAGGAAAATCATTAGAATTTTTAAAATCAAATAACATCATAGTTGGAGATTCTGTAAAGATTCATTCTGATATCACTTATTCAGGCATAATCATGCCTAGATATGAGCATAGCGATGATCAACACATCGTGATTAAACTCAAAAGTGGATACAATATTGGTTTAGAAATTGTGAGAATTGAAAAAATAGAAAAAAATCAAACCGCTGAAAAAATCACTCAAACTTCTGAAGAAATTACGAAAAAAGAAGGATTGCCAAAAATATTGTTACTTTCGACAGGTGGAACAATTGCAAGTAAAGTTGATTATAGAACAGGAGCAGTAACTCCAGTTTTAACTGCTCAAGAATTAAATTCATCAGTTCCAGAACTTTCTGAAATTGCCAACATTGATGCAGAAGTTCTCTTATCAGAATATTCAGAAAACATAATGCCAGAAAATTGGTTGGAAATTGCAAACAAGATTAAAGAATTTGAAAAATCAGATTATGCTGGAATTATTGTAGCACATGGAACAGATACTATGCATTACACATCGTCATTTTTATCATTTGCATTAACAGGTTTTCCTATTCCAATAATACTGGTTGGCTCACAAAGATCTTCTGACAGAGCATCATCTGATGCAGCACTGAATTTAATCGGAGCAACAAAATTCATTACAGAAACTAAAACAAGAGGAGTTTACATTGTAATGCATCAAGATGAAAATGACAATACGATAGCTTGTCATATTGGAACAAGAGTGAGAAAAAATCATACGAGTAAAAGAGGAGCATTTCAAACAATAGGAGATAATCCTGCATTTATAATTGCAGAAGAACAAATTCAAAAAAACATGAAGAAAGATTTCTTTTCTACAAAAGACTTTGAGCCAAAAATAAAATTAAATACAAAAGTTGTTTTAGTGAAATATCATCCTGGGTATGATCCTAAAATTCTAGAGCAGATTATCGATTCTGGAATAAGTGGAATTATTTTTGAAGGAACAGGTCTAGGCCATGTTGGAAAAGTGATGTACGAATCTATCAAAAAAGCTAAAGAAAAAGGGATTTTCTTAGGTATGACATCACAATGTATTGATGGTAGAGTAAGAATGACTGTCTATGAAAGTGGAAGAGATTTGTTAAATTTAGGCATAATTCCTCTTGAAAATATGATTCCAGAAGTTGCATTAGTCAAAGCAATGTGGGTGTTAGGTAATTATGAAAATTCTAATGAAATAAAGGAAATTATGCTTGAAAACATTGCTTCTGAATTAACTAACTAGGAAAGAAAATGACTGAAATTACACCAAACGATTTAGGAGTCAAAGTAGGATTAGAAATTCATCAACAGTTAGCTACTAACAAGAAGTTATTTTGTGATTGTGAACCAATTGAAACAGAAGAATATTCAATTAAATTCCAGAGAAAATTAAGAGCTGCAAAAAGTGAGCTTGGAGAATATGATCCAGCCGCATTATTTGAAAAATCAAAATCAAAATCTATTGTGTATTACGCAAATCCAGAAAGTAGTTGTCTTGTTGAACAAGATGAAGAACCTCCCCATGAATTAGATGTAGATGCAAAAAAAATTGCATTAGTGATAGCTTCAGCACTAAATTCAGAGATATTTAGTGAAATTTATCCAATGAGAAAAACCGTTGTAGACGGTTCAAATACTACCGGTTTTCAAAGAACCATGCTTATTTCTCAAGGAGGGAGTTTTGAAACTGAAGAAAATAAAATTGGCATCCAATCAATTTGTCTTGAAGAAGATGCTGCAAAAAATTTAGGCGATAAAGGATCTGTTAGAAAATTTGGATTAGAGAGATTAGGAATTCCATTAGTTGAAATTGCTACAGAGCCATTTGAAGTGGATCCTAAAAATATTAGAAAAATTGCATTAGCATTAGGAAGAATTCTTAGAAGTACAAAAAAAGTTAGACGGGGATTAGGATCAATTAGACAAGATGTTAATGTTTCAATTCGAGAAGGCGGAGTTGTTATCGAAGTTAAAGGTGTCCAACAATTAGATCAATTACAAAAAGTTGTAGAATATGAAGCAATGAGACAACACGGATTGTTAATAATTTCTAAAGAACTCCAAACAAGAAAATGGACTCATAATGAAAATGAGGATAGAAAAGATCTTACTGAATTATTTTCAAAATGTAATTCAAAGATTATTCAGAATGCTATAAAGAAAAAGCAGAGAATAGTGGGAATTTCATTTAAAAATTTGGCCGGATTATTTGGTTTTTCACCATATGAGGGAATTCGTTTGGGAAAAGAAATAGCAGAATTGGTTAGATTTTTTGGAATTGGAGGTGTATTTCACTCCGATGAGCTTCCAAATTATGGTGTAGAGTCAACAGACATAGAAAATCTCAAAGAATTCATGAAGATTAAGGAAAATGATGGATTTCTTATTTTAGCTTGTCCAGAAGAAAAAATGAAAATCATTATAGATCAAATTATTCTAAGAATAGAACATATCAAAAATCATGGGATACCTATTGATACAAGATTAGCTACGCAAGAAGGCCAAACAAAGTTTCTTCGCCCAAGGCCTGGTGCAGCTAGAATGTACCCTGAAACTGATATTCCTCCAATTATTATTTCTCAGGATGAATTAGAGGAATCAAAAAAGAATGTTCCAAAATCATGGGATGAATCATTAAAAGAATTACAAACAAAATATGATTTGAACTTACAATTAGCGGAACAAATTTTTGATTCAAAATACATTAATTTGTTTGAAAAAATTGTAGAAAAATCAAAGGTAAATCCAACATTTGTAGCATCAGTATTTTGTTCAACAATTACAAATTTGGAAAGAAATGGACTAGATTCTGAATTATTAAAAAATCAAGAAATTGTAAAAACATTTGAATTTTTAGAGAAAGGTAAAATTGCAAAAGAATCAATCGAAATCATATTTGAGGGCATAATGTCTGGAAAATCAAATACTATTGAAGAAGCAATGAAGGCATCATCAATTGAAACAGTTGATGAATCAGATTTAGAAAAAATTATTCAAGAAATAGTTGATAAAAATCATCAATTGATAAAAAATCAAAAAGAACGAGCTATAGGTCCTCTAATGGGAATAGTCATGAAAGAATTAAGAGGAAAAGCATCAGGTGAAACTGTAAACAGAATTTTAATGAAAAGTATTCAAAAAAAATTGTAATAATGCGGGAAGTGGGATTCGAACCCACGAACTCCTAAGAGATAAGGATCTGAACCTTACGCCGTTGACCAGGCTGGGCGACTCCCGCATCGTAAAATTTTGAGATCTAGCATAAGTTTCTTTATTATGCTGGAAAATAAAGTGGATAAGAAAAGTGAAAAAATGGAATTTCGAGAAGTATATTGCACAAATTGTAAAAAAGTTCTAGGACGATATAATATCAAATTTTACAATGAAGATAAAATTGGTGAATTGCTAAAAACTACACATGCAAATCATGTAAGAAGTGGGCATCAAATCAATATTAGAAAATTTATTTCTGATTAAATTGGTTAATGACTTGAGATAGATTTGAAATTCTATTAATTCTCTTATCAACAATATTTTGATTCCATGGTTGGTCATAAAGAAAAATTCTTTTTTGATTTTGTAAAATTTTCATAGCATTTAGAGGAGAATCGTCAATAAATACATCATAATTCAAATCAGCTTTCATTGGTCCGCTAACTACAGAAACATAATTTTCATAAACAATATCATGATGTTTAAGCCAATTTTTTACAAAAGAATCAGTTGAGCGTTCTCTAGCAGTAACAATATCTACTTGTCCAAATTGGGAAATTTTCTTGGTAAAATCAGATAATTTTGTTTCTGTGGGTGGGATGTTTGACCAATTTTCCCAACATTTGCTTAATTCAGCATAAAAATCATATTGATTAATGTTAAATTTTTTCCAAAAATTCCAATCAGTAATTTCATGTTTTAAAATTTCACTACGAATTTTGTTATTATGTTCTAACCAAGAAACAATTACATCGGCAAGAACTCCATCAACATCTAATGCAATTTTCATAATTTGATCTACTCTGAAGATTTTTGGAATTCATCAAGAAGGTTTTTTTGATGTTTGTTGAGCTTTCTAGGAACGTTAACTACAATCCTAACATACTGATCTCCTTTACCTCTAGAATTGATATGAGGAACCCCTTTTCCTTTTAATTTTATTATGGTGTTAGGCTGGCTACCAGAATCAACCTTAATCTTTTCTGTACCTTGCAATGTAGGCACAACAATATCACAACCCAAAGCAGCATCTACCATAGATACATCATGATCATAAAAGATGTCTTTACCATCTCGTTTGAATTGAGAATGAGATTGAACTCTAACTCGTACAATAAGATCACCATTTGATCCATTTGGAATTTCATTTCCTTCATTAGGAACAGTATAATCTCCAGAGTCTATTCCTGGTGGAATCTCAAATGTAACTGTCTTGGAGCCCTTTTTCTTTCCTCGTCCTTTACATTCTTCACATGGTGTTTCAATGATTGATCCTTGACCTCTGCATGATGAACAAGGAGCTGCAGTGACAAAGGATGCAAACCCCATATTCCTAGTTTGTCTTACTTGTCCTTGACCATTACAAGCTCCACAAGTCTTCTTATTTGTCCCAGGTTTACATCCTGAACCATGACAGGTATCACATTCAATTTGTTTTTGTAATTCAATTTCCATTTGTTTTCCGTGAAGAACATCTTCTAAGGATACAGATGTCTCATATAGAATGTCAGAACCCCGTTGTTGATTAAATCCAAAACCTCCTCCGCCACGACCGAAGATTGATTCAAAAATTGATTCGAAACCACCCCCACCTTGACCAAAAATATCGCTAAAATCTCCACGTGCACCTTGAAAGATATCTTCATTGCTATATCTTCCGTCTACTCCAGCATGACCATGCTGATCATAAATTTGTCTTTTTTCGGTATCAGATAATACTGCATAAGCTTCAGAGATTTCTTTAAAATGTTCTCCAGCTTCAGAAGAATTATTTCTATCTGGATGAAATTTTAATGCTAATTTTCTATACTGTTTTTTTATTTCATCAGCTGAAGAAGTTTTTGAAACTCCTAAAACTTCGTAATAATCACGTTTTGCAGCCATATATCATCACTATATCATTAGAATATTAGTTAAGGAATTAGAAAAATCAGTTGGTCTTGTTCTCATTAGAAGAAGATTCAGATGTTTGTTCACTAGACTGTTGTCCTTCAGCACCTGCTTGTCCTTCAGCACCTGCTTGTCCTTCAGCACCTGCTTGTCCTTCAGTACCAGGTGGAGGGGATGCATTTTTGTAAAGTTCAGTTGTAATTTCATTAACAAGAGTTTGTAAGGCTTCTAGTTTTGGTTTTAATTCTTCAGGTTCTCTATCAAGAACTTCTTTGACCTCTTTTACTGCATCAGTTACTTTGATTCCTTGTTCTTGAGAAATTTTATCTTTCAAATCATGATTAACTAATTTTTCTGTAGTGTAGATATAACTTTCAGCTTCATTCTTAAGATCAATTTTTTCTTTCTTTTTATTGTCTTCATCAGAGAATTTTTCTGCATCTTCTTTTAGTTTTTCAATTTCTTCTTCAGAAAGTTTTGAAGAAGATTCAATTGTAATCTTTGCTTCCTTTTGAGTTCCAAGATCTTTTGCAGTTACATTAATGATTCCATTTGCATCAATGTCAAATTTAACTTCAATTTGTGGAACCCCACGTGGTGCAGGTGGTAAATCAGTTAGATTGAAGCTCCCCAAAGAAACGTTATCTGTAGCCATTGGGCGTTCACCTTGAACAACGTGAATTGTTACAGCAGTTTGATTATCAGCTGCTGTAGTGAATACTTTACTTTTAGAAGTAGGAATTGTGGTATTTCTTTCTATAAGAGGCTCTCTTACTCCTCCTAAGGTCTCAATACCCAAAGTTAAAGGCGTTACATCAAGTAATACAATATCACTTGCAACATCACCTGCAATAATACCAGCCTGAATGGCAGCACCCATAGCAACTGCTTCCATAGGATCAACACCAGATTCTGCTGTTTTTCCGATAACTTCACTAACAAATTTCTGTACCAAAGGAATTCTAGTCGGACCTCCAACCATCACAATTTTGTGTACGTCTGATGGAGATAGTTTTGCATCTTCTAATGCTTTAAGAATAGAAGGCTTACAGCGGTCAACGATTGGCCCAATTAATTCATCAAGTTTTGCTCTAGTAATTCTTAATTCTAGATTTTTTGCTCCACTTGAAGGATCATGTGCAATAAATGGTAAATTAACATCAGTTTCCATAACTGTAGATAATTCAATTTTGGCTTTTTCTGCTGCTTCTCTGATTCTTGTCATTGCAGTAGAATCTTGTGTTAAATCAACACCTTCTTTTTTCTTGAATTCATCTACAATGTAATCAATAATGACCTTATCCATATCAGTACCACCTAATTGAGTATCACCAGATGTACTCATTACTTCAAATACACCTCCACCCATTTCCATAATTGTTACATCTAAAGTACCTCCACCAAAGTCAAAAACCAAAATTTTCATGTCTTCTTTTGCTTTGTCTAATCCAAATGCAAGAGATGCAGCAGTAGGTTCATTAATTATTCTTACAACATCCAAACCTGCAATAGTACCAGCATCTTTTGTTGCTTGACGTTGATTATCATCAAAATATGCAGGAACAGTAATGACAGCTTTTTCCACAGCTTCTCCAACAAATGCTTCTGCATCTTTTTTGATTTTTTGTAAAATATATGCTGAGATTTGTTGTGGTTTGTAATCTTTGTCTTGAATTTTAAAAACGTGATCAGAACCCATTTTTCTTTTAGCTGCTACAATTGTATTATCAGGATTAGTAACAGCTTGTCTTCTTGCTGGTTCGCCAACTAGTAACTCACCTTCCTTAGAAAATGCTACAACAGAGGGGAATGCCTTTCCACCTACCGTAGCACCTTCAGCAGCTGGAATAATAGTTGGTTTCCCACCCATCATTACTGCTGCAGCAGAATTACTAGTTCCTAAATCAATTCCTATAACTTTAGCCATATTTTATCATCCTTTTTTTGAAATTTCTACTAATGTTGGTCTTATGACCCTAGTTTGAGAAATATATCCTTTCCTGATCTCCTTAGTAATAGTGCCATCATCCAGGTCACTATCATTGATAACAGATATAGCTTCATGATAATTTGGATCAAAAATTTCTCCCAGTGCATCAATGGGCTTGATTTGATATTTTAGAAGCAAAGAATCCATATTTTTCAGAATCCCATCTAATCCTTCAGCTTCAACATTACTTTCGGTAAACACTTGCTTTGCTCTAACAAAATCATCATAAATTTTTAAGAAATCTAAAATAAAATCATCAACTTTTGCATTAACACCGTTTTCAATATCTGACTGAGTTTTTTTTGAAAGATTTTGAAAATCTGCCAAAACATGTTTAAGTTTTTCTTCGTATTCTGAGTTTTTTTCTTTTACAGACTCTAATTCTTTTGATATTTCATCACAATCATTTTCAGAAGATTGGAGTTTATTATCATCACTATTTTCATTTGAAACAACATTAACTGGAATTTCATCAGAATTTTCTTCTTCAGTCATAGTCTGAATTTTTTTAAAAGCTAATTTAAATTATTATTGTATAGTTTCACACAAAGGATTTGCTTTAACTATAATTAAATCAGAATCTTGTTTTGTTTTTTCAATATGATCAAAATCGGTTTGAGAGCAAGCTACCACAATTGTTGTTTTATCTGAATGGAAGAGATCAAAGTTTGGATCTTCATAAGCTTCGACATCTCCAATATAATCTCGTAACCTAGATGTTAGATTTTGTAGCATTTCAATTTTGTCACCACGCATTGAATGTTGATCTAGAGTCCATGATAATGCAATCTTAGTTCTACTAGCTTTTAGATCATTTTTCTTTAATGTAGAACGAATTTCATCAATTAAACGTTTGATATATCCATCAATTCCTTTGACACTTCCATTAATCAAATACATCAAAGTATTAGCACCTTCAAAAGATGAGCCTAGAGACTTAAGATCAAACAGACCACCAACCATTTTATCTAAAAAGATGTTTTGGAAATCATCTGAAGACAAATCATTTTTTGTAATATCATCTTGAGCGTATTTGCAAACTTCTAAAACACTACATAGGCTAGAAAATCTTGAAAGAACATCAATTGCATGAAAATGTTCTGATGAAGATATTGCAACAAATTTCTTCTCTTTTTTCCCAGTAGTTAATAATTCAGCAAGTGTTGAATCTTCTTTTCCATTAAATGATCCAATGATTTTTGGTTGTTGATTAGGATCTTCTAATGGATAATAGAAGTAGGAAATTTGTTTTCCTACTTCAAGACCAGTTACATGTTCTAGTAAAGAGATATTTTCATTATTTCCACCAAACCCAGTTGGTAATGTAAAAACCACAGCACTTTTCTTTTTTAATGAAGAAACAGCATCTTTGAATTTTGAGTGAATTTCAGTTTTGATGTCTTGGCCAGTTTTTCTGAGTCTAGGGGTAAAGAAAAGATATTGAGCTTTTGAGATTGCAACATCAATTGGCTCCATTGCTAACAATGGTTCGTCTTCTTTTAGAGAAGAAACATTTGGATAAGTTTTGGCAATTTCAGCCTTTAAAGAGATTGCAGAAGGAGTTGATTCGTCTATTATGTAGACATCTGCTCCTTTGATTGCCATTTGAGATGCAATTGCATATCCTTCAGTACTTAATCCATAAACAACCACTTTTGCTCCCCCCATTATACTTCGCCTATGTATTGGAGTAAGAAAAACTTATTGAAGTTACCCAATTTAGAAGAATAATTGAAAATTTGGATAGATATTCTAACTCCAAAGCAATTGTTGTTTTCGGAGCCAATAATTGAAAAGCTAGGCAAAAAACATGAGATTTTATGCACTTCAAGAGAATATCGTGAAGTCATAAGAATTGCGAAAATACGAGATTTCAAAATTTCAGTGGTTGGAAGACACGGAGGAGGCGATAGAAATGAGAAATTAAATGAAAGTATCAAAAGAATGTCTGGACTATATAGTAAAATAAAAAAATTCTCTCCAGATCTTGTTATAAGTTATTGTTCACCAGAAGCTGCACGGATTTCATTTGGTTTAGGAATAAAACACATTGCTTTTTGCGATTCACCCCATGCAGATGCAGTAATGAGATTGACATTACCACTAATTCAAAAATTACTAATACCAAAAATGATTCAAAAAAAAGAATTCTCAAAATATGGAATTAATGAAAAAAATATTATTCAATATAATGCAATTGATGCTGCTGTAACTATCAAAAGAAAAATGAAAAATCAAAATAGAATCCCATTTACAAAAAAGAAAAAAAATATTTTAATAAGAATTGAGGAAGAACAAGCTGCATACACTTCTAAATCAGATATTATTATTCCAATTATAAAGAAAATTATTTCAGAATTTAAAAATGAAAATATTCTAATTTTAGGAAGATACCCAAAACAAATTGAGCAATTTAAAAAAATTTGTGGAAATTCTGCAAAAATTATCAAAATGTCATATGATGGAAAACAACTTCTAGAAAAAACAGATGTTTTTATTGGATCTGGAGGTACAATGACTGCAGAATCTACATTATTAGGTGTACCTACAATTTCATACAATGCTATTCCAAACATTATTGAAAATTATTTAGTTCAAAAAAAGATGTTGAAAAGAGAAACAAATCCAACCAAAATTGCTAGACATATGAATAGGATATTTGACAGGCCTGATACAAGTCATAAAAAACGAATAAAAAAAATTGTAAATTCTATGGATAGTCCTATAGAACTGTTAGTCAAAATTATAAATCAATAACTTCAGAATTAGACTAAATCAAAGTTCATTAAGGGAATTAGTGAATTTTGATTAGCAGCCCGATAGTGTAGAGGTCAAGCATATGGGCCTTTGGAGCCCGTGACGGCAGTTCGAATCTGCCTCGGGCTACTTTATCAAAATTCAATTAAAGAAGGGATTAGAAATCAAGTTTTGTTAATAATTTAGATGCTATTATAAACAATCCAGCAGCCATTGCTAAAAGAACAATCATTTCATAAAATACAAATTCTGTAAATGTACCAAAGATTCCTGCTCGAATCACATCAACCAGATAAGTCAAGGGATTCAGATAGAAAGCTGAACGTAAAGGTTCTGGTGCACCTTCTGCTGGATAAAATGCTGTACTTACAAATGCAAAAAATAGAAAAACAGTATTGATAATTACATTGAATCCTTCACTTGAGCGTAATCTTGTCGAAATAATGGAAGCTAG
The DNA here is from genome assembly GCF_028278985.1 of Candidatus Nitrosopumilus sp. Lineage (GTDB taxonomy): Archaea > Thermoproteota > Nitrososphaeria > Nitrososphaerales > Nitrosopumilaceae > Nitrosopumilus. The sequence goes on along the minus strand of NZ_JANQTA010000007.1, from coordinate 32,325 downwards.
GGAACCAAATAAAACTGAACCAGTGATTGCACCGAAAACAATCAAGGGTATAGTAATTAGTGAAAATTCAATTGAATCAAAAAATACAGGATAGCCTACTAAGGCAATTAAAGATGCACTAACCAGTCCAACAATTCCTATTGTACAAATATTGCTAAGAATGTAATGACTTCTGGTAAAGGGACCAGACATTATTTGTTCAAACATTCCATGACGTCTATCATTCCAAATTATTATTCCAGATACAAGAGTACTATTCATTATGTTAAATCCAATCATACCCGATGCAAGAAAAGCAGGATAATCTAAGTCTCTAGCACCTAATGGTACATTTTGTATTAGAGGTGCATAAGCAAATCCTGCAACAAAAATGTAGATTAGTGGAAAAATTACTTGCCATATTAAAAATCCAGGATTTAGAGAAATTGTGAGATTTCTATTTACTAATCTAATTATCGGATGCATTTTCTCTTACCATTTTTAGAAATATGTCTTCAAGATTTGTTGGCACTGCAGATAAATCCTCTATTTCTATTCCTTCATCATTCAAAATTTTCAAAATTTGTAATAATATGTATTCAGATTTTTCCGAATGAATAATAATATTTGTTCCATTATCAAAATCAATTTTACAATCTTCAATATTTGATAGAAATGAGATGATTTCTTTTCTTTCTTCATTTAGATGAATTTTAATAGTTTTTTCATTGCCAAATTTTGATTTTAAACCATCTGGAGTATCAACAGTTATAATTTTTCCTTTATCTATAATTGCAATTTTATCACAAAGATATTCAGCTTCAGATAAAATATGAGTAGTATAAAAAATTGTTAAACCTGTCTTAACTTTATTTTTCAAATAATCTAAAAGATTTCGTCTTGCATTTGGATCTAGACCAACAGTTGGTTCATCTAAAAATAAAAGTTCCATATCATGCATAAACTCTCTTGCAACCTGAACACGTCTTCGTTGTCCTATAGAAAGATCTTCATTTCGTTTTTTTCGAATTTCTTTCAAATCAAAATCTACAAGAAGTTGCTCAAGTCTCTTTTTTCTTTCAATTTTAGGAACATTCCACATCATTCCATACTTGTCAAGGGATTTCTCAACAGAGAGAGTAGGCTCGTAACTAGGTTGTTGAAGTACTACTCCGATTTTATGACGAATTTGAAGGGGGTTATTGACTGCATCAATTCCAAGAATGCACATTGAGCCTGATGTAGGTGGAATTAGCGTAGTCAATAGCTTGATAGTTGTAGATTTTCCAGCACCGTTAGGACCAAGAAATCCAAATACTTGTCCAGATTCAACGGATAGTTCAATTTTGTTAACGGCAGAGATAGATCCATATGATTTTGATAAACGGCTTACCTCAATACAAGACATAAGGAAACTGCGATCTTCTTACTAATTTACTTAATGAGGTAATTTGTCTCAATTTTAAAAAAAACATTGATTGGAGAGTGAAAATGTGACTATGAAAAAATAATATTGATTTTTAGAAAGAAAATTGGAAAAAAATGCGATCAAAGATTTGAAAATAGTTTTTTAAAACTCAATGAAATTTTTATTAATAGAATATTTCTATGAAGATTAAATTGTCAGAATTAGAAAATTTAATCAATAAATTAATTGAACAAAAACCAGAACTGTCTAAAGAAGACATACAAGATCAAATAAATTTGAAGAAAGAAAAAATTGGTGCAGGTTATCTCACTGACCAAGGAGCTCTATTTCTTATTGCATCTGATTATGGACTGAGTTTATCAGAACCCCTCAAAGTAGAACTAGGATTAAAAGATCTGTATGCTGGTGCAAAAGAAATTTCTTTAGAAACAAGAGTTTTGAACTTGTCTCCAGCCAAACAATTTTCTAGAAAAGATGGTTCACCATTTTACTTAAGAACTATGACAGTTTATGATTCAAATTCAACTGCCAGTGTAAAACTATGGGATGAAAAAGCAAATCTCCCAGGAATTGAGGATCTAAAACCAGGAGATTTGATAAAAATTATCAAAGCATATGTAAAATCAGATCTTGATGGTTCTCCAACAATAAATATTGGTTCAGGTTCAAATATTGAAACAACAGATTCCTCAAGTGAGATTCCATCAATTGAAACTATCACCAAAGACATTAGTGAATTACAAGAAGGACAAAAAGACATTGTAATTTCAGGCACAATTGATGGCGTTATTAGCGGAATGGAATTCACAAACTCACGAGGTCAACCTGGAAAAGCACTTAGAATGCGGCTAAAAGGAAAAGATAATTCTGCAATGAGAGTAGTCCTTTGGGGAAAAGACGAATCATCAATTCCCAATATGATTTCTCAGAATGCTAAAGTTAAATTATTAGGTGTCAGAGTGAAGAACGGAAATCAAGGATTAGAGATTCATGGAAATGATGCAACTATAATTGATATAGAAGGGGGAAAAGAAGCAGAACCAATAGTAACTCGAATTCTTTCTATCACTCCTACTGAAAATGGAAAGAATATGATTCTTGGAGTAGACAATAATAGAAAATTGTTCAATATCAGTGACTTTTCAAATTCTACTTCAATTTGTGCAGAAGGAGATGTGATTGAATGTATGCCATCAAAAGTTTATGGAAATTCAATTACATTAGATGATAATTCATTTGTAAGAAAATTAGATAATGATGAATCAATTCCAACACTTTCAAAGATTCGTACAAAAATTAATGATGTAAAAGTTGATCAGAGTTATTGTATAGAAGCTATTATCTTAAAGGTACCAGAAAGAAGAGAAGTGCAAACAAAGTCTGGGGAATCAATTGCACTATCAGAGATGTTTGTGGAAGATGATACTGGTCAAATTTGGGTTAAAGGTTGGAGAAATCAAGCCAGATTAATTGACAAATGTGAATTGGGAGAAATAATTTCAATTACTGGTCTTAATGCAAAAGCAGGATTAGAAGGTAGAATTGAATTATTCTTAACTTCGTTTTCAAAAATTACAAAGAAGAATTAAGAATCCCAAAAACCTCTAGTGACAACATATTGTCGTTCAGCTTCATAGATTTGTTTGAAGAGATGTTCTTCATCAACCATATTACGTAGGATTCGTGCAGCAGTATCTGCGCCTACACCATATCCAGACATTACAACAATTGCGGTTTTTCCAAAATTTTCTATTAAAGAAGACACTTTCCAGGCACGATCAAACTTGTGTTTCTCATCAGATGTGAGTTTTTTGCCCTCATGTTTTTTTCGTATAATTTTTGGTAAATCATAATCCGAATAGAATGTTGCAGTAATCTGTCTCCCCTTACAATAGGGACAAATTAATTTTGAAACCTCATTTGTCTCAACAACACGTTCCCATTTTCCACATCTAGCACAAATTAAACGATGTTTCGTTTTTCCTAATCGAGATTTTACTAGATCAAGAATACCTTTGTCTAGATTTGCAGGTGATGAATAATATTTTGCAGTATGATCTAAAATCGGTTCTGCAAGCTTTGAGAATTTATCTACTTCAATCCATTGAATGCTAATTTTATCCTCTCTGATATCGTTTAGTAATTTTTCACAATTTTCTAAATCATATTTATCATGAAAAAGTTCTCGCAATGCTTCCTGTACAAGAGAAGTTTTTGAATATCTCTCATACAGAAATCTGGCAGATTTTCTTTCATAAATTGCTCCACGTCCTACTATACCAAATTTTTTTGCAACACACCATGTTCTCCAGTTTACATTATGAGTACCTGCAAGTGAAGCACTTACAATTGAAAATAAATCATATTCATCTTTTAAGACATCAAGGAATATTTTTTCGACAATTCTAGATCTAGATGACAATACAATTCTATATGCATCAGAACGAGAATCAACAATTGAACCCAACAATGAAGATAGTATGGAAGACAATAATGTAGATAATGTAGAATTAATTTTTGTGCCAAAACATGAATGAATTACAATTGAACCCTGTGAACGATTTGATTCAATGATAAAATGATCCTCATCAGGAATTTGATCAAATTGCAGACTTGTAATTAGTTTGTTGGATAATTTGATTGAACCATTTTTGACTTTTGTTCGAAATTGACCAACTTTTCTAGCAGTCTTGTAGTCAATTGGAATGTTTTCACCCTCCCAATATGGAACTGTAATTCCTCCTCCTCGAAATGGTTCAACGTTGACTGTAAAGGATTTTTCATCAACATTAAGAATTCTCCATTGTGAGCCTTTCAAGACGAAAATATTTCCAGAATCACCATAATCTCCAACAAATCGTTGATCTAATGAACCGATAATTTTTTTCCCAACACTATCAAAAACTTTGAATTTTAAAATATCGGGAATTGTAGAGAGGTTCTCAAAATAATATTTGAAGGAACGTCCTTTCTTCCAAAAAGTCATTTTAGTTCTATCAAAAAATATCAAATAGTTAGAATCAAGTAAATCCAGAACGTCAATTAATTCATTTATTTTTAAATTTCTAAAAGGAAATGCTTTTGTAACTAGATTAAATGCATCATCAACTTGCATTTCTCCAATCTGCATGGTTAAACCCACCAAATGATGAGCAAGAACATCTAATGATCCATCATGGATTTTTTGTTCCTCAATTGACCCCTCTTGAATTCGATTAAGAATTGCCTGTGCCTCAAATTCATCATCAGAATTATTTGTGATAATCAGTCCTTGGGCAGAAGCATCACGGTTATGTCTACTTCTACCAATTCTTTGTACAAATTTTGAAACTTGTCTTGGTGAGCCATAATGAATAACTAATTCAACTGAACCAATATCTAATCCCAATTCAAGTGAAGAAGTACATACTACAATCCCTTGTTTTCCCTCACGTAAAGATAATTCAGTTTCTTCTCGAACTTCTTTAGATAAAGAACCGTGATGTAGTTCAATAGGGATTGGAGATTTTTCTTTCAAAATAGATGCTAAAAACTCTGACTCTCCACGAGTGTTTGTAAATAATAGAATTGGCGAGTCTAGATCTAATTCAGAAACATAGTCAACAATACTTTGGGCTACATCAGAAATAGTTCCATCTACAAATTTTATCTCAACATCATATTTTCGAACAGATGTATCTCGAATAATTTCACAAGTTCTTTTCGTACCCACAACAAATTTTGCCGCTTCATCAAAATTACCCACAGTGGCAGATAATCCAATTTTTGTTAGAGGAAATTTTGAATTAAATTCCAGACGCTCCATACTTAGAGAAAGCTGAGATCCACGCTCACTAGACAATAATTCATGAACTTCATCTACAATAATCCACTCTAGTTCAGATAATGCATCTAACATTTTGATTTGAGTTAGTAAAATTACTAATGTTTCAGGAGTTGTAATAAGAACATCTGGTGGATTTTCGGTGATTTTCTTTCTATCCTTTTGTGATGTATCACCATGTCGAATTTGAATTGTTAAATCATTTGAATGAGCATATTTTGTAATTCTTCTAAACACATCTCGATTCAATGCACGCAATGGTGTAATGTAAAGTGCCTTTATTTTTCCAGATTTTTTAGAATTTTTTAATAATGAAAAGATTGGAATTACAGAACATTCTGTTTTTCCTGAACCGGTAGGAGCAATTACTAAACAATCTTTTTTTTGTAAAATTTTAGGAGAAGCCTTATGTTGAATTTCAGTTAGTTTTGAAAATCCAAAATTTCCAAATAAGGAATCAAGAATCTGATTCTTCTGTTGAGTTTGAACGTGATCTTTCATAAACAATTACACCGACTAAGCCAAGTGCAAATAAAGCAACTGTAATTATTGGAATAGAATCAAAAATTCCAGCCATTGTTAATCTTTAGATTAGCATGTTAAATATCTTCAGCATCTGATAATCCTAATTCGTGTATTTTATAATGAAATGAATTTTGATTTAAAGCCCAATTTACAATTCCAGAATAAAACTTTGGTTTTTTTAATAAATGAATTTTTACATGTGTAAAAGGACTAATTGCTGTTTTCATATTTTCAATTTCTTTTCCATCAATTGTTCTAACCATATTTGTGACAACTATAGGAACATTAGTGGTGGAAGAGAATTTTGCTAAACTATTCATGTATTTCATAAATATTGAATTTTTTTCATAAATTGATTCTTCTTTTTGATATTCATAGGAAAACAGATCTGTGATATTGTCAATAAGAATCAACGAATAATTTTTATCAAAATTTGTTAGTGAATTAATTTGTTCATGTGTGTTTGTAACTCTAGAAACAGAAATTTGTTTTAGGGAAACCGAATCTAAATAAAATTTTTTTTGTAACTCAATTATTCGCTCAGGCCTAAAATTTCCTGTTGTATCAACATACAATACTTTTCCACCATTTCTAATACATGAAATACATAATTGGAGTAAAAATTGAGTTTTTCCTGTACTGTTTGCTCCAAAAACATCTACTATTATTCCATGAGAAATTCCACCTGACAAAAGTTTGTCCAATTTTTGAATTCCAGTTGAAATCATGTGATAATTATTAGAAAAACAAGAAAAAATTTAAGGAATTTTGAATTAAAAATACGAGGTAAGGCTTTTATTCTAGAGAACAAAGTTGCAAATCAAGTGAATAATTAGTGTCTCAATCAAGTAGCGCAAAAAGACCTTTAACAACTCTTCAAAAAAGTACAAAGAAGAAAGTTACAGTTAGACTGAAAAACGAAGTTGAATACAAAGGTAAAATGGATAATGTTGATTCATACATGAATTTGATCATGACTGATGCCGAAGAATTACACGAAGGTAAAACCATTGCAAATTATGGTAGAGTTATTGTAAGAGGCAACAATGTGTTGTTTATCAAACTAGAAAATGAACTCTAGTATGGGTGATTTTTATGACAAATAATTTCTTGTTTACTTCAGAATCAGTTACCGAAGGTCATCCAGACAAAGTTTGTGATAATATTTCAGATGCATTTCTAGATGAATTTCTTAGACAAGATCCTGATTCCAGAGTAGCAGTTGAAACAATGGTAACAACAGACTTTGTTGCGGTATCAGGTGAAGTAACATCAAAAGCTAATTTAGATAAAAATGCTCAAGAGGAATTAATTAGAAAAACAATAAGAGAGATTGGTTATGATAACAAAGAGTTAATGTTTGACGCTGATTCCTGTCATGTAAATCTAAGATTACATTCACAGAGTCCAGATATCAGTCAAGGGGTGACAGCTACTGAAGAAAAAGAACAAGGAGCTGGAGATCAAGGATTAATGTTTGGTTATGCAACAAATGAAACTAAAGAACTTATGCCAATGCCAATTTTACTTGCACATAAACTAATTCAAAAATTATCTCAAGTAAGAAGGGATGGCACATTACCATGGGTTAGACCAGATGGAAAATCACAAGTTTCTGTAAGATATGAAGATAACAAACCAACTAGGATTGAAACAGTTGTTGTATCAACCCAACACGCCCCAGAAATCTCTCAAGAAGAAATTGAAAGAGAAATTCTGGATAAAGTAATCAAACCTGTTTTAGGAGAACTTTGGAATGATGAAATTAAAGTTCACATCAACCCTACTGGAAAATTTGTTATTGGTGGTCCTCATGGAGATGCAGGATTAACTGGAAGAAAAATTATTGTCGATACTTATGGTGGATTTGGAAGACATGGTGGAGGAGCTTTCTCTGGAAAAGATCCATCCAAAGTAGATAGATCAGCATGTTACATGTGCAGATACATTGCAAAAAATTTGGTTGCAGCAGAATTAGCTGATAGATGTGAAGTGCAATTGGCATATGCTATTGGAGTAGCAGAACCAGTATCATTATACGTAAACACTTTTGGTACAAATAAGATTCCAGAAAATCAGATTGAAGACTTGGTTAGAAAGAATTTTGATATGAAACCATCTGGAATTATTTCAACATTAGATTTGAAAAGACCAATTTACAAAAAAACAGCTTCTTATGGTCATTTTGGAAGAAATGAACCAGAATTTAGTTGGGAAAAAACAGACAAAGCTGATGCACTAAAGCAAGGCGCCGGTCTTTAACAATTGAATAACTGATTGAAATTTACCATTAGATAGTTTGCTTAGTTTTTTATGATTTCCAACGAAATTACCTACTAGAATATTCAAATCATCAACACTATAATCAAATTTTGAATTTCTAATAGCAAGATTGTACGATTTTTCTAAATCAATATAGGAAATTTTTGTTTTAGAATGTTTTAGAAAGAGTTTAACATATTTTTCAAAAGTAATGATATCGGGTCCTACAAGATCAATAATTTTTTTCCTAAATTTTTCTTCTTTAATGGAAGTAAAAATCAATTTTGTAACATCGTTAATGTAAACAGGCTGAATTTGATATTTTCCAGAGCCAGGAATTTGAATCATTTTATCTTTTATGCATTTTTTAAGATATTTTGTAAAAAGATCATCTTTTCCAACAATATAGGATGGACGAAAAATTGTAAAATTTATTGGAGAATTTCTTATATGATTTTCAGCATTTAGTTTTGATATAAAATATTCAGTTGATGAATATGGTGAAACCCCCAATCCACTCAAAAAAACTAGTTTTTTGATTTTGGCTTTTATTGTTAAATTTACCATGTTCTGTGTAAGGTTAACATTAATTGAATCAAAAGATTCTGTTGAAGATTGTTTTCCAATTCCAACCAGATGGACAAGAGCATCAGAATTGATAATTTTGGGAAGTAAAGATTTTTCAGAATATGTTTTAGAAATGATTTTAGTTTCATTTTTGAAAGCTTTGAAATTTTTTCTAGATATGGAAATCAAGTGTACATTGGATTCTGACAAATATTTTCGTAGATTTTTTGCAACAAATCCGGTAGCTCCTGTAATAACTATTTGAAGAGGTTTTTCCACATCAATTTGAAACAGTTTTTTATTTTAAATCTATTCAGAAAAAGAACAAACAAGAGTTAATACAGTAATTGTATACATCTATTTGTGGCTGAAGAAAAAAAATTAAGAACAGGTTATACAACTGGAAGCTCAGCAACTGCTGCATCAAAAGCCTCACTACTGGCAATAATTAATCAAAAAGAAATCAAAGAAATTGAAATCACTTTACCTAAAAGGACCACCATACAAATTCCTGTAAACAATTGTAATTTTGATGAAAACAAAGCAAAATGTTCTGTAATTAAAGATGGAGGAGATGATCCTGATGTTACTCATGGTGCTGAAATTATTGTTGAATTATCTTTTACTGAAAACAAAAATGATATTGAAATTGATGGAGGAGAAGGGGTAGGGATAGTTACCAAGCCCGGATTAGGCCTAGAAATCAACAAACCAGCAATAAATCCAGTTCCAAAAAAAATGATCACTGAAAATCTAAGAGAGATTGGAAGTGAAATTCTAAAGGAGAAAGGAATTAGAGTTGTAATATCTGTTCCAAAAGGCAGAGAATTAGGACCAAAAACTGACAATCCAAGAATCGGGATTAAGAATGGAATTTCAATTTTAGGAACAAGTGGAATTGTAATTCCATTTTCAACTGCATCATATGCTGCATCCATTAGACAGAATCTTGATGTTTCAATTGCAATGGGTAATGATACAGTTGTTTTAACAACTGGAGGACGAAGTGAAGATTTTGCAAAAAAAATTGTTGAACTTCCAGAACATTGCTTTGTTCAAATGGGTGATTTTTCAGGATACACTATTCAACAATGTGGAAAGAAAAATATCAAAAAAGCATTTGTTGTTGGGTTTATTGGTAAACTTGCAAAAATGGCTGCTGGAGTTAAACAAACTCATGTAAAAGGTTCTAAAGTAGATATGAATTTTCTTGCAGAAATAGCTAAAAAAGCTAATGCAAATGACAAAGTCATAGAAGCAATCAAAAAAGCAAACACCGCAAGACATGTTTCAGAAATTATTCAAGAAAATAAGATTACAGGATTTTTTGATTTAATTTGTAGCGAAGTTTACAGACATATGAGAAATCATAGTGAGAAAAAGGTTCCCATAGATGTCATACTGTTTGATTTTGAAGGAAATATTTTGGCTAGAGAGCCCAAAGAGTAAGGTATTTTATTAAAATAACAAGGGTTTTGATATGGAAAAAATATCCGTTCTTGCTATTACAAAAAATGGAATAAATATTGGGCAGAAATTAAAAGAATTTTTTCCCAAATGGGAAATATTTGCACCGGAAAAATTTGCTAATGAAAATTCATCAATTACATGGTATTCTGAGCCTACATCTGAAAAAATTGTAGAATTATTCAAGAGCAGCGATGGTCTAATCTGCTTATTTTCTCTAGGTGCAGTAATACGATTAATTGCTCCACATCTTAAAGACAAGAAAACAGATCCTGCAATAATTGTAATTGACGATAAAACAAATTTTGTAATTAGTGTATTATCTGGACATATTGGTGGTGCAAATGAACTAACACAAGAGATTGCTGGAAAATTACGAGCACAGGCCGTTATCACTACTGCTGCAGATGTAAACAAAACAATTGCAGTAGATTTAGTTGGAAGAAATTTTGGATGGAAGATTGATGATGATTCAGTAGTAACGAGAATTAGTGCACATATGGTAAATGGTGAACCAATAGGTGTTTTTCAAGAAGTGGGAGATAAAGAATGGTATAAGGAATTGCCAAAAAATGTCACTCTTTATTCAACTATGGAAGAATTAGAAAAATCAAAATCAAAGGCAAATTTGATTATTTCAGATAAAATTATTGGAGATGAAATTTCAAGAGAATCGGTCATCTACAGACCACCAAGTTTAGTTATTGGAATTGGTTTGCATTGGGATACATCTAAAGAAACAATATTGGAAGGTATAGAAATTTGTTTAAAAAAATTTAGACTAAGTTCTAAATCGATTGCAAAATTGGTTTCAATTAAAAAACCTCAAGATGTTCAAGGATTAATTGATGCTGGAAAAGAGATCAATATTCCAGTTCAATATATTGAAAGAGAAGAATTGTCAAAAATTACAGCCCCAAATCCTTCTGATACAGTAAAAGCCTTTGAAGGAACTGCCAGTGTTTCAGAAGCTGCAGCAATTCTAGTGTCTAATGGGAAATTAATCGTAGAAAAGCAGAAATTCCCTCCAAATTTGACTATAGCTATAGCGAGAATACAGAATTGAAGCGTGGACTATTACTTATTGACAGAGGAAGTAGACAAAGAGAGGCATCTGAAGAATTAGAGACAATTTGTGCGGAAATCAAGGCTAGAGGCAATTATATTTTTACAGATTATTGCTTTTTAGAAGTAGAACCACCATTTATTGAAGATGGAATTTCAAAATGTCTCAAGCAAAATATTGATTCATTAACAATAGTCCCATATTTTTTGTATCCAGGAAAAAAAGTGAAAATTGCAGTTACAGATGTAATGAAATTACAAAAAGATACAGATGTGAAATTTTTAGTTACAAAACCAATGAGTATGCATAAAACTTTGGTAGATATTGTTGAAAATAGAATTTCAAGTACAATGAAAGAAAATAATATACAATTAGATAAAAAAGATGTTGATGTACTGATTATTGGTCATGGTAGTAAAGATCCTAATGCACAAATGTCATTAGACTATATCTTAAATGGATTAGTAAATGAATATAGAAATGTTAGCAGATGCTGGTTAGAGATTGAGCAACCAGATATTTTTGAAGGAATTAAAAAATGTGAAAAGGATGAACCTAAAGTGCTAATAATCGTATTTTATTTCTTACATGAGGGTGCACATGTAAAAACTGATATCAACACTAATTTGATTCCAGCACTTAAAGATTCAAACTTGAAAGACACATTCGTTACAAAACATATTGGAACTGATGAAAATATAATTAACTTAGTTATTGAAAGAGCCAGAGAGGTTGAAAATGCAAACTAAGAAAGGCCAATCTATTGAAGATGCAAGTATGCAAATGATTGAAGATGAAATTGGTTCACATCCATATAATGAAAAAGAATGGCCAATAGTTCGAAGAATTATTCATTCTACAGCAGATTTTGATTTTGCTGATAAAAATAAAATAATTTTCCACAAAGATGCTATTGAAAGTGGAATGAATGCTTTGAAAAATGGATGCAGTATTGTTGTAGATGTTAATGGAGTAATTGGAGGTTTAAACAAACAAAATCCAAAAGATTTTGGAAATGAGATTATTTGCAATATTTCCAAGCCTGAAATTATGGAATTGGCAAAAAAAGAAGGAAAAACAAGGTCTCAGGTATCTATGAGAGCAGCAAAATCAGAAATCGATGGGGGAATTGTAGCCATAGGCAATGCACCTACAGCCTTGCAAGAAGTCATAAAGATGGTGAAAGAGGGAATTGTCAAGCCTGCATTAATCATAGGTATTCCTGTGGGCTTCATTTGTGCAGCAGAATCTAAAGAAGAACTCTCAAAATTAGAAGAAGCACCATTTATTACAAATTTTGGCCGAAAAGGAGGAAGTTCATCAGCTTCAGCAATAATTAATGCAATATTCAAGCTAATTAGAGCAGAATCAACTTCTTGAATATTTCATACAATTTTTAACAAAAATTTCAGCATAGTTTGAACTATCAAAATAGAGATGACCATATGATGCAAGACAATTATTTACAATCAATCCATCTTTATGATTTTTAATGCCATCTCCAATTTCTAATTCAAATGCAAATTTTGAATCTGAAGAAACCGAATCTAGTTTAGAATAATGAAACTCATGTCCTTGGAGATTATGTGAATTATTTGAAATGATTGATTTTGTGATTTTTCCTTTAGTATAATTTAATTTCATTTTTTTGGTCATTATGGTTTCAGCATCAAACAAACCTACCATTTTGTAATTTCTATTTTCAGAAGAAATAGATTTTGTCAAATACATCAGTCCTCCACATTCAGCATAAATAGGAAGATTATCTTCTGCTAGTTTTTTAACAAGTTTTTTCATAGTTTGATTTTTTGCTAATTTAGAACCTAAAATTTCTGGAAATCCACCTCCAATGTACAAACCATCACATATTGGAATTTTTTTATCATTTACGGGACTAAAAAATTTCAATTTAGCTCCTTCTCTTTGAAGTGCTTTGAGATTATCCTGATAATAGAAATTAAATGATGTGTCTAGAGCTACTCCAATAGTAATTTTTGGTTTTTTATTAATATGATTTGGTTTTGTAAAAAAATCAGAAGTATTTTTTGAGATTTTAATAATTTTATTGATATCAATATTTTTTGAAATAATTTTTGAAATACGTTCAATTTTTTTGTATAGAGTTTTCTTTTCTAATGTAGAGTACAATCCAAGATGTCGGGATTCTAAACTTAGAGATGGATCTTTTGGAATAACTCCTAATATTGGTAGTTTTGTCATTTGTAAAGCCTCTCTGCAGAGATTTTCATGTTTTTTACTACCTATTTTGTTGAGAATTATGCCTGATATTCTGGAATTTCGGTGAAACTTCTGAAATCCGATTGCTGTCGCAGCAATTGAACGAGCAGTTTTACTTGCATCAAGTATCAAGATAGTAGGTGATTTTGTAATTGATGATACATGATGAGTACTTGCATAGTTTGAATCCCCACCAAATCCATCATAATATCCCATTACACCTTCAATTACAGATACATTTGATTTAGAATTTGAAATGAAACTGGATAGTAGATTATTTTTTCCCATTAACCAGACGTCTAAATTGAAAGCATCGTTGATTGAGATACTGGATAGATAACTTGGATCAATATAATCAGGGCCCACCTTGAACGGTTGAACAGAAAATCCTTTTTTCTTTAGTGCGTAAATTATTGAGCACGTAATAGATGTTTTTCCTACACCACTTGTTGCACCTGCAATAACAATCCTAGGTATTTTCAATTTGCATGATAACCATGATTTTTTTATTTAAATTGATGTATTTGAAGAATACTGAATGTTTTTAGTAAGAGAAATGAAGAGAGTATTATGGTTAATGGCCTAACTATTATTTACACTGGAAAGGGTAAAGGAAAAACAACTGCAGCATTAGGTTTAGCATTACGTGCATCTGGTTATGAAGAGAAGATTTGCATGATACAATTTATCAAAGGTTCATGGCATTATGGAGAAATGGATTCATCAAAAAAACTAGAACCAAATTTTGAGATGGTTGCAGTTGGAAAAGGATTTGTTGGAATAATTGATGATAAAAGTCCAAAAGAAGATCATGAAAAAATAGCAAAAGAAGCCATAAAAATTAGCAATGAAAAAATTCAATCTGAAAAATATGATATTGTAATTTTAGATGAAATCAATTATGCAGTTAATCTAGGCTTGATTGATGTTAAAGATGTGATAAATTTGATAAAAAACAAGCCTAAATTTGTAGATCTTGTACTCACAGGCAATTATGCCAAGGAGGAGATTATTGAAATTGCTGATCTAGTCACAGAAATGAAGGAAATTAAACATCCTTTTCAGAAAGGAATCAAAGCAAAAAAAGGAATTGATTTCTAGCCAGCAACATTAATTTACACAGATAGGAGTTTTAGAAGAAATGTCTACTGAAATTCAAGAAATGCCAGAACAAGGAGAAATTGTTCTTGCAACTGTTTCCAAAGTGATGGATCATGGAGCATATGTCACATTAGATGAATATGATGATGTTCAAGGATTTTTACATATTTCAGAGATTGCTCCAGGGTGGATTCGTTCAGTTAACAAATTTGTAAAAGATGGAGAGAAAAAAGTTCTCCTTGTAAAAAAAGTCAATCCAGACAGAGGAGACATTGATTTATCTTTAAAACAAGTTTCAAATGATCAGAAAAAACAAAAACTCAAAGAAGTAAAAAAATTTGAAAAAGGAAAAACCCTACTGCAAAACCTTAAAGAAAAAGCAAAACTCAGTGATTCAGACATTGAAAAACTAGAAGACGGATTATACTCTAAATATGATTCTGTTTATGATGCATTTCTTGAAATTGGAAGAAATGGAATTGATTCTGTAAAAGAACTCAAAATTCCAAAGAAAACTGCTACTGTAATTGAAGAAATTTGTTCTAAAATAAAATTACCATCAGTAGAAATTCGGGGAATTATGGAAATTACAAATAGTAAATCAGATGGAGTTGAAATAATTAAGAAAACATTATTGGATGCAACAAAAGATTCTACTATTGATATTACTTATCTAGGAGCACCAAAATACAGATTATCAATTACTTCTGAAGATTTTAAATCTGCAGAGAAATCGCTTAAACCCATAATTGCAGAAATTCAATCCATCATAGAAAAGAAAAAAGGAACATTTAGTTTTACTAGAGAAGAATCAAAGAAAACAAGAGAAGATTAATTTGAAATTTCAATTAAGGAAATGTTCCAAATGCAATCAATACACGCTCAAAATGTCGTGTTCAAAATGTGATGATCAAACTATTTCAGCACATCCAGCAAAATTTTCTCCAGATGACAAATACATGAGATATAGACTAGCAGATCGATATTCTTAGTAAATTATTTTGTTGGAGTATAATTTTTGTTGATTTCATAAACCAAGACAACCAATTTGTGTCCAGGTTCATCTTTATAAAATCCAGGTGATGCATGAACAAGTTTCAATGGCTCGTCATCTGAATCAAGTTTGACATCTTTTTCATAAATTCCCACAAAGCCAGGCACATAAGA
Source organism: Candidatus Nitrosopumilus sp. (assembly GCF_028278985.1). Classification (GTDB taxonomy): domain Archaea; phylum Thermoproteota; class Nitrososphaeria; order Nitrososphaerales; family Nitrosopumilaceae; genus Nitrosopumilus. The sequence continues at coordinate 16,701 of NZ_JANQTA010000007.1, read as the reverse complement.
TTCGGATTGTTGTCCAAGATTATTTGGATGAACATAACCTAAAATTGAATATGGAATCATTTTTCCTAGTAAAGTTTGTTCCCAAAATAGATTAGTTCCGCTAAGACCGTCTGAATATACAAATTTAGTTTCATCAAAACCGCCTATTCTCATAAACCATTGTTTTTTAGATTCATCGCCACCTCCACCTAGTGTGTAAAGTTGTGTAGACTCGAGATTAAGTTGACTAGCTGAAACAAAAATTACGACATAATCAGCTTGCATAGTATTAAGTGAGTTCCATGCATCATCAGGTGAACTAAGTAACATTTTTGCGATATTTTGGATGATCTTTGTATTCAATGTTGAGTTATCTGCCAGTGTAGCTCTTTCACCTAAAGTTTGAATCCAATACCCATAATCCCACCATGATGCAACAACCGCATTTTTGTTAGTATTGCTTTTAATCCAAAGTAGGGTTTCATGCCAATCATTTGTTACCATAGGAGAAACGGTACCACCATTCAGAATTGTAGGAGGTGATTGTGTTAGCGCTATTGCATTTGAATTAGGAGGATAAACTAATGGAACAGTTAAGAGAAAGATTATTCCCCCAGCAAAAATAAATTTTATTGGTTTTTTAATATCTGATTTATGTTTCTGATTTGTTCCAAAAAATTGTTGTATTAGAAATGAAATTCCTAATGAGGACAATATAATTACTGAAATAGATGCAAAAAGTTCCAATCTAAGAAAAGTAGAACTAACATAAATTCCTACAAGTCCAAAAATTAATGTAAAAGACAACATATCATTAGAAATAAAATTTTGATTAGGATTATGTAGATTTTTAATGAGCAACCATACACCAATCCCACCAAATATTATCAATACAGAATTAAACATGAATGATTGTGCCAAAGTTGTAGTTGCATGTTCTGAAACAGAATCAACTAAGGGATCTGTAGTTGTTAAAAATGGATTTATAGCGTTTAGATACCTATGACTAGGTTTGGGTAAAAGATCTAATGAAGAATTTAGAACAAAAATGCTACTTCCAACAATTAAAAATGCAATTAAGAATAACAAAGCATTTCTTGTTTTATTTTTAGAGCTAAAATTTTGGATTAATGTACAAATAATTAAAAATGATGTTGTTACAAGTAAGAAGATACCTCCAAATGATGACGCATCTATTATTCCACGTTCAAATCCTAATGAAACCAAAAGAGTAGTAAATGAAAATGTAGGAACTGCCCAAATTAGGAATTTGTGATCTTTTCTCATAAATGGAAGAACAATAAAAAATATTCCAATAGGAATGATGAAAAATTGATTTCCGCCCCAAGCAGAAATTGAAAACGTTGTCAGGATTCCTGCAGACAATAGTTTTGAAAATGCAACTTTCTTATTTTTAGAATTTAATCCACTCAAAAGAAGATAAACAGCTAAAATTGAAAAAAACAATCCAAGTGGTTCTGACTTAAACCATCCAATTGGACTTCTAATCAATATAGGTAGGGAAACTGAAAATAACATTGCAGAAATTAGGCCTGCAGTAGTTCCACCGATAACCCTAACAAGAGCAAAAATTGCTATGGATGTAAGTGAGCCAAAAATTACTGGAAACATTATTGTAAAATCATACAAAGATGAATTACCACCAAAAATAGAATAAGTAGATGCAGCTGTTAGATGTAATAAAATTTGAGATGATGCAGAAATATTTCTTCCATGAGGATACCAACTAAGATCATCATTCCAATTAAAATATGCATCAATTCCATTATCAACAATATATTGAGTTGCTCTGTAATTGAAAAAGGGATCAAACTCGTTTAATTCAAAACCATGTTCAATTGGCTGAGAACGTAATAAAAAAGAGATTGTAAATGACAATACCAGAATTCCAATAATTAATAGATGGTGTAAACGTAAATCATAATTTCCTATGGAGAGAAGTTTGGAGGAATTCAATACTCGAGGTTAAAGTTGTAGGTTATTATTCTTTTTACATAATACTTGTTATGGTGCAAATCTTCCTTTTAGAATTGCTGTTTCAAGAATTTTATCCTTCATTAATTCTTCAATTTCATTTTTTGATGAATCTATTTTAGCATCAATTTCAGAACTTAATGCATAAAGTTTGAAAAGGTACGTATGCTCTTTATCTGGGGGAGCAGGACCACCATATCCATTATCACCAAAATCAGTTTTTCCTTCTAAACAATGAGAAGGAATTGAATTCTCTTGAAATTCATCATTTGGGTGTATATTCCAAACAACCCAATGTACCCAAACTTTTCCAACAGCACCCATAGCATCAGGATCATCCATTATTAACACCAAAGATTTTGTTCCTTCAGGAATATTCTGAAATTTTAAAGCAGGACTAAAATTTCCTTCCTTATATCCAAATTTTCTTGGAATGACACCTTCATTCTCAAAAGAACTTGTTTCTAAAATTAAAGGTGACATAATTTCTATTGTTTCTACTTAAAGTTAAATTTTTCTAAGATTCTAAAATAATTTTATTTTTAGAAAATGAAATAATTGAATTACCAAATAATTTAATTTTGTTTTTTAATTCTCTATCCATTGTTGCAACAATCATATTATTTTTTTTTACATAATTAATTATTTCTTTATCAGCAAAAGTTCCATTAATTTCAATAGTTTTAAAATTTTTAATATATTTCATAGTTTGTGAAATTTCAAATTTTTTTGATGGATTTTTTTCTAAATTTTTTAATTCTTCAATTACAACATTAGGTACCAGAAAAGTGATTTGACCAATATCCATTTCAATATTATCTATATTGATAATTCTATGTGTTGATAAATGAATCAGAAAACTAGTATCACAAATAACTTCAACCAACTATACCCGCACCAATTAAACGCCATCTTTCAGTAATTCTTCTACTAATTGCGACATTTCCACCTTTAAAGATGCATGCAGGTCTTCGTAGTTCAAGTTCAATATTTTTAGATTTTACCTTTGTAACTTTTCCAAGAACTGGAGCTGTGCCTATGTTAAGTCTTAATAATTCTCCTGATTGGATAGGTTGAACTTTGATATCTTCAGTAGTACCCACTGCAGAATCAAATAGATTAACTTCAAGTTTAAGACTAGTAGAATTTTCAGGAAGTGTTCCTGGTTTTCCAATAACTGAGCCAATAAAGGAATCACTTCTAGTCATAGCAGGATCAAGTTTTGTACCAATTGCAACTAATCCTCCAGGTTTTACAGAGTCTACAATGCCTGCTGCAGTTCCTAATGAAGTAATTTCAGTTTGTAATGGTTCATAAGATTTCTTTTTTTCGTTTAGAATTCCTGGTTTAATTTCAATTTCATCTCCAACATTAAAAACACCTTGTGTTAAACTTCCTCCAATTACACCACCTTTGATTTCTTTAAGTTTAGTTCCTGGTTTATTTACATCAAAAGAACGTAAAACATGCATTACAGTTTCTTTCTTCTCATCACGTTCCGGAGTTTTGATTGTATTCTCTATTGCACCAATTAATGCATCAATGTTTAGTCCAGATTGAGCAGAAATAGGAATTACTGGAGCCTTTGAGGCATGGGTGCCTTTAACAAATTTAGAAATATCTTGATAATTTGAAACAGCTTCCTTGTAATCTAATAGATCAACTTTGTTTTGAACAATAACAATTTGTTGAATTCCTAAAGTTTGAAGTGCTAAAATATGTTCTTTTGTTTGAGGTCTTGGAACTTTTTCGTTTGATGCAACTAATAGGAGTGCACCATCCATTAATGCAGAACCTGAAAGCATATTTGCCATTAAACTTTCATGGCCGGGACTATCTACAAAACTTACAACCCTAGATAATTCACTTTCTTTACCACAGTTATTGCATTTTGGAGTAGTTGAATAACATAATGGTTCTTCACATTTTTTACATTTGTAAAAAGCAGCATCTGAATAACCTACTCTGATGGTAATTCCACGTTTTAATTCTTGACTGTGAACACTTGTCCAAGAACCAGTTAGTGCTTGAATTAGAGTAGTTTTTCCGTGATCAACATGACCTGCGGTACCAATATTGATACAAGGTTGATAACCATATTTTTTTACATACCAATCAGGAAGTGTTTCTCTCCAATGCATTAGTCAAAATGTAGAATCGTTATATGTTAAGTTATTCTTTTTTCTCATCAGATTTTTCTTCAGAGTTTTCTGCTTCTTCAGCAGGAGCTTCATCTACGGGTAATTCACCATCAAATTTACAATTTACTTGATAAATTTCTTCAGAAATTGTATTACCTCTCATTAACTTTCTAACTCTTTGGCCAGCTTCAGCATCCTGTAATCCTACTCCTTTTGATAATAGAACATATTGTCTAGCAGAACCATGAATATCATTTCTCATTGGAACTCCAGACTTATCACTACCACCAGTGAGTTTTAATTTTCCACTTAAACCAACAATTGTTGCATCAGCTTCCTTACCCAATTCTAATCCTAATAATGGATTAGCATCGCTATCTTTGAGTTCTTTTGTAATAGATTTTCCTTTAATGTCCGATATTGTTAACTTGAAGTTTGCCAAGTATTCCCAAAAAAAGTTGAACGACTAATTAACCTTTGGACATTATTTTTAAATCAGAATTCATTATGATAGGCATGAAGGAAAGCATCACATGTCCTAGATGTGAAAAAGAGATGGTAGATATGCAAGCATGTCATATGTTCTGTCCAAATTGTGGTGCTCACTTGGATTGTTCTGATAAAGGAAATTATTGGTAATTAAAGTCCAGGCCTATCAGGGATATAATCAGATGCCATGTTAACGGCCTGATCTTTCATGATTTCTAAATAGGAGTCATAGTCTGCTTCAAAATTACAATGAGGGCATTTTACTTTTGTAATTGCATCATCTAAAATTGCAACTTTTTCACATTCAGGACATCGTGCATCCATAATACAAGTTCTCAATTAAGATATTTAATCATAATTAATAAAATTGAGTTAGCGGAATTAGTTTAGTCTGGTATGACGTCAGCTTCCCAAGCTGAAGGCCACGGGTTCAAATCCCGTATTCCGCATTACAATTCACGTATGGCTTGCTCAATTACTCCACGATCTGGAGCTTTTGGAAAAAATTTGAGATAATTTTGTAGATCAGTTTTTGCATCTGAACTTTTTCCTAATTTGTCAAGAAGATATGCACGATTTTTGTAAATTTTGGCAGATCTTTTTGAATCTATTTTAATTGCTTTAGTATAGAAATCTGTTGCTTTTTCAAATTGATTAGTTTTTAGATGAAAATTACCTAATCCATTATAAGATAGATATGATCTGCTATTGATTTTTAGACATTCTTCATAATATTTGATACATTCAGTAGAATTTTGTTCATTAAACAATGCCCCCAATTGATAGAATGCATTTGAGTTTTTACTGTCTAATACAATTGCTTGTTTTAATAGAGATAGGGCTTCTTCTTGATTCTTTAAAATCATCTTTCTTTCTGAATCAAAACAAAGTCGATTAGATTGATTACTATTTTCGTTTTCAAAAGATATTGGAGATATTATATCATTTGGTGCCAATACAATCAATATTCTTCCTTCTTGAGACCATTCTTTGTCAAATACATCTTGAGGAATTGCACCTTCTTGTTGTTCTCCTTCAGTAGTTCCTTGTTGAACATAATGGAAAATTGTTTTTTCTTCTTCATCAAAGCCGGTAATCACGGATGCATGTTGAGTAATTTCAGGAATTCCTGGAAGTATTACAATAGGGGGAATTCCTGCAACAATTATTTTTTTAAGTTCTTGTAAAGATGAACGTAAGATTTTACAATTCAATCCATGCCTTTCAGCTGATTCTATTCCTTCAATCAGCACACTCCCATTAAATCCAGAATATCGTTTAGAGGTTTCAATAGCTTCAGCAATGGGAAGCTCTATGTTCCAATATTTTGAAACAACATTGATTGGTAAAGGTAGACAGATATTTTCCTCCTGAACTAGAGGTAGTAATAGTTCATGATTCTCTTCTTCCATGAATTTAATCCTAACAAACAGTAATTAAAATCAATCAAAGAGAACAAAATTTTTGAATCAATTCTTGACCATCTGTACTCATTTCAGGATGGAATTGAGTACCAAAAATTAGTCCATTTTGATGTTGAATGACTTCATATTGACAATTACTAGATTTACCTAAAGGTAATAATGAATTTGGTAATTTTGATATTTCATAACTATGACTTTCAAAAACATCTAGTGAGTTATTTGATATAGAATTTTCTTTAAATATTGATACAGTTTCCTCTCCTTTTTGTAATGAATTACATTTTTTGATTGTTCCACCCAAAGTGAGTGCAAGAATTTCAGCCCCATAACAAATCCCCAGTAGTTTTGAATTATTTTCTAATGCATGCATAATAATTTTTGAATTAATTTCATTAGTTTTTTTTTCATTTTTTCGTCTTCCAGATAAAATGAATGAATCAAATTCTGAGAGGGAATTAAGATTTATTGTAGTTGGAGACATTTTTTCAAAAGAAATTTGGTTTTTATCCAAAAAATTAATTAAATTTTTAGTAAAAACAGAACCATTGTCTACAACTAGAAGCAATTAGCTTCCAACCTCTATGGAAATGTAATGCATTTCAGCAATTCCATCTTTTACATATACAGTTCCAATGTTGAGGTTATTTTCATCTTGCCACATGAAAACTCTGTCACTTCGTGGTTTTACAAAGTCATCAATAAATGCAGCCAGGAATGCCTCAGTTTCTTCTTGTTCTTTTTCAGTAAAGAAGAACATTTGTCCTTCGTTAAATGAAACTGGAACTTGAATTGATGTAGGTTCAGCTATAGAGATATCATTTTCTCTAAATACTGATTTGATAATGTCAATCCTATCATCACGAACTAATTCTACATAGTCACTATCAGGTGTAGTAATAGTTGGAGCTACTCCTGAGACTTTCTTGAGATAGGCTTCAAATGCTTCTTCTTGAGTATCTCCAAGACCAACAAAGTATTCGCCATTAAATGCAGCGCCAACTGCAGCAATGGTTCCTAATTGGGCAACTACTCCTCCTGCACCAGCTGTATAAACTGGAATAAAGTAAATGTCATGATCACCAACACGATACAAAATATTATCTCCAATTCTTGGATTTCTCAGTAATGTTTTCAATTGAGCAAATTCAGGATCTCTATCTAATGCTTCTCTAACAGCTGTAGGACCAATTAATTTTGTAGTAGAGTTTAATGGAACTTCATAGAATTGGAGATTTCCAAGATTTGTAAGATCATTTTCAACTACCATATATCCTGCTAAGTTTCTACCTTGAGAGCCTCTCAATTCAAGAGACAGCAAACCTAAGAATTCTGTTTGATCAAATCCTGGAGGTTTTGCTTCTACATAATAGGTATCTAAGCCACGTGGGATTTCATAGAATTCATTTGCTTGAATGAAAGTTTCAACATTAGTAACGTGGTAAATATTATACATTTCAGTTTTCCAATTAAACAATTCAACTGGATATCTGATTTGTTCCTCTAACCATGCAGGCATTGGTTGGAATTGCTCAGAATACTGACTAGAGAACATTTCTGTAAAGAAATCATCACCAGTTTTGAGTAACTGAATATCACCGTTGTAAGAATCAATTAAGGCATAACCAACTAATCGTAAATACGGATTACCTACGGACCAAGGAACATCACTAGTATCAAATCCAATAATTAGAGGAACTAGCCAGTAGGAGTTAGTTCCATCAGTTACTGGAAGAGAATCTAATTCTTGGCCAAATAGATCATACAAAAAGTATGGATAAAGAATTTCCATTCGATCATTGACATCTTTGTATCTCATAATGTGGACTGATTCAGATGGGAATGAAAGCAAAAAGTTTGGTTCAAAGATCCAACTTAATGGAGGAGATACATCAAGACCGCCTAGACCTGAATATGATGCACCACCAAGTTCTGCACTTTCAGAACGCGAGGTTGGATATCCAGACCATGTTTGCTCAAATAAGCCTCCTTCACCATAGTAAATTTCCCTCTGTTTGAAAAATTGAGAGCTATCTACAATTTGACCATCTGTTGCTTCAAGAGTTAAGAAGCCATCAGGCACATGAGTATATACCAGATGCTCATTATACCATCTGTTTTCAAGGCTAACAGATGTTGGTAGGATTGGTTTCATGGATGCTGTCCAATACAGAGTATTATTGAAACGTAAAATGTCGTTATCTTCAAAGTCAACATATGGGATTAAACCGATTTCAGGCTTGAGCTTTGCAAATGCAGCCTCCCAATCCCATACACGGATTACATCTAAAACATCACTATTTTGTTTAACATAATTATTGATATTGTTAGGAGAGACAGAAGTAAGTTGTACATCATGTGTATTTTCTTGAATATTATTTAGCTCACCCAGATATCTATTAACCCCAATTTGTTGTGCAGTATAAGGTCCTAGAAATTCAATTTTCTTTGCATCTGCAATACTGTTGTTTACAGAAACAACTCCTGCAACAATTATTGCAATTGCTATAATTGTCAAGAAACGAATGTAGACATCTCTTTTGAACATGTGTGTTAACACACGTGCACGAATTCTATCAACAACAGAAAATGCAATCAATGCAAAACCAATTACAAGAGTTCCACCAATTAGGTATCTTGTATTGTAGTCAATTTGATCTGTAAAGAATAAGTTAAATCCAGCCCACAAAACTCCGATACCAATCATTCCTTCAATTGTAGAAACATAATTCAAATAACGTGGTTTTCCTTCATTGGAATCTTTCAAGAAAGAAGTAATGACATCAATAATTCTATGGATTCCCACATACAAAACTAATCGTAATCCAATGGCAGCAAGAATTGGTGGAAGTAAAACTATCAAAGCAGGAATCATTGGAACAACATTTTCAGATGCATAGTTTGGATTAGTTTCCGGAGTTACAAATGGTAATGTAAACAATTTTGGAACATTTTCAATTCCCATTGTATTTCCATCAATGAATGCCATAGCAGCAAATCCAAACATGATATTTGCAAAGAATGCACCAAATAGTAAAATTTTGGTAAACTGCCAAATTACAAATTGTGAACCAGAAAGTTTGTAATCTCTAAAACTTGGAATACTGCTTGAGATATTTTGTTGACCACCTCTTGAGAGGAATCCTATAGCGGTGTTAATTGCATACCAAAAGATAGAAGATCGTCCAGCAACATTTACCCTAACTAAAGCAACCGCAGCTAGGATAATTGTTGAGACAAGTGTGTAATAGAGAGGTTTAGTGAATTGATCCCCAAATTCAGTAAAATTCATTGATAAAATTACTGCCTGATTGCCAACAATAGCAAAGATCACAATTCCAATTATAGCCACAATTCCTAATCGAATGAATTTTCCAGCATCAGGAGGTGGAGCTTGCTTGTCAGTAGAGGCGCTATACAAAATCAAATTTTCTTGTGATTTGGTAAATTAATGTCTTACCAGCAAAATTAAGCAATGGTTGCTAGTTTTTTGCAAATCATGTATACAGCAGCATAAGTTGGGACAGTTACTTTTTCATTATTGAATGGGCCAAATTTTTTGTTTTTTAGTCTAAATTCAATAGGACAATTAGCTAGGACTTCAACAGATTCTTCATTTAGAAAAACAGCATCTTGATATGCATCAAATTTTGCCAAATCTTTGCAAAAAATTTTTGTAAATCCACTTTTACTGTTTATGGAGCCAGGTAGTCTGAAGATTCTATGAATATCCATGGTAACGTTTGGATCAATTTTTACACCAATTTTTTCTGAAACATTATCAATGGTTTGTTGAAAAGTAGAATAACCATTAGCTAATAATTCAGAGATGATTTTTGAGCGTTTAGATTTTGTTCCAAACACTTCTTTTGAAAATCTTCCTCTCCATCCTTTCTCATTAAAATCAGGAAAAGATGAACGATTAGGCTTGAATTTTTTCATACCAAATGTTTCAGGAATAACTCCATTAAGCATAAAATAATCAGCTAATTCTGAACGTTCTCGTGAACCAATTTCTTGAAATTGAGAATTGTAAACGTATACGTGAAATCCCTCGTTCCCAGAAAAAAAAATCTGAATGTTTTCTTTTGGAATTAAGAAATCTTCAATAAGAATATTAGATAATTTTTTAGCTTCACTTTTTGATGCATCGATACAAGTTTTGCATGGCAAGGATTTTTTTTCTAATTTTGATGAATTACATTTATCACAATGTTGAAAGTTTTTGGAAATTTTATTACAGTCACTACATATTGAAACAGTATGATCATTTCTACATTCTAATTGAAGATCCTTTGCATCAATATCAAAAATCAGATCAGCTTCTTTCCAATCTTTTTCATTCATTGGTAAATTGGGGAATGTATAATAGGCATTAGAGCAGTAGACGTCAGATGGAATATTTTGCATTAGTAAAAGATGCAGTTCTTTGTCATCCTTAATGGAAATGTGTCTAACCATTCCAGAATTAAATTTTTGATATCCAAATTCCCTTTCAGATGTCCTCTCAGGAACTTTAATCAAATCAAAATGATTAAAATAATATTTTTTGAATGAACTTTCAACAAATTTTATGTCCGATTCATTCATTTTCTTTTCTTTCCAAATTGTAATGGGCTTATGATGTTGTCACATTCTGGTATTGCAAAACACAAACTTTGTGTTTTTAATTTCTCACATGAAGGACAAGAGTATTTTGTTGCACTTCCAGAACTACCTGCTAAATGATTTAATTGATACAAAGTGACACGCTCATTATAATCAGGGGCATTTTTGAATAACGGAGCAATTTGTTCAACAGATTGACCTTTTGATAACAAAAATGTTGCAAGCATAAACCTTCCTGAATGTGGTAGATTTTCTCCCTTTTCTAGAACTTCAATTGCGTGTTTTATGCAAGGTGGATATTCCCCAGTAGTTACAGTAAATGTTGAGAATTTTTTTGATAATGAAACAAGTTTTTGAACCGAATCCTCAAATCCTGGAATCATTGTTGGAGTTTTTGCATTAATAATTTTTGAATTGATGTAAGTTCCTAATTCTTTTCGAATTAATCTAACTGTTTCATGAGGAGTTAAAAACACTTGTCCAGCTTCTACATGTCGATTAATTAATTTCCATTCTCTTTCATGAAAATTAATTGAATGTTTAAGATAATCGGAAACTGGTATTACAAAGTGCTCATCAATTTTTTCTACTTGAACTGAAAAAAGATCATTAATGACTCGTATTGCTAATTGTTTTTTTGATTCATCTGAAATATTTGCCAAGTCTTTTTCAAGATATTTTTCTGCACGCCTTGCTTCTGCAAGTGCAAAACGTTTGATCAAAGTATGCATACCACTTAGTTTTAGCAAGACAATTGCCAACAGAAAGGAGAAAACTTCTCTGGGTAAAGCAGCCTCTTTTGAAACTTGATCTCCTATTAGATCGGATTTGTAGATTTTACCATCAGCTGCTACCTGAATTCGATCATATGCTTTATCAATCAAATTCTTAAGATCCGGATCAGAGCCAAACTGCTCAAGAGTGAATCCTTTATCTTTAAGATATTGACCCGCATCAGCTAAGAAGGGATATTTTGCAATTTCATCTTGTCCTAATGCTAGCATACTAGTAAGTTACGTAGTTTACATAAAAATCTGGTTTTAAACTGGCAATGGAGGTTTAAATTATGTTTTAAGAAATTTAGAGTATGAAAGTTGGTTGTCATGTATCAATTTCAGGTTCAATTGACATGGCAGTTGATAATGCAGTTGAAAGAGAATGCACTGCTTTTCAAATTTTCACGCGCAATCCAAGAGGATGGCATGCAAAACCTCTAACTGCAAAAGATATTGATAATTTCAAATCAAAATTAAAGGAAAGTAAGATTGACAGACTAGCAATTTGTGCACATATGCCATACTTGCCAAATCTTGCAACTCCAAAAAAAGATGGTTTTGAAAAATCTCTTAAAACTCTGATTAACGAAGTTGAAAGATGTGCACAACTAGGAATTCCATATTTAGTTACTCACCTCGGAAGTCATTTAGGAACTGGAGAAGAAGGAGGAATTGAAAGATTAGTTAAAGGATTAACTGAAGCAGGAAAAACAAAAAACGATGTAATGATTTTACTAGAAAATACAGCTGGGCAAAAAAACTCTGTTGGATCTGATTTTAAACAACTAGGAGAAATTTTCAAACAACTAAAACCATCAAAGAAATTTGGTGTATGCTTAGACACGTGCCATGCATTTGTTGCAGGATATGATCTAAGAACAGAAAAAAATGTTAAAGAAACATTTGAGGAATTTGACAAATATGTTGGTTTAAAGAATCTTAAAATTCTTCATCTTAATGATGCTAGAGGAGAGTTGGGTTGTAATTTAGATAGACACTATCATTTAGGTTTAGGAGGAATTGGTGAAAAAGGAATTTCATCAGTTGTAAAGTTTGCCAATAAGAAAAAAATCCCAATAATTTTAGAAACTCCAATTGATGATGAGAGAGATGACTTTGAGAATGTTAGAATTGCAAAGGATTTTGCGTAGAAATTTATTCAATGAATGTTAGGAGAGATTAAGATGGATTATGAGGCAGTAATGAAACTTGCACTTGAGCGTGGATTTTATTTTCCAAGTTGTGAGGTATATGCAGATGCTCAAGCAGGATTTTGGGAATATGGACCATCTGGTGTTAGTTTGAAAAACAAGTTCTTAGAATTATGGCGAAGAGAATTAATCAGAAGAGATGGAATGTTAGAAATTGATGGTTCGCAGATAATGTCAAAATCAGTCTTTGAAGCATCAGGACACTTGGGTAACTTTGCAGATCCTATCATAAAATGCAAAAAATGTAATTCCACATTCAGAGCAGACAAGACAATTGCAGACATCGCTCAAATTGAAATACCAGAAAGCGCAGATTTAGAAGAATTTGATAATGCAATTACTCAAAACAATATCAAATGTCCAAAGTGCAAAGGGGATTTTGATAAAACTAAAAATTTCAATATGATGTTTAAAGTAGGAATTGGTCCTGAAGAAGAAGAAGCATATCTTAGACCAGAAACATGTCAATCAATCTTTGTTGATTTTCCAAGATTGTTTAAAACTATGAGAGGTAAATTGCCATTAGGAATTGCGCAAGTAGGAAAAAGTTTTAGAAATGAAATTGCGCCAAGACAGAGTTTACTACGATTAAGAGAATTTTACCAGGCAGAAATTGAAGTTTTTTGCAATCCAGGAAAATTAGATGTAATGGATAGATTTTCTGAAATAGAAAATACAGTTATTCGAATCCAAACAGATGGAAACCCAATTTCAATGACCTGCAAAGAGGCCATTGAATCTGGAACTGTTCCTAACAAGTTTGTTGCATACTATCTTGGAATTTTAATGGAGTTTTATGAAAAAACAGGAATTGATGTTGAAAAAAGCAGGTTTAGGAAATTAGGTGATAAAGAAAAGGCATTCTATGCTGAAGTTGCTTTTGATTTTGAGGTTGAGACTACGATAGGTTGGCTTGAATTGGTTGCATGTAACTATAGATCAGATTATGACTTGTCTAGTCACGCTAAGAAAAGTAAGGAGAAATTTGAAGTGATGGATAATGATGAGAAAGTACTTCCACATGTTTTTGAAATTTCAATGGGGATTGATAGAAGTTTGTACACAATTTTAGAACATAGTTTGAAGGATGACAAAGAGCACGAGCGAATTGTTTTAGCGCTAAAACCATACTTGTCACCAGTTCATGTAGGAATGTTATCTTTAGTAAAAAAAGATGGGTTGAAAGAAAAAACCGATGAGATTTATCTTCAAATTAAAAGAAAGTGTGATGCATTTTTGGATCATTCAGGTGCCATTGGTAGAAGATATAGAAGATTAGACGAAATTGGATCTCCATTTGCAATTACCGTAGATCATCAAACATTAGAAGATGATACTGTTACAATTAGAATGCGAGATAGTATGGAACAAAAAAGAATCAAAATATCTGATTTAGATTCAACTATTGTAGATTCAATTTCTTATCCATAAAAAATTAATTTGAGAATACAGTTATTGTTTCAGAGTGATATCTGTATTTCACTTTGACAATTGGTTCAGATGTTGCATGTGCTTCTTGTAACATGCTTTCATCAGTTGTTTCTAATGTGACTGTCCATGGTTGGGTAATTGGATCAATAGATGTAATTGAGAATCTTTCTAGTGCATTCTCTGCTCCACTGTATCTTACTCTGAGAACTTGATCACCATACATGATACTAGTTAGACCTCCACGATTATCCTTAGTGCTTTCATTAATTGTACAATCATCGGTTCCACCAATAACACATTGGCCTTGTGGATCCGTGATACGGAATTGCATGTTATCATCAGAATTAGATGAATACAATAATGCTGGCTCTGCAATCAATTGTCCATCAATCTCAATTAATCCAAGTGATGCCAATTCAGATGCTGGCATTGATAGTGTCTTTGGATGACTATGAATTACTGCTGATGAAGTACTGATACTAGAATCATACAATTCTACTTTTCCTTGTAATTCATTTCTAGAGTATGAGTCAGACTCTGGAACATTCCAATCAAAGGTAACCTTAGTTTGGCCAAGATCAAAGAATTGTGCTCTTTCTGATACAACTTTTCCATCAGCAATTAATGATACTTTACCGTATGCTGGTGCATTGTTAGTAAATACATAGACTTCTGAAGTAATTGAAGATCCTGCTGCCTTTACTGTTGGAACATCCATTTCTACTGAAACATTTGATAATTTAGTTGGTTTTACTCCAATTTCATATGGTCTAGAATCAACAGTATAGCCTTCGTCATCAAGAACATGAATCCAGTATTTGAGACCAGGTTCAACCATAAAGTATGATGGTAATGTTGCTGTAACAATGTATGATGTATTAGATACATCTATTGCAGTAACATTCATTCTCATTGCAATATAGTTTTGATCTAATTCGCCTAATGGAACTGTTCTAAGTTCAACACGTTTTAGTAATGATTTGCTATCAACAATTGCTGAAACAGTAAGATCTTGCTTGTCTAGATATAATACAGATTCAATGGAACTCTTTTGTTTTTCACCTGAACCAATTTGGAATTTGGTATCAAATATTCTTGGTCTATCGATTGTAATTTCTTGTTCATCTGTTGGAGCATCTACAACAGTAATTGACTCAGAACATTCATCTGCATGAATTATTGTTTGTACAGTATTTTGTTGACCATCAGTTCCTATTTCAGTAACTCTAACAGTAAAGAACAATTCGTCTTCTGCCAAAGGTGCTTCATAGACATATTTGTCAATATTTGTAATTTGGTTACTTTCAGCAAATGGTTGTGATTCAGCTAATGTTGCTTGTACAGTTCCAAGTTTTGCAGTGTATAATGTAACAGTTGGGGGTAACTCTGCATCGCTAGATACAAGAATTCTTACCATGTTTTCGTCACATTTGTCATATGATACTTCATTAATTGACAATGGAGTCTCCAAGATTCCTGCAAATCCACTGCTGGCGCCGCCACCGCCGCCACCGCCGCTACCGCCACCGGAACCTCCAGAGCTACTAGAACCACTATCACCAGAGCTACTAGATCTGCTACTTCTTGCATCACCAAATGATGTAAAGTGGGTAGTCCATACGATTAGATCAGTACCATCATCAATTTTACATTGATCTGAAGTTCCAAGTTGTGCATCAACAGTAGCTAGATTATCAGCATCACAAGTCTTATCGATAAATGTTACAGTAGAATCACCTGCACGTTTGAAGAATGCCACAAATCCCTTATCACCACCATCACCCTTAAACTCAATTCTAATTGGCTCATCAAATGTTAGTTCATCTGCAGAAAGACCAATTTCAATAGAAGTGACATCATCATATGTTACATCGCTTGTATCAGCAGGAGCCACAGAAGTTAATGTTGGTAAGTTCAATAATCCGTTCCAACCAGTAGGTCCTGTAACTACGGTGGAATCAGCAACTGTAACTTCTACATCAAAGGATGTTACACTTGCATCAAGATCAGATGATGCAGTCCAACCATTATCAATTGTAACGGTATTTCCAGTTTGAACTAGAGTATAGTTCATTACTACATCATCGGCATTAACTAATTCAATTGTCTCAAGTGCAATATCTGTAGATGTAATTACTAATTCTTTATTATCATCAGTGATAGCTACAGCTGGTTGGTCATCTTCAATTAAGATTTGATCAATACCTAGATTTGCTAATCCAGTAGCACTTGCTGTAAATGTAAGAGTTTCAATTAGTGTAGTTGTTGCATCATGTTCTGTATCAACATTATCAATTAAGCTCAAAGTTTCTACAAGTGAAATTGATGCAATTAGTGTTCTCTCTACGTTGTCTACAAACTCGATTGTTTCTGTAAGGTTGACTGTGAATGTTCTGTCGATATCGTCAACAAACTCGAGTGTTTCTGTAAGGTCTACTGTGAATGTTCTGTCGATATCGTCAACAAACTCGAGTGTTTCGGTTAATGTGACTGGGATGTTTCTGTTAATGTCATCAACAAACTCGAGTGTTTCTGTAAGGTCAACTGTGAGTGTTCTCTCTACGTTGTCTACGAATTCAATGGTTTCTGTAAGGTCGACTGAGATTGTTCTGTCGATATCGTCAACAAACTCGAGTGTTTCTGTAAGGTC
>NZ_JANQTA010000022.1 GCF_028278985.1 Candidatus Nitrosopumilus sp. | reverse complement strand
CTAGATGTACCTGTACCTGCATTAGTAGTGATTGAAACTGGTGTTGTAGTTGGGCCAGTTACAGTAAAGTCAAAGGTGTCATCTAAGTTGGTAGTTTTTCCGATGATTAATTGTGGTGGATTTGGTTGTGGAATACATTCTTCACAATCAGTAACTATCAGATCAGCATCACCACCAATTTGTGCAACAAGTTTTCCTGCAAAGTATTTCTTGCCAATAACTAACGAAACATCTCCATCACCAGTTGCATCAGCAAAGTCTCCTTCTCCTCCAGTAATAGTCAACACAAGATCACCTGAACTATGATGTTTTTGAGGGCATACATCACCAGAAAATTCTACATTTAGTTTATTTGAATTTCTAAAGTCAAAAACACCTTCACCTGTAATCATTCGACAAGTTTGAAGTTTATCATGCTTGGTGTGTTTTGTATTATCATCGTCATCGTCGTCTCTTTCATAGTTTCCATCATCATCGTCATCATCATGACTTTTGTCAGACATTAGTGATTTTTGAGCATGCTTCCATGCTTTTTCATAATGATTAATTCCTTTGTCAAATTTACCATCAGCTACGTCTTGATCTCCATTTTCAAGTTCTTTTAATGCCTTGTCAAGTGCTTTTTGGGATTTTCTATCATCTACAGATTCTGATGCCACGTCTATTGCTGTTTGTGCGAAGTTTCTATCAATTCTAACAATAGAATCAATTTCATGTTGAATCATTTCAATAAATGAACTTGATTCTTTATCTTTTGAAGTGATTTTCATTAAATCTTTTACAGCTTTTTCTTCTTCATCAATTGATTTGTGACCATCATTAGGATCTAATGTATTTCTATCTAGCCAATACTTTGATTTTAGACTATTATCAATATGCTTGATGGCTTTATCTAATTGTTTTTTGGTATTTTTAGATTGAGCATCATTAATTTTTTCGTTTAGTTGATCTATAATTTCTAATTTTAATTCTTGAACAGAATCTTCAGGTTCTGGCTCAGGTTCTGGCTCAGTTTCAACAATCTCAAATGTTCCAGTTCCAAGAACCTTTCTAAACTTTTCATCACCTACAGTAAAGTAGCCATATGTTTTCCAATGTTGATCATCGTGTTTTCCAATAAATTTAGAATAAAGAAGTACTGATTCAGAAGATGATTCAAGTAATGTTTTGCCAGGAGGAATACTATAATCAATACCATTTACTGTAGCAACAATGGTATTAGGACCAACATTTGATAAAGCAAATTTTTCAGAGTCAAATATTACAAGATCACCTGTAACCAGGTCAGCAGTAATTATTTGACCATCTAAAGTTTGAAAAGTTGGAGTAACACCTCCAGAAATTAACGCGATAATTGTATCATCACATTTTATAGTTAATTCATCACCAAAGTCAATAGGGATAGTAGTATCATCACAAATCATTATTTCAGAATTTGCCTGGGTTGAAATTCTTGAAGCAGGTTCACCATTTATGGTATCTTGTTGTACGGATATAGAATCAAATCCACTATTGACTTTACCATATGATGAATCAACTAGAAAATCAATTTCTTTATTGGTGAAAACTATTGCTCCGGTTCTCATATTTTCATCAAGGTTAGAAAGGCTAGGATTTCTAGTAATTGGTTCCATTGATAAAATTTCAAAAGTCTGAGGATCAGTTTTTCCTAAGAAAGATTCTCCATCATCAGAGCTTGGAAAAGTACATTTGAATGCAGTATACAAGAATCCTTCAACATCAAAATCCATTCCTTCTGCTTTACATTTCTCAAATCCTTGAGGAATTGTATTTCCAACTCTGACTTGAGTTGCAGAATTTGAATTAGGATCTAATGTAAAGAGTCCATTCTGATTTCCAAAAAAGATTGTATCTTGATCATCAATAGCAATTCCATTTCCCTCTGAAAAAGTAATTTGAGTATCCCAAGTGGATATTATTTGTCCTAATTCAATATCAATTTGATGTAAATCAACAGATTGAGTGAATTCATTTTTCATACTACAATAAATTATTCCATTAGATGAAGTGGAAATATCATTACATCCTTTAAAATTTTCAAAACCTGGAATAGCAGACAAAATTGTAAATGGATTACCACTATCAGTTAGAAGAGAAACTCTAAAAATAACAGGATCACCTGGTGGAGCATCAAATGCAGCTCCAATTAATTTTCCATCTAAAGAAAAATCTAATCCATTTACAAATCCGTCATAAGATGAACTATAAAGTTGAATTTCATTTCCTGTTGTTTTATCTAAACCAGAAAACTGAGTAGGTTCTTCATCAGCAGATCCAACAATTAGTTTCTCTGCAAAAACATCATTTAATGAAAACAATGAAACTGAGATAGTAAACAATACTAACAATAAGAATACTCTTCTGCTACCCAACAACTTGTAGAATGAGGAATTTCATATAAAATTATGTAAATGTAACTTATGAAAAATACGGAATTAGGAAATTCCCAAAAATGGGAAAATTAATTCATGCTCTGATATGACTCTAATTCCAAAGTTTTTCTTTGAACGTCAATTTTTTGTTCAAAATGAAATTACTAAATGCAGCAGTTGCAATTGCCAAGATTAAGGCAAATGGATACGAGACATTATGTGAATCAACTAACCAAAAGACCATTGCTAGTTGAACAATTGCACCTAAGGAACTGAATAAACCGAATTTTCCGTATTGAGAAAGTGTTTTTCGACGTGAAAAGTCCCTATCTTCAAATGTCCAAACTTTGTTTAGGAAAAAGTTTGTAGAAATTGATGCAATAATACCAAAAATATTTGCATGGACATACCAAAAGTCAGTTAATCCCGATGAAAATAACATTGATACAAGATAATTTACTCCAAAACCAGATGCTCCTACAGTAAAGAAACGTGCTGCTTTTGAAAGGAATCTAACTGATGAACGTTTTTCATTAGATGTTTTTATTTTTTCATTTTTGTAGAGTTTCCAAACTGCACGTAAATATTCAATCATAGTAGAGCTATCAAGTTTACTTGAACCAAATTTTCTATCTTCAAATGTATATGGAATTTCTTTAACATTGATTTCTTTAGTTTTAACTAATAGTTCTAAAAGAAATTTGTAACCAAGTGCATCAAAATTCAACTCTTTAATAATATTTTTTTTAAATGCAAAAAATCCAGACATTGGATCTTTAGTTTTTACATTTAATCCTTTTTTTGCAATCAAAGTTGCAACTCTGCTAATTAATTTTCTTTTTGCAGTCCAACCTTGAATATTTCCTCCAGTGATATATCTAGAACCAACTACAAGATCACATTGGTATTGCTTTAATGCATCAATCATTTTTGGGATTATTTGAGGAGGGTGAGAAAAATCAGAATCCATAACAACAATCATTTCTCCTTTAGCATTTTGAATTCCATTTAAAATTGCTGAAGAGAGACCGTTCTTTGCTTTTCTATGAATCACATCAATAGTATTTTCTGCAATTTTTTTGATGTTTGAGATATAATCTTCAACAATTTTTCCTGTTCCATCAGGTGAATTATCATCAACCACAATGGTTTCAGCATAAATTCCAGATGGGATATTATCTCTAATTGATTTTAGAATATTTACGATATTTTGAGACTCATTATAGGTAGGAACAATAATTGATACTTGAGGAGAATTGGCTTTCATATCTACTAAATTCAATGCCTAAATCAAATTAATATTAATTTATAACAAATTTTATGCCTAGCTAATCTTTTCTTAACTAGATTTTGATAGCTGAATCAAACCTAAAACCTATTCCAAAAATAGATTCAAAAAATCTCAATTTGCCATTGATTTGTCAGGTGAAATTAGGTTACCCCAGCTCTTTGGAGATGGAATAGCATTGTATTCCCTATGAATTTCTGTTGGCCAAGAATAGTAAGCGTTGATACTAGAATCATAAACAGAAACATAGAATCCATAATTGTCTGAACGTTCTAACAAATCTAGTGGGATTTTAAATTCATAACTTGAGTGAGGAGTTTTAGAGTAACGATCATTTTCATCAGAAACATTGCTTAATGCAATAAAATTTTCAATGTTATGAATTCTTTGAAAATTACCATTTAATTTTATTATTGAATCGCCTTGAAAGATTCTTCCTTGCTTTTGTCCAAATGCGACTGAAAAACAATAATCATTTTGATCAGCAATTAAATTTTTTTCATTTTTTCCATCTATACAAACAGTTGCTCTATCAGAATTTTTATCTAATGTTTTATCTCCTATTGTATCAATAAATACATAAAAAAATCCATCTTGATGTGCAGTTCGTAAGTGAAAATTCATTTCATTATCATATGAAATATGATTATGGCTTGATTGCTTCCATTCGTTTAGATTTGTCCATTTTCCATCAAAAATAATATCTTTCATTGCCAATGATTTTGTAATTAAGATTTGTTCTGAATCAGCATTAGCTGTAACAAATGGTATTAGAAATATCAATGCAGGAAATAAAATTATTATTTTCATTTTCACAATTTGTAAAAACAGTATTAACAAAATTAATCTTTTGTTACATCATGTTTATAGAGAACAAAATCTGGTTAATCTTATGAATAATGGAATCACTATTGGGATAATTATATTTGCAATTATTGTAATTGGTGTTTCAGGCTATTCAATTCTCCAAACTCCGGAAAATACCCCAAATCTTGATACTATCAATGAATCTTCTCCATCATCTGATGAGCCTAAGCAAGGTAGAGAGTTGACTGTAGACTTGAATGAAAATTTGGGCCTCGAAGGGAACTGAATAATACCAAAATGGATCCATTAGTTAGGCATTTTTTGCCAAGCTACCTATAATACACAATGATATTGGATCATTAATGAACAGACTCAATACGATCGGATTGTTTGCTGGCATTTTTGCAATAGCTATGGGAGCAGTTGCTCTTAATGGCCAATCTGCAACATCTTTTATGGTATCTGCAGTACCACAAACCCAAGAAGAATTTGGGATGATAGGTCACGTAGAATATAACGTACTAGATGAAAGCGGTGCAATTAAGCAATACATTCAAGGCGATAATGTTGTAGTTGAAGATGGATTAAACTGTGCAGCACTAGCAATATTTGACTCCGCTGACTCTGTCACTGGAGGAACATGTACTGTTGGTACTGCTGAGTTCCAATACATTTCAATCGGAAACTTCTCATCTGTTGGTACTCCTGCTGAATCATTAGAAGCATTAGAAGCTGGTGGAAGTGCAAGTAACGGTTGTGCAATAAGTGGAGGTACTTCACCAAACCCAACACACGGTGGTGAAATGTCTAGAAGACTAGTAGACCCAACATTTGCAGAAAGTAGTGGAAATACAGTTGTAACCCTAGAGCTTTCAGATCCATTTACATTTGATGTTAACAATGCTACAGATGTAATGCAATCAGGAATCTTTAACGCTGCTTCAACACAAGCTGCAAAAGGCGGTGACCAAAATATATGTAGTAACATTGGAACTGCTGATGCATTTGCAATCCAAGATCTAAACAACGAAGATGGTATCACAGTTACTAACGGCGACAGCCTTTCAGTAAAGTGGACTATTACCGTACAGTAGATAGAATAGATATTTTTTAAAAAATCTTTCTAGTCTCTTTTTATTTTATTTTTTCAAAGTTTTTTCTTCATAATACTTGCAATTTTTTTTAATTTTACATACATTACACATTGGTGATATTGGTTTACAGATATTTTGACCATACATTACAAATGTATCATTAATATCAATCCAAAATTTTTTAGGGATTTTTTCCATTAATGCTTGTTCAGTGTCTTCAGGAGTTTTTGTTTCAACTAAACCTAGCCGATTAGAAATTCTATGAACATGAATATCAACTGGAATTGCAGGTTTCTCAAATGCATAGACCAAAACACAATTTGCAGTTTTTCTTCCAACTCCTGGTAATTTTACCAAAGTTTCCAAGTCTTCAGGCACGATTCCCTTGTATTTTGAGTCAATAATCTTGGCTACCTCAATAATTCTTCTGGATTTTACATGATAGAATCCGATTGGCTTGATGATTTTCTCCACATCCTTGATTTTTGCATTAGCCAGTGCTTTTGCGTTCTTGTATTTTGAAAATAGAACTTTTACAACCTTGGTTGTACTCTCATCTTTAGTTCTAGCTGACAATATTGTCCCAATTAGAATACTAAAGGGACCTCCAGTTTCAGCTTCATGAAGTTCTCTTAGTGCAGTCATCCTAGGAGGTTTTACTGAATTCATTGTATTCATCATTCCACGAAGAATTTTTTGCATTATGACATGATTATCTACGTACAAGTATTATATCTGTACCAAGTAACTTGCTCAGTGGAATTAACAAGAGAAGAAGAATCTGCACTAAAAGGAGAACATGGTGAGATTATGGAGATGGCATACAGGATTTTAGTTGCTACTGGTGAAGCTACTGATGCAGAAAAATTAATTCCAATTGAATGGACACATTTGTCCGGAGTAAATTACAACACCATTGGTGATGCTGGGGAAGAATTTCTATCTAGTATTAGTAAAGATGCTAGAGTCAAAGTAAAAACAACTTTGAACCCAATGGGTTTTGATGCTGATAATGTTTCAAATTATGGACTAGATGAAAATTTTATTTCCAAACAACTCTCAATTAGAAAATCTTATGAAACCATGGGAGTTACACCGTCATTTTCATGTATTCCATATGAGATATTTGATATTCCAAAGAAAGATACTCAAGTAGCATTTGCAGAAAGTAATGCAGCAATTCATGCAAATTCATATGACAATTTAAAAACAAACAAAGAAAGTGCTTTTAGTGCACTTGCAAGTGCAATTACAGGAAAAAGTCCATATTCATCATTAAGAAAAGAAGATTCACCAAATCTCACAATACAAATGAAAGTAAAAGATCCAAACGAGCTAACATATGGAATGTTGGGATTTTTTGCTGGAAAAGTTGGAGATACTTCAGTAAGAATTTCAGGGTTAGGTGAAATGGATACTCGTCAGTGTAAAGCAATGTGTGGAGGAATGGGGACTTCGGGAACTTGTGCAAAATTTCTATTTGGAGAGGGTCAACCAGGTGTAGAAAAGATAGATTTTGATGAAAAAGAAGTTCAAAATGTTCATGATGAATTGAATACTGCAGAAAAAGGAGATATCATTACTCTTGGTAGTCCTCAATTAGGACTAGAAGAAATTTCAGACTTGACTAAAAAACTAAAGGGTAGATCTTTTCAAAAACGATGTATGATTTTTACTCCAAGAACGGTAAAAGAACAAGCAAAAAAAATTGGATACATAAATGAATTAGAAAGAGCAGGTTGTGAAATTCTTGCAGATTGTTGTACATGTTTAACACCACTAATCAACAAAGACAATGTAGATGCAGTTACAACAAATAGCATTAAGGGTGCATTTTACTTGAAGAATTCTAATGGAGTAGATGTAAATCTAAAATCATTATCACAGATTATAGAAGATGAAACATTATGAAGAAAATTCTTGTTAATGGAAATGTAAAGGGAAGTATTCTAAAAACAGAAATGCCAATTAATTTTTTGGGTACAGTTGATAAAAAAACTGGAATAATTAGTGACAAAAATCATCAATTGTTTGAAAAATCTATTAAAGATTCAATTTTATTATTTCCATCAGGGATTGGGAGTAGTGTAGGTGCATACACGATTTATTCTATAAAATCAAACAATTCATCACCAATAGCAATGATTTGTAAAAAAGCCGATCTAACTGTGGCAACTGGTTGTGCACTAGCAAATATTCCATTAGTTATAATTTCTGATGAAGAATTTTCATCACTTGAAAATGGTCAAAAAATTTCTATTGATACAAAATCAGAAAATGTAATTACAAAAATCTAAGTACGTTTTTTTGTAATAAACAAGAATCCAACAATTGCACCAATCCCAGCTGCTACAAAGAATGGAAACAATGCAAATACATTCTTTGAAGGATCACCTGAGAGAAATTCTACAAGCATCGAGCCTGAATTTACTGCTGGAGGCTCAGTTGATCCTTCCATTCCATAAGTAGAGTATGCATCAATTGCAAAAACTCCAATATCCAAGTTAGTTACAACAATTCTAGCACCGTTGTTTACAGTTAATCCTGCACGGTCTGTGTATGATACAATAGATTTTGCTTGAGGATACCATCCACGATCCAAATCCCTGTGCACCACAATGTAACCTTCTTTTGGAGTTTGAACTGCAACCCAAAATTTGTTATCAGGATGTGAACCCATTCCTACTTCAATGAATTCATCATGAGTTTCAGCATCATATAATTTCAAAACAGCATTTCCATTAGGATTTGCATAGAGTAGATTATTATCAATTGTTACCTGCCAGCTTACTGCATGAACTTCATCCAATTTTACAATAGGGGCATCGCGTTGAATTCTGTTAAATTCATCAGATGGAATTTCAATATTATTGATAATTAGTGAAGGATTTTTTAGATCTTGAGCAAATGCTGGAGTAATAGATAGTCCTGCCAATAAAATTACAGCAAACAGGTACTTCACAAGCTAAAACCAATTTGATTGAATAAATATCTAATCAACAAAGGGTTTTGGATGATCTAAGATAACTTTGGCAACTTCAGGTCTTAGAATATATTTTGATGGGGGTTGTCCATTTTGAATCATTTCTCTTAGCTTTGTTCCACTAATCTGCTCTTTTTCATCATCACCACATGGACATGCCTTTGGTGTTGTGTATGTAAGACATCTTTTACAATAGAAAAAGGCTGGGAAAAATACTGGTGAAATCTCAAGTTCTGGATAATCATCAAAGATCTTTTGTGCAGCAAAAGGATCATAGAATTTTCCAACACCTGCATGATCTCTTCCAATAATAATATGAGTACATCCATAGTTTTGTCTCATAATAGCATGATGAATGGCTTCTTTTGGTCCTGCATATTTCATTTCAGTATGTAATGTACCTAAACGACATCTATTTTCTGGATAGTATAGTTTAATCATTGTTTCATAACATTTTACAATTACTTCATCAACAAAATCTCCTGATTTTTTCTTTCCAATAATTGGATTTACAAAAACTCCATCTCTAGTTGTGATTGATGTTTTTTGTAACATTTCATGAGCAACATGTGGAGGATTTCTGGTTTGAAATGCACAAATTGTTTTCCATCCAGCTTGTGCAAATGCTTCTCTTGTTTGTGTTGGAGTTTGTCTATATTTTCTAATTTCAGTCTCGTCTGGTCTCTGAATGTAGTCAATTTTTCCACCAACAAGAAAATCTTTCATGCCCATTGTTTTTGCAACACCAGGATGTGATGCATCAGTTGTTCCATAAACTCCCTGAGCAGTTTTTTCTTTATCAAAAGTATATGTTTCATCTACATGAATAACTGCAATTCCAACACCTTGTGGTGTTTGTAATAAAACATCTACAGATTCTTTCATTTTTGAAGCTGTTTGTTCATCAACATCAAGAACAATTGGGATTGTCCAAGCTAAATCATTTGATAATCTTCCTTTAGAAACTACACTTTCAAAATCACTTTTTCCCAAAAATCCTTCTAAAGGACTAAAAATTCCATCTGCGATATTTTCAACATCATTTGCAAGATCTTCTGAAATTGTAATTGAATACAATCCAGAAGCATCAACTTTAGAATGTCTATTTACTAAAACTCCACCATGTGGTTTAATTGAATTATTTTCTGACATGCTAATCCGTCCTTTTACGCTCTATATGAAGGCCACACTCCTTGTGCTCACCTTGCTCCCACCACCATCTACCTGCACGAAGGTCTTCTCCAGGTTTAATGGGTCTAGTACATGGTTCACATCCAATACTTGGATATCCTTTGTCAAGTAGGCTATTGTAAGGTAAGTTGTTCTTTTTGATGTATTCTTGAATTTGATCCCATGACCAGTCAATAATAGGATTAATTTTTAGAATTCCCCCATGCCCGTTATCAATTTGGAACACTGATACATTTTCACGAATTTTTGTTTGATCACGCCTTAATCCAGTTATCCAACCATCTAATGTTGCTAACATTTTGTTCATAGGATGCACTTTTCTAATCTCACAACATAATTTTCTGTTTTCAACACTATCGTAGAAAAGATTCAAACCTTTTTCATTCACCATGTTTTGAACTTCTTGTGAATCTGGGAATAATACCTCAATTGTTACATTGTATTTTTTTCTAACAATATCCATTATATCATAAGTCTCTTGAGGAAGTCTACCAGTATCTAAAGTAAAGAATCTAAATTTTGGATTGATTTTTAGCATAATATCCATGACAACTGCATCTTCTGCTCCAAAGCTTGAAGCTTTTGCAACTTTTGGGTGGAGATTGTCTGATACCCATTGAAGAGCTTCTTCAGTAGTCTTAATTTTTGAATTAAGATCATCAACTTGTTCTTGTGTAAATTTAGTCACAGTTTCAGTTATAGTACTTGTTTTATATTGATTACCCGAATCTTTATCCTAAATTATAAACAAGTAGATTTCAAATTAAAAAATATGAATGAAACAGCATATGTTATTGTTTTTCCAACAATATTTTCAAGAAATAAAATTCCTCAGTTAATTTCAAATATCAAAAAAATTTTAAAAATAAAAAATCAAGAATTCAAATCTGTAAAACGTGATGGAGATATTATATTAGTTGATGCAAATGATCCTGTTTTTGTATCATCAGCAATCAATCTATTATTTGGGATTAAGAAAACTGCAATTGCAAGACAGGTCAAAAATGATTTTAAGATAATAAATTCAGAGATTACATCTATAGGTGGGAACCTATTACTTAAAGGAGAAAAATTTCTAGTTAAAGTAGAAGGAACATCGATTGGATTTTTAACAAAAGACATTGAAATTGCTGTAACATCAAATATTATTGAACAAAAATCAAATCTTGGAGCTCAACCTGGAACTGATGGAAAATATGACAAATTACTGTATACTTATTTAACAAAAAATAATGCATACATTTGTATTTTCATTGATGAAGGTAATGGCGGAATTCCATTTGAAGAACAAAAGAAAAAAACTGTTTGTGCTGTCTTTGATGAAATTTCAGCAATATCATGTTATGAAACAATCAAACAAGGATATGATACTAGAATAATTATTTGCTACAGACAAAAAACTGAATTAATGAATCTTATAAAATACATTAATCAAATTATTCCAAGATTAATTAAAAGTACAATCGATATTGAGTTTTTTAATTTGAAAATTAATCCAAGTGGAAACAAAAATTATTTGATTTATTTAAATTCAATATTGGAGATTTTGCTAAAACAAAGAGAATCTAGAATTTCGTTATCACTATCACCACTTATTTTTTCATCAGAATTTATAGAAAATTCTGTATTGAAGATTTTTTCTGTAAAAAAATTACCAATCCTACCACTTGAAGGAATTGACATGCAATTGTTTCAAAGTGCCAGAGAACTAGGCTTTGAGAATAATTTTAAAAAATTAGAGAAGATAATTGGAATCAATACAGACAAAATCCCTCAAATCTCAAAAAAAATTATTGATGATTCTATAAAGACAAAAAAAATCATCTCAGTCACAGTTGGACCAAATAATGTTCATGATATTTTAGACGCCTTAGAGACAGATCACTGAAAATTTAAACCGCATATTTTGTTCTAAAGTGTGCTCAAAATAGGAGAATTCATCTACCCGTGGGGAAGTGGTCATTATTCTAGAATGATGAGACTTAATGATGTACTTAGAGATCATATTAAGGAAGAATTTGAAGTACATTTCTCAAGTAAAGATCATGTTTATGAAAAATTATTGAAAAAATTTCCAGACGAAAAAGAGAAAATTCATGAAATTTTGATGCCTACACCAATTGATGGAAAATTTGGCCCAAGTGTTTCAATGTCTTTAATGAATTTATTATTACCAATTTCAAAAAATCCCCCATTGGTCAGACAAATTGCAAATTACTTGAGAGAAGAAAGAAAGCTCTACAATGAAGAAAAATTTGATCTTGTCATAAATGATGGAGATATGGGTTCAAATATTCTTGCAAAAAATCGAAATATCCCTAGTTTATTTATTACAAATCAATTCAGACCAAAACTCTACAACACAAGATCATATCTTTATCCATCATTAATTTTTGTTGCAAAACAAATTGCAAAGGCATCAAAAATTTTGGTTGCAGATTCACCGCCTCCATATACAATGTGTGAATATAATCTGAATTTCATTGAGGAAGTGAAAGATAAAGTAGTTTATGTTGGACATTTTACAAATTCAAAAAAGGTTACTAAAGAAAATGAATCAGATCTTGAGAAATTAATTCAGAATAATGAATTTGGGTATTGGATGAGAACAGGAAACAAGTCTACAAATGATGGTACTGGACAAAGATATGAAGAAGTATTTCATCAAAATGAAATGAAAAAGGAAAAAAGAATCATTTCACATGCAAGAAATGATCCCACAATTGATTCTGTAATCGGAATAGATGGAAAAAAATATTCTGTATCAGAAGCTTTAGAGAGAAAAATTGATTGGATACAAATTGATATTGGTTTTCTTTCAGAACAGGAAAAAGATACAATTTTGAATTTATGTAAATATGCTGTTGTAAATGGATCCCATACTGTAATGGGCGAGATAATGGGTGGGAAATCAAAACCAATCATAGGAATTCCAATTTATGATGAGCATACAAACAATATCAGATGGGCCGATGAAAAAAGCCTGGGAGTTTTAGCAACAAAAACCAAGGAAGTAACTATGGCAATATCCAAAATTAAAGAAAATTACGAAGAATTTGAGGGAAATTTGAGGGATTTTTCAAAAAATTTTATGCCTACTGGAGCAGAAAATTCAGCAAAAATTTCTGCAGAGATTTTAGAAGAAAAGAGATAATACATTATTTTTGCAATTTTCTCACATCTGGCACGCGGGATGTTCGATGGGCGAACGGACCGCAAGGGATGATGAAAAAATCCGCGTGTCAGATATTATATCGATCAATTTGGATTTTGGGAACGCTTTTATGGAAAAAATTAAGCCAAATCATCAGTGCCTAACTGTCCAGAATGTGTAGCAAGAGAGAAAAAGAAAATTCAAGCAAAATATGAAGCTGAAGTAGCAGAAGAAGATAGAGACAAGCAAGAATTATTCAAACTATTTGATGAAATTAATGTACCAATGAAGATGGATGAAAAAAATAGACGACATTTTATCTGTAAAACATGTGGTTTGTATGCAACTAGAGAAGAAATTTCAGATATTAGATTCAGATTAAATCAAAAGGAAAAGACTAGAGAAGATAAACATGATGATTACCTAGATTGGTGGTCAAAAAGCAAAAAAGAAAAAGCTGAAAACTAGAGTGATAAACTATGGTAAAAAAGAAAGATGAGATTCCTGACTGGGTTTCTGATGAAATACAAAATGCAAAATTCAAAAAGCCTGAAGAGTTAAAAAAATCAGGATACATTTTAGAATTTTATTATGAAGACAACAAAATTGATACTCAACTATATGATCCTGTTGAAGATGGAAGACATATTGTTACAATGGATGTTCCTAAAGGTATCAAGATAGATGATTTGCTAAAAGGTGAAGTTTATGAATTTGTATTTGATCAACACAAAGCACCATTAAGCAAAAAAGTTTCAGAATTTTTAGCAAAAGAAAAAGAAATTGAAATGGAAGCAATATACCAGTTTGAATTAAAATCATTAGAATTGTTAGATGTAGGCTCAGATTCTGCAGATGACGATGATGAAGAATAATTATTTTTTAGAAGAATCTAATTGATTTTTGAATGATTTTCCCATTATTGGGTTAATAAAAAATGGAAAAGTGTGTTTTAACCAAACGGCAATTCGAGAAACAGAAGGTACAGTTATTTCTAATCTTGACGAATTAGATGCTCGAAGAATTGCCTTAGCAACAGTTTTTGGATCAAGTGAAGTGGGGGAGTACTTTGGCATTTTTTCAAAAGAAGGATGATCAAAAAATTCTGTTCTAACCATTATTGGGCTTACTACTGTAATACCTACTCCAGTATCTTTTAGTTCATGTTTAAGTCCCTCTGAAAATCCCAACATTGCAAATTTTGAGGCGCAATACGAAGCAATACCTGGAAGACCAAAACTAGCAGCTAAAGAAGCAACATTGACTATATGACCTGATTTTCTATTTAGCATAATGGGCAAGAATGTTTTCACACAATATATCATTCCAAAATAATTGGTTTTCATTTGAGATTCTATATCTTCTATTGAAAGTTCTTTAACAGAATCATAAATTGCAAAACCAGCATTATTTACTAAAATATCAATAGAATTGAATTTTTCAAAAACTGCTTTTGACATTTCTATAACATTTTCTTTATTTGAAACATCACAAATGCAAATCAAAGTTTTAACATTGAATTTTTTTAATTCATTTTCTACTTTTTCTAATTTTTCTTTACTTCTAGCAACTAAAACAATATTTGCTCCAAGTTTTGCAAATTCGATTGCAGTAACTTTACCAATTCCTGATGATGCACCAGTGATTAGAACAGTTTTATTTTTAAAATCCACAAAATAACAAAATTATTTAGAGATAAAGTACTTTCTATGATGCCTGGGGTTTTGAGATTTTACTTAAAGCCAGTTTTACTAATAGTAACCATGTAATTGCAATTGGAACATAATATGTAGCAATTCTCCATCCAATTACTGCATCCCAGGCTCCAGTTCCTTCAGGAATGTCAAAGTTGAATGGATCTAAATTATTCAAATATGCAACAATTCCAAATTCTGCAAGTCCAGAACCACCAACAGTGATTGGTAAATTGGCAATAGCGTTTGCACCCATTACTGCCATAATAGAATCAAATGCATTTACGATGTAACCAGTACCCATTGCAATTATCATAAACGAAATTCCATAAAATGACCAAGATGCAAGAGAAAACAAGAAAGATACTGTAAAAACTTTTTTTGATTCGGAAGTTTTAAGATTTTCACGACTCATTGTACAAACTTCTTCCATCCAGGAGTTTGTTTGCTCGATATATTTTGCTCCTTTTTCTTTTCCAAATTTTTGTACAAGAGCGGACAAAACTTTTGGAACTTGAAATGTGTGTTTTGATGATAAAAAGAACAGTATCATCCACAATGACGTAATTGTTATACTAGTAGCAAGAATGACTCCTGCAACAACATATGCACCATTAAGCAAAGCAATAATTCCAGCCATAATTGATAATAAACCTCCTGCAAACACTTCAGTTACAATATCCATAATTGCAATCCATGTTGATTTTGAAGGTTTTACTCCTTTTTTGTGAAGATAGTAAATTACAATAAATTCTGCTCCAATAAACATTGGTGTTGTAAATTTGATAAATTCACTACCAACTCTTACTCCTGTTAATTTCAAAAATGAATCAAATTGTCCGAGATACTGTCTAGTGATATAAGCAAATTTGACTCCCTGAAGACCTAGTTTAATCATCATTGCGATAACTGCACCTAAAAATGGAAACAATCCAATTGCCAAAACATCTTCAAATTGTATATCAAATTGTATGGCAATTATGAAGATTGGAATTAATGTTACAGGAATTACGACTAATCTCCAGTTCATTTGATTAAATTTTTTGATGAATCAAATATGAAAGTTAAGCACCATAATTATTCACAAAAAATGTTGTATAGATTCTAGGCACAAAATTCAAGCTAAAGATTGGAAATTCGTTGATTTTCTAGTTCTTTTTTGATATCAGAAAATAATGCATCTAATAATTCAAAATCAGATAATTCCCTTTTTTTGAGCAATTCTAAGACCATATCTTTGAGTTGATCTTCTTTTTCCAACGTATTTTCTAACACAAAAGAGGTATGAATTTGATGGTTAAAGATAAGTTGGAATATTTTGTCAATATCAAATTCCATTTTGGAAAATACCAAGAAAGTTTTCAAGCTAGTTTGAAATATGAGAAATGAAGGAAAATAGGAGATGAAATCAATTTTTGTTTCTGGAACGGCGGGTTCAGGAAAATCATTACTTACATCAAAACTCTACGAGTACTATACAAAAAATGGAGCATTTACTGCAGTACTAAACTTGGATCCAGGTGTTGAAAATCTTCCTTATACTTGTGATGTAGATGTTAGAGACTATGTAGATATTGTATCTATTATGAAACAATATGACCTCGGACCAAATGGAGCATTAATTATGGCAAATGATTTGATCGCATCAAAAATTGATGATGTTCAAAATGAAGTTAATAGAGTAAATCCAGATTATCTTATAGTAGATACACCAGGGCAAATTGAACTGTTTGCATATCGTTCCAGCGGACGCTTCTTGGTTGAAAATCTGGCATCTGAAGAAAAGACAAATATTTTTCTTTTTGATGGTGCATTAATTACAACTCCTGTAAATTTTGTTTCAATTGCATTGCTTGCTACTTCAATTAGACTACGTTTGAATTTGCCAACAATTAATGCAGTAACAAAGACTGATCTTATAGGAAATAAATTAAAAGATATTTTACAATGGTCTACTAGTTTGAACTCTTTAGAAAATGCAATTGCTAAAGATGCAGATGGAGATACCTACACACTTACAACCAATATTTTACGAGGATTAAATCTCAGTGGATTTGCACAAGGTCTGATTCCAATTTCTAATGTTACTGGAGAAGGACTAGTCAATTTAGAAGGTTCTCTAAGCAGAATTCTTAACTTGGGTGAGGAGGTAGAAGACTAGTTGGCAGCCAAAGTTACAGTCAAAGCACCTACCTCAACTGCAAATTTAGGTCCAGGATTTGACGTATTTGGTCTTGCAATTGATGCATTTTTTGATGAAATTACGCTTTCAAAAATAAAATCAGGAATCTCCATTGTGACAGAATACAAGCTTCCAAAAAATCCCAATAGCAATACTGCTGGACTAGTTGTAAAAAACATGAAAAAAAAATTTAAGATTAAAGATGGAGTAGAAATTAAAATCAAAAAAGGAATTCCTGCGGGATTTGGAATGGGTAGTAGTGCAGCATCTGCAGCTGCAGCTGCAGTAGCTTTTGACAAGTTGTTTAATTTGAAATTAGATAATAATTTACTTGTAGAGTTTGCAGGTTCGGGAGAAAAAGCTAGTGCTGGAACAATTCATTATGATAATGTTGCAGCATCTGTGTTAGGTGGTTTTGTAATAGTTAAAACAAATCCACTAAACGTAATCAAAGTTGAGCCTCCTACAAATCTACGAATGTGTGTTGCTATTCCTAGTTTGGATGTTCCTAAAAAGAAAACCAAAGTATCAAGAGGAGTAATTCCAAAGAAAATAAAATTATCAGATAGTATTTTGAATTTATCAAATGCCTCAGCAATCGTGGCAGGATTTATGACTAAAGACCCATCCCTAATAGGAAAATCAATCGTGGATGTTATTGTAGAGCCTGCAAGAAAACACATGATTCCAGGTTTTGATCAAGTTAAAAAAAATGCCCTAAAAGCTGGGGCAATAGGAGTAACAATTAGTGGTGCCGGTCCATCTGTTATTGCATTTGCATCAAATAAATCAGATTTGAAAAAAATCAGTAAAGCAATGTCAAGAGGATTTGCATCTGCAAAAATAGAATCACAAACTGTAATTTGCAAACCTAGTATAGGTGCAATAAGCATGAAAAAATGATTTGATATGAAAAAGGCAGTCGTTGTTTTTAGTGGAGGAGTAGATTCTATTTGCGCAGTTTCTTTTTTAAAATCAAAGTATGAGCTGTATGGAATTACATTCTCGTATGGTCAAAAAGCAAACAATGAGGTAGCTGCTGCAAAGACCTTTGCAAAAAAACTAGGCCTGAAACAACATAAAATTATCGATATTGGATTTATGAAAAATTTGTATGGAGATTCAAACGTACTTACAAGTTCTAAAAAGAAAATTCCAAGTACATTTGATTATTCCATTGTAGTTCCTATCAGAAATGCTGTCTTTTTGTCTATTGCATCAGCCTGGGCATATACACTTAATGCATCTCTAGTGGTTTATGGGGCCCATACAGGTGACACGCACTATCCTGATTGCAGACCGGCATTTGCACGAAAATTAGAATCAGCTTTTAATCAAGGAGAAATTGATGGAATAAAATCAGGATTAAGAAAAAATATTGAGATTTGGTCTCCATATCGTCAAGGATTGTCAAAAAGTGATTTACTAAAAGCTGGAATGAAAAATTTAGGAGATGCAATTTTCAAAACATGGAGTTGCTATGCTAATAAGAAATACCATTGCGGAAGTTGTGAGTCATGTCAAAACAGAAAAAAAGCTTTTGCAAAAGCAATCATCAATGATAAGACAAAATATCTTTCCTAGTTTTCGTAACTATTTCGTAAAATTTTCTTTTTGAGAATAAATCCTCTAATTCCAATATACCATGCCAAAAAGATCAATCCAACTGTTCCCATAAAGACATAGTTCTGTAAATCAGGAGCTAAGTCCACAATTGAGTTGGTTATTTCTCTTGAAACAAGCATTGATACTGCAAGGACGATTCCAAATTCAATTGCATACCAAGTCCAGCTTGGCCATGATTCTTTTGGTACATGTGCAATTTTTTTACCGTCATGCATGAGTTTTTTGAAATATAATCAGTATTTAATTTTTCAGATATCAGTAGGAAGGTTCTGATGTACGCCTAATCATAGCAAGAATGGCAGTCTTTGCAGCATCATTTTGAAAGACTCCTCTAAATGCATTAGAGGTCATTTTAGCATCATTCCTAACACCTCTCATCTGCATACACATATGATTTCCTTCTGCAACAACTGCAACTCCTTTTACACCTTGACTGTAGAGTTCATCAGCAACACTTTTTGTAATGCGTTCTTGGATCTGTAATCGCTTAGAATGTTTTTCTACCAATCTAACTAATTTTGAGACTCCAAATACTCTACCATTAGGCGAATAAGCAATGCTAATTTTTCCATAGAATGGAAGCATATGATGTTCACACATTGAATAGTATTGAATATCACGTACAATGACAGTATCAGAATCTTCAGAAAATTGAACTGATAATTCTGAATCAGAATCGTAGCCACTAAAGATCTCTTTGTACATATTGGCAATACGTTCTGGAGTTCCTTTCAGTCCTTCACGAGTTGGGTCCTCACCAATTTCAATGATTAATTCCCGGACAAGTTTTTTGACTCTTTCATCATCCATGATAATTACACACATTTTTTCTTGTATTTGAACCTAATCAGAATTTTACGCAGGTGCTAAGCTATGGAGCACCGATAAACTTGTGCAATTGAGGAACTACTTTAACGTCAACATAATTTGGATAAACTACATCATACAATTCTAGCAGTAATTCTAGAGAAGGTTCTGAAATTCCATAAGTTGGTTGAATGATAAATCCATCAATATCATCTTTTGATATAGAGTTGAAAATTTGATTTACTAATTCTTTGAAATCATCTACTTTGGTTTTGGAACTTACAACAATTTTGATGTAGGTTGTCTTTTTTGATTTTACTGAAGACTCTAGGCATTTGATTGCATGTCCAATTAATTTTTCATAGTGTTGTGAATCAACAAAATCAGAATCACGTGTTTTGAATTCAATTTTTACAATATCAATAAACGGTAAAACATGATTAAATCTATCAATATCAAAACATGAAGATTCAAGGTAAGTGGGAATTTTTTTAGATTGTACATGTTTTGCAAGTTCTGCTACTGCTTGATGTTGAATTAATGGATCACCTCCAGTAAAATTTACCTTGTAAGTCTGATGTTGTAAGTTTGAATCAATTAGTTTGGTTGCTTCTTCTATGGAATACTCATCTCCAGAATCAAGAGGGAGTGATTCTTTTGTATCACAATAAAAACACGTGAATGGACATCCAGCTAGTCTGACAAAGAGTGTCTTTGTTCCATAAAGAATTCCTTCACCTTCAACTGATGTGAATATCTCAAATAATCTAATTTTCAAGCAATAATTGTAAATTTGTTCATTATTTATTCAATGAGTTTTCTAATGCGTCACAGGTTCTTTGGCATAGACCAAACCTGAAATAAAGAATAAAATTCCTAGAATTCCAATTGCACTTCCTACAAGTTCAACTTGGTTCTGATAAACTCCTTCAACTGGAGCCCATAGCCATGCCATCAATGCACCAACTACTATCATTGGAATTCCTACACCAACAGTAATTGATTTTGATGCCATGCTCAATGCTGTTTAGAAAATGTATATGAAGTTTATGATAACTAGCGTGTTGAATTTTTGATTTCTTTCAATTGATTTGCTAGATCTCTTAATTGCTGATTTGCCTCATCAAATTCTCCATCAGCCAAGAGGTTCTTGATGGATTGAAGAGTGCTTCTTGCGTCCTCTAATAGATCTGTATCTACTCCATCAACTTGTGCTAATCTTGAAATAATTTTCTCAACTTGTAAAACTCTAGATTCAAGTCTATCATTTTTTGTTAATTCAAACTGATCCTTAATGGACATGATTTTTCTTATTTCTTTTACAATTTCAGCAGGATTATCAGCTGATGAGAGATTCTCTTTTGCAGTTTCTAATTTTTCAATGATTTCAGCAGAAACCCCTTGTTTTTTGGCATGTTCAATCAATCTATCAAGTTGCTCAAGATATTTTTGGGCATAATGTTTGGCTCGCTCAGATTCTTGTTGTGAAGCTTTATCACGTAATTCCTTTTTTACTTCGATTACTTCTTGTTTTATCTCATGAAGTGTTTCAAATGCGAGTTGGTATTCGTTTGAGCGAATTTGTTGAATTGCAGTAGTGAATAATCTGTCTAATGTTGAAAAATCAATGGCTGCATCGTGTTTCTTTGCAATATTCTTGAGGCTTTCAACATATGCAAATAATCTCTTTAGATCACTTGTTGGATTTCTTACGTCCGTAGCTGCAGCAGTTGATTCAGCTTGGGATACAGAGTCTGATGCTGAAAGATTTCTTGAAATTTCTTTAAAGACTTTCATTGCTGAAAGGAAATGCTCTTTTGCAGATTCTACATCATCTGCTCGAATTGCTTTTTCCAAAGATTCGACATGATGGACGCCTTGGTTGAACATTCTTTTGATTTTATCAGGAGAGTTTTCAGAAATTTGATTGGAAATTTGATCTTGGGCACGTTTTGCTAGTTTGAGCAAAATTGCTGGATCATCTTGTGCTGAAGCGGAATTTGTAATTCCACCTAAACCAATACTGGCTACAAGCAAGAGTAATGCAAATGTGGTAATAGTTTTCATTCTTCTTCCTCCAATTCTTTTTTCAATTTGACAAGATTTTGCAAGTCTTTCTTTGTGATTTCAATCACGCCCTGTCTTTCTAGTCGTTTTACAGCTCTCCACATTGTAGTTCTTGGTTGAAGGAATTTTTTTCTCAAATCACTTTCAAAAACTTCTCCTCCATTTTCAGAGATAAATTTCACTATTTCTTTATCATCATCGCGCATTTCTGGTCTCATTTTGAAAATTGTTTCAGTGTCAAGACCATCACCAGTTGGTTTTGGTTTAGATACAGTTTCTGTTTGAATTACTGGAGAAGATTTTCCTTGTTTTCTTTTCATAACAAGTACTCCACCTGCAGCAGCTGCTGCCACTCCACCACCAATAATTGCAAGATACTGAAGATCAGTTGATGGTTCTTCAGGGTTTGTAACTGGTGGGTTTGTAACTGGTGGAGAGCTAGTTCCGAAAATATAATTTACTTCAGAAAGACCAGAACCCAATTCCAATTTAGTTTGATCATTTTCAATATCCATATTGGTTGGAAGTGCATTCATTCCAACAATAATAGAGTTAGATGGCATTAACAATGAATAATCAGAAGGAGAATCAAGGGAGAATGTCCAAATTCTTCCCTCTTTAGAAATTAAATCGTGAATATCATAATCAATTGTAATAGAAGAAGAACCAAAAGTATCAATTGTTACTTTGTCATCAATAATTTCACTAGATAACAAAAATCCATTCTCACCAACTGCAACAAAGTTATCAATTGATGGTCCAAAAAGATCTACCTCAAAATCTGGCTCAAGAGGATCCACATCAATCTCAGCTGAAATGTGTGCTGAACCATCAGAGTAAAGAGTAAGATCTAGACTTCGAGTTGATCCGAATGAGGTCTGAAGAGGTACCGTTAAAGCTACAACCATTAAACCAACTACTAAAAGTGGTGCATTAACCATTGTATCGAGGATACCCTCAGTCCTTACAAAAAGCATTCCATCATCTCGAAGAGATTCATTCCTATGCATTGGTACGATTTGTGGAATCATATGCTCAATACCTTAGATTCATGCTCTCCACGAGTCCCTGAAATCTCTTGAACTCCTGGAAAAACTGAAGTCCTTTTTCAGTTATCAAAAAGACTCTATTTCGGTCATTTTTGACGGATTCGACTAAGCCAGCTTCTACCAGTTTCTCACATTTGTCTAGTACTGCATAGTGAGATAGGTTGGCTTTGCGAGAGATTGCAGATACAATGACTCCATTGCGACCACCATCGGCGGTTACATCTAAGATATCACCCATTATGCCCATTTCGGACCTGTATTGTTGTTTTGACATGCAATAGTATACGTTGCTTAGCTTAATGAGGGACATTTTGAAACTTCATAGCGGAACGCAAAGCGGAACACCTGTTTCAGAGCAAAAAAACGGGAAATTTTGCAAAAAAATGATGCGGGGAGAAAAATACCAAAAAAGTTCATGCCTGAAAAAATCATAGAAAAATCCAAAAATTGAGAAAAAATTTTTCAAAATGATTTTTTTGAGAAAAATTGATTGAAAATGGGGAAATTGGAGAATTTTAGTATTTAAGGAACAGAACGATTCCTGACCGTTCCTAAACTATCATTTTTCACTCTCAAAAACATGGTAAAATACCAACCCAGAACTATTGGAGGAATTGCTATTCTTTTGATGCTTGGATTCTCACCACTATCTGTAACATACTCATTTGGTGAAACTGAAATGTTCCAGGCCAAAAACGAACAAGAAAATTCTCAAAGTCAACAAAAAGAGAGGCTTCTAAGGGCAATTCTGACTGAAAAAGTGGTTAATGGAAAGCTAGAGCTCCGACAGTACAGTCTGCCTGATGATATTTATGAGAAGGATATGCAAAGAATGCTATCCTTTGATGGCGAGACATCAGGATGGGCATATGTCAACTACAAGGCTTACCAATCAGGAATTGTCCTTTTTGATGGAAAAGCATCAAAAATTGGGGATAATTTATGGAAAATTTCTTCAAATGGAACGCTAAATCTAGAAGAAAGACAATTTGACC
This sequence comes from Candidatus Nitrosopumilus sp., assembly GCF_028278985.1. Classification (GTDB taxonomy): domain Archaea; phylum Thermoproteota; class Nitrososphaeria; order Nitrososphaerales; family Nitrosopumilaceae; genus Nitrosopumilus. The sequence continues at coordinate 76,864 of NZ_JANQTA010000022.1, read as the reverse complement.
TAAAATTAAGTGGAAAATCCAATGGTTCCCATGTAAAATTACATGGTATAGCCTCAGAAGGCAATCTAAATTACAAAATCATATTTTCCGGGAAATTTGTTGAAACAGAAGATCAGAACATCTATGCTATTTCCATAGTAAATTCTGGTTTGAAAAATGTAGAGACAGGTCAAACCATAAAACTTGAACATATTGGAGAATTAACCATTAATTCAGAAAAATCAAATTCTATCCAAGAATTTAGAAAATCCGTATCGGTGAGATAATCACCTTTTTCTTTATTGACAAAAAATCATTCACAAGGTCAGCTTTGAGATTCATAATAACTTTTTATTCCCATTTTGGAAAGAAAATCATAAAATGTTTGATAAGTTCAAAAAAGAGGAAGAAGGTGGAGAAATGGTAGAAGAGAAAATGGAGAACGAGGAAACACCAGAAACTGTAGAAACAACTTCAACAATTGAAACTGAAAGTGAGATTGGTATTGGAGAGTTGATGGGAAAACGTGCCAAGTTAGAGGAAGCCATTGACTATGTAGGATTAATGATAAAGAATCTCAAAGACAAGAGAACATTACTTGAAAAAGATATTGAGGATGAATCAGTAGATATCAAAAATCTTAAAGAAAAATTACAAAAAGTCAGCGAGTATATTGATGAGGAAAATAGGGGAATTCAAGAGCTAGCAAATAAGAGAAAACAGGTTGAAAATGAGGCCGATGAGGTAGGTTCTATCATTAATGCATTAAGGGACAAACTATCTAGCATCGACAAAGTAATCGATGATGAAGGTAGTAGGGTAAAGCAGGTTAAAGAAACAAGAGAATCTCTTTAGAGATAATTATTTTCTAATTAAAGGAATTTTGCAGTAGTAGATGATTCTTGTGTAGATGTTGGAACTGATGGGAACATCTGACCAGCAGAACTTTCTGCAACTGCTGCTGCCTCTTTGAGAATTGCCTCAGATTCTGCACTTGATGATTCATCAACTCCAAATGCTGCATCTCCGGAGAAACTTTCTGTCATAAAGCCTCCTAGCATTTCTGCCATTTGGCCAATTTCTTGTTCTGCTCCAGGCATTATCTTTCCTAATGAAGATTTGAGATTTTTCATCAAGCCCATTGTTGGCATGATGGCAACTACAGTGTCGCCAAGATCACTGCATGTTGTTAATCTTAATTCAATTTGTTCTAAAGCAATTCTGGCGCTGCTCAGAATTTTGGTAACTTTTCTTACTTCAGCAAGTTCATTTCCTAGAACTTTGCTTGTTTGAGTATCATGTTTTTGAGTGGCTTCGACAATTCTTTGGAATAACTTTGCATCACGATCTTGGAGATTGGTGAGCATTGAATCTAATTTTTTGATTTGTAATTGTAATTTTTTGATAGCTGTTTGAACTCGTGGTTTTAAGGCGCCTTTTGGTTTTAGAGTATCATTAATCTTCTCTCCAATTCCAGGCTGTGGTTGTTTTGACCACTTGCTGTGTAGATTTGCCATCGAGTTTTCTTTTAGAATATGTACTTAATTTCAGGTGTAAAGATTGGTTCACAGTACATAAAAAATGACTAACCTGACCGAGCCTGAAGAACACCAAAAAAGGCTCTAGGAAAGATATCAAAATCTTTTAATGGATTTTTCTAGGCATGAATCTATGAGTGAAAATTTTGGCTTTGAGCTGCCTGATGAATCAAAGGAGTTAACTGACAAAGAGTATGTCAATTTGGTAAACAGAATCAGAGGAAATTTTCTAAGCTATGTTTCAGTTTTAGATTCCACACTTACGCTAATTATCACAGATTTCTTTTTGAGAGACAAAGATGATTTTCCATTATGGGCAAAAACTGTCTTTGATGAAGATCGTACTGCTTCGTTTGGTACAAAGATTGTCTGGTTATCTAGAATCATTAAAAGTCATTCACAATTTCAAAAGGAGATAGATGAAAAAAATAGAGTCCAACTTCAACAAAAATTAAATGAAATCAGAATTATTAGAAATGACTTTGCACATAATTTTGCTCAGAATAAAAAAATAGAATCAGAAAATGTGAAAAACAGAGTAATCATGCTATATGATTTTGAAGAAGGAAAGACTGTTCCAAAACTCTTCAAGATGCAGGAAATAATGGATATGATTAATGATGGATGGGTTTTAGAGCAATTAAACCAGATAGAATTAGTTACAAAGAAAATTAGGGAAAATTAAAATTTATTTTTATAACATAAAACAAATGATTTCTAAATGAATAAAAAAATCATAATCATTCCAATTGTGGTAATTATAGGAATTTTTGTAGGGATCTCATTTGTTGATTCTCCATCAGAAAAAGACGATGTGATTTTTCATGCTACATTGGCTGACCCGGAACTTTATGTCAATGGAGTTTATTCAGAGTCTTTTATGATTGATGCAGGAGATTATTACTTTAGATTTGTACCAAACGGAAGCAGTCCTGAGATTCTTTCAATTTCAATTATAGGAAATAATTTTGAATTTAATGAGAATTTTGAACTACAAAATGAACTGCAACAAACTGGTATTTCAGAATATTATACATGGAGTTATGATGGAGTTGAATTCTTTTCGGTAGCCGAATCAAGTCAAGTGAAAATCACAATCAATCCAAATGGAAATGAGATGGGATCTGTGACGGTAGATATTTTAGAAAATTAAGGAAGGCGCAACCCCCTAACTGCAGAACTTTGAGAGATTTCCTCTCTTTGTCAGAACGTCATTACGTCTGATTGCCTTTTTCGTTCTGCGGGGCTACGCAGGTTTAGTCGATAGGAATTATATCCTTCGGCATTATTTATTATAGGAACTTTAAGTATTTAAGATTTCAGGTAATAAATTATATAATTATAATGAATTTTTTGAAATATTTTATACCTGTATTCCAATTTATGGATCTATAAATTACGAAATCTTAGCTGTAAGCTCATGAAATTATCTGAGAAAGTAGTGGTGGTAACAGGTGGAAGTAGAGGAATAGGATTTGCCATTGCAAAGCTCTTCTCAGAAAATGGTGCCAAAGTTGTAATCACATCACAAGATTCTCAACGATTGGAAAAAGCATCATCTGAAATTCCAAATTCGTTTGGAATAGTTGCAGACATTAGAAAAAAAGAACAGGTCAAAAATGTGATTGATAAAGCAATTGAGAAATTTGGCAAGCTTGACATTCTTGTGAATAATGCAGGAATTTTTCCAAAAATAAAAAGATTACATGAAATAGATGAAGATGAATGGAATGAAGTTCTTGATGTAAATCTTACTGGACAATTCAGATTTACAAAAGAAGCAATTCCTTATTTGCAAAAGACATCTGGTTCAATAATCAATATTTCTTCTGATGCAGGACTAAAGGCATATCAAGGATTTAATGCAGACGCATATTCTGCTTCAAAAGCTGCATTGATTGTTTTAACAAAATGCTGGGCATTAGAATATGCCAAAGATAAGATTAGAGTGAATTGTATTTGTCCTGGAGTTGTAGATACTGATATGACAAAACCATTTATGAAAACAGAAAAAGATATTGAGTTTATGAATAACGAGCATCCTATAGGTAGAATTGGGCAGCCAGTAGAAGTTGGAAATGCAGCATTATACTTTGCATCAGATGAATCATCTTGGACTACAGGTGCCGTTTTGACAGTTGATGGGGGAGAATCTATTAAATGAATTCACAGGGATTTAATACAGCTATGGAGGAGAAAGAATAGTGAAAGATAGAAAAGCCAAAGCAAAATTAATTATTCTATTAGGAATTATTTGGATAATCGTTACACTACCACTGCCATGGATTGTAAATAATCCAGAAGTATCAGAATCTCAGTTTAACACAATCTTAGGAATTATCGGAATAATGTCAATTCCATTTATTATGCTAGGTATTGTTTGGACACTAAAACCTGAACTGACAACATAGATGGAAAAATGATAGGTATTCCCATCTCAAATAAAATTCCCGAGTTGGATGTAGCTTTGGAGGCTGCAAATGAGGCTGGAAATGCAATTTTAGAGATCTATCAGGGCGAATTCACAGAATCAACAAAACAAGATGAATCGCCCATAACAGAGGCAGATTTGAAAAGTAATGAAATTATTAAAAAATATCTTTCTAAAACAAGTCATCATATTTTATCTGAAGAAGATAAGGATGATCTTGGAAGACTATCAAAAGAAACAATTTGGATAGTTGATCCATTAGATGGAACATCTGATTTTATCGATAAAACTGGAGAATTTACTGTAATGATTGCTCTAGTGAAAAACAAAAAACCTGTACTTGGGGTAATAGCTTGGCCAACTGAAAAAAACTTTTTTGTTGCGCAAAAGGGAGAAGGTGCTTTTAGATTTGCAAATGATCAATGGAATAAGATTTCAGTTACATCAACATCAGACTTGCCAAAATGTAGAACTGTAGGTTCAAGACATCACTTGTCTGATAAAGAAAAATCATTTATCAAGAAATTAGGAATTGAAGATTTTACAAGCATTGGAAGTTCATTAAAGGTTGGAAAAATTAGTTCGGGAGAAGCTGAAGCATACATTACAACTACAAACAAAATGAAAGAATGGGATACTGCAGCTTCTTATTGTATTGTAGCTGAAGCAGGAGGAAAAATGACTGACATGTTAGGAAATGAAATTGTTTACAATCAGGAAGATGTCTATCATCAAAATGGAATTCTTGTCACCAACGGAATAATTCATAATAAAATAGTTGAAGAGTTTAAAAAATTAGAGTAGGTTTCTTCCTTTAAGAAAGTCCTTTACTTTATTTGCGCTATCAGAAAGGGGTTCATGTTCTGTGTCAACAATTAGATCAGCTTTTTCAGGAGCTTCATAAGGATCGTCAATTCCTGTAAATCCTTTGATTTCCCCTTTTCTAGCCTTGGCATACATGCCTTTGACATCTCGTTCTTCACATTTTTCTAATGAACACTTTACATAGCATTCTGCAAATTGATCACCTGCATCAACAATTTGTCTTGCATTTTCTCGATTTTCAAGATATGGAGAAACAAGAGATACTGCACTTGGAACTCCGTGTTTTAGCAAAAGTTTTGCTAGATGAGCGACTTTTTTGTTATGCTCATCTCTACCTGCTTTTGAAAAATCTTTTGGAGAAAACCATTCTCTGAGTTCGTCTCCATCAAGCATTGCCAAATTTGGTATATCTTTTTGCAGATCTTTTACGATGGTAGTCTTACCTGAACAAGGAAGACCAGTCATCCAAAGAACAAAAGGTTTCATGATTAAATTTTTCAAATATTCCAATAAAGAGGTTACGTTAATTTTTGAACCAGATGCTATTCTCTAAAGTTTCAATTTCTTTAATCATGTCTTCTAATTTTTTTGAAATTGTCATTACGGATTTGAATTGCTCATACATGTCCATCTCTTCTTCTTTGGAAATTACTTCAGCTTCGGCTTTATCAAAAAAGTCTTCTTCCTTTGACATGTGATCTTGGAGATAAATGTAGTAAGTTTTTAGATACCTTGCAACAGGTTCTCTTGCATCCTCACCATCTTTCCATCGCTTGAGGTGTTTTTTTATTTGAATTGCAATTCTCCGTGAAAATTCATGTTCGATTAGCAAACCTCGAATCTCTTGTTTTAGGTGATCATAGCTTGCAACACATGGAAAATACGAATCTTCCTCACGTGAATAGTGGATAGAGTCTAGGAATTCTTCAATGATTACAGTGATTTTGTCAATATCAGATAAGGGAATGTCTTTACCTGCTTGAAGATCTGTATAGCACTTTAAAATCACTTTTTCTAGTCGCCTAATTTGTTTATGATCTTCACGTAAAGCATCAGTTGCACTCAAGCATCAGAGATTAGAGCGTGGTAGATTTAATGTGTATCTCAGAATAATTAGAGCCTAAAATTTCGAGTTTAATTTTTAACCATATGAAACCACGTTCAGACAATAATGAATCCAGTGGTTTTTTCAATTTTGAGTCTTATCAGAGGGCAAACCGGAGAAACAATTCCAATTTCAAATTTTGATACAACAATGATATTAGAAAAATTTTCTGACTTTCAAAATTCGTTGGGAACACTTTCATTTCAAGATGGAGTAGTTGCACCTGCACATGTAATATTACTTGCAGCAGGTGTTGTAATTTTTCTTGGAGTTGCAGGAGAAGCATTTTTCAAAAAAACTGGAATTCCAGATGTAGCTTTTTTGATGGTTTTAGGAGTAATTATTGGTCCAGTATTAGGATTAATTCAAGCTGAAGCTGTAATTGCAGTTGTACCATACTTTGCAGCACTTGCATTAATTATCATCATGTTTGATGGTGGACTGAATTTAGATATCAAACATGTTGTAAAAACTGCGCATTTTTCTGTCACATTAGCAATTCTGGGATTCATTTTGTCAGTAGTAATAATCTCACTTGCGGCGCATTATGCATTAGGATGGCTTTGGTTAGAAAGTATTCTATTAGCATCAATTGTTGGAGGAAGTAGTTCAGCTATAGTATTTGGTCTTGTAAGAAACATCAAAATTTCTGAAGAAACCAAATCAATGCTAAGTTTTGAATCTGCATTAACAGATATCCTGGCTACAATAGTAGCGTTCATTTTGTTTGAGGCAGTAATGGCTGGAACATTTGATCTAAACACATTGCAAGAAACTATTGGAAGAGCTGTAGTTGTTGGTCTTGTTTTGGGATTTGGTGTTGGAATTCCATGGATGTATGTTTCAACAAAACTTGGAAATGCTCAACATGCCTACATGCTTACGCTTGGAATACTGTTTGTGTTATTCTTCTTGGCAAATTCATTTGGAGAATCAGGAGCCTTGACTGCACTTGTATTTGGATTAATGTTAGGGAACAAGAGTCATCTTTCGCGAATTCTCAAATTCAAGCTTCCAAGAATTGAAACGGATGATCCAACACACAATCAACTTACATTTTTGGTAAGATCATTTTTCTTCGTATTTGTAGGATTGATGGCAAGCTTTGGACAAATAGAATACATTATCTTTGGAATTCTGATAACAGTTGCAGTATACTTTGGAAGAATGTTTGTTGGAAAGGTTACTCTGACAAAGAGATTCTCTCGGCTTGATAGAGCAGTTACAAATTCAATGATACCAAGAGGATTAGCGGCAGCTGTTCTTGCAACTTATCCAATAACAATGGGATTGCCAAATGCTGAAGCTTATCCGCAGATTATTTTCTTCATTATCTTATCATCAGTGATTATTACAACAATAGGTCTTGGAAGATCCAAGAATATTCCGCCACCTGAATCAACTGAAGGAGGATTTGTAAAACCGCCACCTGAAGAACCAAAAGAAGATTCTGGCGAACAACATGAAATTGCAGATGAAACTTCAGATGGTGGATTTGTTACAAAAAAATCATCAAATGAATAGATGAACAACTTATCAATTCTACGCGGGCCTTATATGCAAAATTTCATTTCTAGAAATATGGAAAATATTTCTAATCAAAAACTATCTTGGGAAGATATTCAAGGCCTAAGCTGGATGATAGAAGAATCTAGTTTTAAAATTAATGAAAAAGTTTCTACTTACGCATGTGCGTAAGAAGGATTTTTTTAAAGATCTAAAGAGTCTTTGAGGCCCTTGTACCTATTTCTGATAGTAACTTCAGTTACATTTGCAGCTTCGGCAATATCTCGTTGAGTTTTATCCTCGCCATTTTTTACACAAGACAAATACAAAGCAGCAGCAGCCAACCCCATTGGGTCTTTTCCTGCTGAAACTTCATTTTCTTGAGCCTGTTTTAGAACTTTGACTGCATATCTCTTTGTTTTTTCGGCAATTCCAATTCTGCTTGCAATTCTTGCAACACATTGAATTGAATCAGTAACTGGCATCTTCAAATCAAGTTCTTTGACCAATAATCTGTAACATCTTGCAATATCTTTTCTTTTGATGTTAGCTGCTTGTTCTACATCTTTGAGGTTTCTTGGAGTTTCAGTATCTCTGCATGCAGCATACAATGCTGATGCCATAAGAGCTGAAATTGAACGACCTCTTACAAGACCTTTGTCAAGTGCCTTTCTGTAAATGTAAGCTGCTTTTTCAATAACTGCATCTGAAATTGCTAGTTTGTCTTTTAGTCTGTTTAATTCGCTAAATGCTTGTCTAAAGTTTCTATCAACTGGTTCGTGAACTTGACTTCTACTATCCCATGTTCTGAGTCTTTCAATAGTACTTTTCATTGATGCAGTTAGTGGTCTGCCAGATGCATCCTTGTTTACAGGATTGATAATTGTTGCAAGACCCATGTCATGCATTGTCAATGATGTAGGAGCTCCTGCTCTTGCACGATCCCCGTGTTCATCTTGTGTAAATGATCTCCATTCCGGTCCAGATTCTTGTAATTTTTCAGTCATTACAAAACCACATTTGGAGCAGAACATTTCTCCTGATTCATTATCAGTAACTAATTTTCCCTGTGCACATCTTGGGCACAATTCTTTTGTTTTACTTACCATGATTCTTTCTGGAATCCTGCGTTGCTTGGTATTTATGAATCAACAACTTTTTTTCGTATCAATTTTGTCCGATCTGAGCCTGATAATAACACAGAATAATCATTATGATGTATTTTATGGTTAGAGGCATGAAGCAGATTTGGATTATACCAATTGTTCTAGGATTATTCGCATTACTTCCAAGTGTACATGCTGAAACCATAACTCAAAACTTTGAAGGTGGAATGGATGTTGAAATTACATATCCAGACGATATTGTTAAGGGTAGAGAAGGAATAATTTCCATTCTAGTACAAAACAACGGATGGGAAGACAAGCAAGATATCGTTTTTGACTTTACATTCTCTGAAACCTCTGAATTCATTGTAGAACCAGCAGATCCTATCGTAATTAAGAGACTAGCACAAGGAGGATCGTTTGGAGAAAATATCAAAGTGCAAATTCCAGATTCAACAAATGAAGGAAAACATTTTCTGAATTTGAAATATTCTCAAAGTCTAATTGCTAACAACGAAACTCCACAACCTGCAACATTTCATGATATTGCAATTCCAATTTTGATTAAAGAAGATCCAGGAGTAACCATTTACACAAAAACTCCAGAATCAATTTTTACAAATGCTGAATTTCCAATTGAAGTTGAAGTTATTTCCCAAGATATTGACATTACAAATGTAAACATAAAGATAATTCCACCAGCAGACATTGAATTTAGAGGAGAAACATCTCACACTTTTTCAAAAATTGAAAAAAATATACCTGTAGCATTTACATCAAGAATCATCACACCTTCTGAAGAAGTAAATACAGAATACAAGCTTCCTTTTGAGATAATTGTAGAATATACTGATGATGTTGGAGAAGAAAAAACTGATGCTCAAACAGTTTCAGTAGTACTAAGACCTAGAACATTCATGGAATTAACTACAGATGGAGGAATTTGGGTTGGAGACTTTTTCATTGCACCATATGTAAGTCTTGGAACAATAATTGGAATTCCTGCAGGCACATTATTTTCACTATTAATCAGAAAAAAGCAAAATTCAAGCAAAAAACGTAAACGAAAGAAAAAAGTCTAGGATTCCAATTTTTTCTTTATAGCATCTACGTATTTACCACTAAAGTCATTGTATAGTTGAATTTTGTTTTGTGCAAGTGCCATTGCTCCTGGTCTGCTGTTAATATGGGAATCAAAGTCGTTTTGTTGTTCTAAGAGTTTTTCTAGATTTTCCTTTGGAATAGATTCAAGTTGAGATAACAAATTTTCTAATTCTTTTTCTAATCGTTCTTTAGTTTCAGGAATTGCAGGTGGATCTGCACCAATAATCTCTTTGGTTGTAATTTCACCGAATACTTTTTTGTCTAATTCAAGCAATATTAGAAATCAAAAAGTTCGATTATAAATTCAATTTTATTTTAATCTGAAAAAGTGAGTGCAGTGCAATCAAACGTTTTATCTTTTGATAATTGTTCACTGTACCATGGCTTATTGTATAGGAAAATGTACTCAATACAAAGCACAAAAACCAACAGAAATTGGAAGATATGCAGCAGGACAAAAAAGATGCAATTATTGTGAAATTTTTGTAGATTTTGATGGGATTTCATGTCCATGTTGTAATCGACAGTTAAGGTGTCTTCCTAGAAGTAGAAAAGGAAAAGAAAAGTATCTAGAGCAAATTGCTAGATAGAGTATGATCTACTTATAAGAAATCACTACAAATAAGATCATGGCAATTCCTGTTGAAGTTGAAGAATTTGTTGAAAAGCATATCAAACTAATGATTTCTCAAACTGAAACCTATTTGCCATTTATCAAAGTCGCATTTCCATACTCAAATAATGTTGCTGACGGTGTATACAATTTGATAATTGGTAGTGCACTATCTGTATTTGTAAATCAGTTTGCAATGAGAATGAAATATCCAACTGCAGAAGATTTTGCAGATTTTGGAAAAATTGCTCTCAAATACAGAGATCAAGTTGATCAATTCTTCAAATAATTAAGCTAGCTCACCTAGAAAGTGAACAGTGTCATTTGCAACTACTACAGTTCTATCCTTTGGAACATGGTATAGTTTTTTGGAACCATTTGCAGTTTGAATAATAATTTTTGAAAAAGGATCTTTTAGTGATTTATACAAAATTCCTTTATCTCCTACTGATTGTGACCAATGTGTTCCTTGAACAAGGGAAATTGTTTGAAACTTTATGACTTGATAAGAGTATACCATTTCTAACTAATTATTAACAATGGCACTCATTAAGGATTTTCCTCCTATCAACGCACCAATAGACAATCCAACATTTGCAAGAATATTGATTGCCAAAGTTCCATACTGACTGTTTTCAAGAAGATTTGTTGAATCCAACGCAAAGGCAGACATTGTAGTTAGAGATCCGCAAAAACCAACTGCAGCAAACAAAGAGTATCTACTATCAAAATTCCATTGTTGTGACATTACAACAAATGCACCAAGAATAAAGGAGCCAATTACATTTACTATCAGAACATTGACAGGTAATGTGTTAAAGAGTAATGGAGATTCGGTTATTTTGTATCTTAGAAAAGCTCCAAACACAGAGCCACCTGCTAGAAATACAAACTCTAGACCCTTCATCTAATAATTTAGAAAATTCCTGATTATTTGTGCTATTTGGGGCCAATTTAGGCTCAAAAAGCTCAATGAAATTTATGCTGAAAAGAAGGTACATGATTTTTATATCTTTGATTTTTTGTCCATGCCAGATGACCCTCAAAATCAAAGTCAGCGACTATGGATTTGAAGATGATCTCGAAATTACCGGAGAAGCAGACGAAGTAATTGAGAAATTCAGATCTCACATGGAAGAAGAACATGGAATTGACTACTCAAAAGAAGCAGTAATCCAGATGTTTACAAATCGTGGACATTCATTAGAATCAATGAAACAATAATTTTTTAACAATTGTTATTTTTATTTTTAACATTTAATACAATGTGTATTGTACTAGTTTCAGAAAATATATTTTTCATAAAATAATAGGAATTTTTTGTTTGCAAACTTGAAAACTGATTACAAAATTGCCTGAACCAAATTATTTTTATTTTTTAATTGCCTATAGTAGTTAATAGTGGTAGAGAATATTTCTAGTGATTATGATGTCAAGTGTGAAACACATGCTTGCAAAACCTACCCCGCAATTACTGATTCTGAACGAGGAGAAATTTTTTGTGGGGGATGCGGTCTTATTCTAGTGCAAAACATGCTTGACACATCATCTGAAAACAACGGTTACACTCAAGAAGACTTTATGAAGCTAGCAAGAACAGGTCCCGGAATATCATTGACAATGCATGATAAGGGATTGTCAACTGTTATTGGAGCTAATAGAGATTCTTCAGGAAATGCATTACCAAGTAAAACAAAATATGAATTCAACAGACTAAGAACTTGGGATCAAAGAAGTAAATCAAGAAAAACTGCAACACTAAGCAAGGCATTCACGCTACTACACGGAATGAAAACTAAACTTGGAATTCCTGATAATGTAGTTGAAAATGCAGCCTATATTTACAGAAAAATTGCTAGTGCTAGGCTCACAAGAGGCAGAACAATGGCATCATTGGTGTCAGCCTCATTGTATGCTGCATGCAGAGAAAATAACATCCCAAGAACTTTGGATGATATTGCAAGTGCAGGTAATATAGAGAGAAGAATACTTTCTAGAGATTTGAGAACCATAATCAAAAAGCTAGGATTGAATCTTAACCAATACGATACTGCATCGTTTATCTCAAAAATTTCAAACAACATGAATCTCAAAGAAAAAACAAAGCGAGATGCATTTGAGATTCTAAGAAAATGTGAAAATAAAGAGATCACTGCAGGAAAGCATCCTGTAGCACAAGCTGCTGCATCCTTGTACATTTCATGTGTACTAAATGGTGAGAAAATCAGTCAAAAGAGATTTGCAGTAGAATCTGGAGTAAGCGATGTTACAATTAGAAACAGAGCAGTATTGATTAAGAAAACCCTAAAGCTTGATGAGTGAAAATTCCAAGATCATCCTACATGCTAAATGTAGGATTGAAAATTTTTTCAAATAAGATATCTTTTAGTTTATTTGTCAAATCCATAATTACTCGAATTTGTTCCATTATGACTGCGTTTAATCCACCAATAGTATCATTTAGTTCAGTTATCTCTGATTGCAGTCTAGACTTGTCTTTTTTTAGAGAAGAGATCTCACCTTGGAGATTTGTGTTTTTTTGTTGTAGTTTTTCGTTTTCTTCAGTTAGACGTTTAATTTTTTCAGATTCGGTTTCTCCTGGAAAGGGATCTGGTGTTGGTTCTGGATCAGGCATTTTGATTGGTTCAGGTTCTGGTGATGGTCCAGGAATTGCAGGAGGTTCTGGTTCTTGTTCTGCTTCAATTGCAAAAGATGATGGCAAGCCAACTAGAGAAATTAAAAACACTGTAAAGATTAGAGAAATTTTCATTTACTAATTCACGATATAATTTAGAACAATTTTGTATTTGAATATGATTATTGATTACTAAGAAGGAAAAGGAGGAATTACTGATAAAAATCAGGTTCTTGGTCTTTTTTTTGCTTTGGAAGATCTTCCATTACAGCTTGTAGTACCTCAGTGTGATTGTAGGTAAGATGTCTGAGAAACTTTGCAGATTCGTCTGCTCTTGTTTTCTCATCTGCAAACAACATTTCAGGACTACTTAATGCTGCCATCATTTCTTTACATTCAGCACATGGTTCAAAGTCCAGATAGAGTTTCATGTTTTGCATCATCATCTTCAGTATTTAGACTATTTTATGGAATGAGTGAGTGGAGCCTCTTTTTGTCGAGGCTTTACCTTGTCCACTGCATCAACAAGATCCTGCTGCGTGATCTTGATGTCTTTGATGTTTTGGGATTTTCCACCAACGTATCTCTTTAGTGCAGATGTTGCAGCTCGATTTGCTACTGCAGCAATTTCAGCACCACTGAATCCAGATGTCAACTCTACAATCTTGTCAATCTTGACATCACTTGAGAGAGGCTTCTTTTTGGTATGGATTTCAAAGATGTGTTTTCTACCTTTTTGATCAGGATTAGGAACTTCTATGACTCTATCAAATCTACCTGGTCGCAAAAGTGCTTCATCTACAATATCCAATCTATTGGTGGCACCAATTATCAACACATTGTGGAGTTCTTCTAACCCATCAATCTCAGTTAGGATTTGAGATACCACGTTTTCAGTAACATGTGAATTAGAACCTCCACTTCCACGTCTTGGAACAAGTGCATCTACTTCATCTAAGAAGATGATACATGGTGCAGCTTGTCTGGCTTTTCTAAAAATTTCTCTGACTCCTTTTTCAGATTCTCCTACCCACTTTGAAAGTAGTTCAGGACCCTTTATGCTGATAAAGTTTGACTCTGTCATCTTTGCAAGTGCTTTTGCAATCAAAGTCTTACCTGTTCCAGGTGGACCATGCAATAAGATTCCCTTTGGGGTTTCTACATCAACATAATCAAATGCTTCTTTGTGTTTGATTGGCCATTCAACTGCCTCTTTGAGTTCCTCTTTGAGGGATTCAAGACCACCAACATCATCCCAACTAATGTTAGGAATCTGAACTTGTACTTCTCGTAATGCACTTGGTCGGACTTCTTTTAATGCATCTCTAAAGTCTTCACTTGTGATCTGAATCTTTTGAAGAACTTCAGCTGAGATTTTGTCCTCATCAAGATCAATTTCTGGTAAGATTCTTCTCAAAGAACGCATTGCAGCTTCCTTTGATAATACCTCAAGATCTGCTCCAACAAAACCATGTGTTGTTTTTGAGATTTGCTCAAGATCTACTTTTTCATCAATTGGCATTCCTCTTGTATGAATTGAAAGAATTTCGGATCTTCCATAATCATCAGGAATTCCAATTTCAATTTCTCTATCAAATCTTCCTGGTCTTCGAAGTGCCGGGTCAATTGAATCAGGTCTGTTTGTTGCAGCAATTACAACAACCTTTCCACGAGATTTCATTCCATCTAATAGGGTCAAAAGTTGCGAGACAATTCTCTTTTCAACTTCACCTGATACTTCATCTCGTTTTGGAGCAATCGAGTCAATCTCATCAATGAAGATTATGCTTGGGGAGTTTTCTTCAGCTTGAGTAAAGATTTCTCTGATTCTCTCTTCGCTTTCTCCATAATATTTGCCCATAATTTCTGGACCAGAAAGTGAGATAAAATGCGCATTAGTTTCTCCTGCAACTGCTTTTGCAAGCAGAGTCTTTCCCGTGCCTGGAGGACCATAAAGTAGGACACCTTTTGGTGCTTCCACGCCTATTTTCTCGAACAATTCAGGATGTCTCATTGGTAATTCAACCATCTCACGAATCTTTTGAACTTCGTTTTTGAGACCGCCCAATTCGTCATATGTTACCCTTGGAACAGAAGCATCAACTGCCTTTGTCATATTTCCAAGTTTGAAGACTGTCGTTTCTGTAACAATTACTGGCTTTGCTGGTTTGGTACTAGTTACAATAAACTGAACCCTTCCTCCCATTTGGGTATTCAATGAAACAGAATCGCCTGTTGTAAACACATGATTCAGATAGTTGTAGCTCATGTATTCTTGTAGTCCTTCAGCTGCAATTTTTTCAGTTGGTGACAAAACGATTTGTTCTGCGTTTACTGCTTCAACTGATTTTATTGATACTTTGTCTCCGATACCGGCGCCAATATTTTGTCTTGTAATTCCATCAATTTTGATAATTCCAGAGCCATATTCTTCTGGACTACCTGGCCAAAGTTTTACATGAGTTTTTTTGTTGTAAGTTAATTCTATAATTTGTCCAGTATTCCATTTTTGATCCTCAATAATTTTTGGATCAATAATTGCTCTTCCTCTACCAACGTGTTGTTGTGGAATTTCTTCAATTTTTAAAATTATTTCGCTCATCATTTCACCTCAAAAAAATATGTGGGGTTTATTCAACCTCCACTGTTTTGCCGGTAGGTTTGTCTTCTACTAAATCGAAGACAAGTTGTAGAATTCCATTTTTGTAAGAAGCCTTTGCAGAGTTCTCATCAACTTTGTGTTTTAGAGGAACTTTTGCATGATACTTTTTCTCTCCATGTTCGGCAGAAACATCTACAACTTTATTGTCGACAACAATTTTGACATCAGTTTTCTCAACTCCTGGCATCTCAGCTATGAGTTTTACAACCTTTTCTTTTTCATCAACAATTGTATCAACAACTGGTTCTCTTGTGTCAGAGTTTGGCAAAAGGCCTGGTTTGACATTTCCGTACTCTTTCACTACAGGTTTTCCATCAGGACCCACAGTCATTGTGTAACCGTAACAATAAGGTCCAGAACCGGAATCCTTTCCTTTGAATTCTTCAAAGATGTCGTCTATATTGAAAAAAGAGTTTGACATTCTTTTGAAAATTCTATCAAATTCACTATCAAAGAACATTGTCATATTCACCTATCTAATGTAATATCTATGACATTATATAAAGATTATTGTAATTTCTTTGATTTCTTACATAATGCTATTATAACTGACATAATATAATAATCTTGATGAGGGTTTCTAGCGTATCTGTGCCTGAGGTTGTTCGAGAAATTATCACTCGAAATCGTTCAATTTATGATTGTATGAAGATGGATTTGATCAATTACACTGCTCTGGCAGTAAAGATTCAACCGGAAATTGAAAAAATTCTAGGAAACTCTGTTAATCTCAATACCATAGTTGTTGCAATCAAACGCTATGCAGACAGTTTTGAAGTCAAAGAAGAAGTCAAAGAAGAACCAGTTTTGAAAAATGCTAGATTGGCATTAACTGATGGAATTATGGATATCAAGTTTTCAGTAAAGGATTCAAATGAAATGGATCCAATGGCAATTTTGGACAAGTTCTCAAAGATTACTAACAACTATGAATTTTTCAGGGTATCAGATTCCTTTAGGTTCCTTGCAGAGGACATGGATGACATTAGACAGATTTTCAATAATGTCTCAAATCGCGATGAAATGTTCAATACGGGACTTGCAAAAATTAGAATCTCAATTCCATCATCTCAGAATCAGTCAGATGTTGTATCCTATGTTGCTGAAGTACTTCACGCAAATGGTATTGAATTGGTTAATGCATTTTTCAGCCAGGAAAATATCGTAATTATTCTAAATGAAAGAGATGCCTCTAGAGCATATGATATCTTACATTCAGATATTATGAGAGCGTAATACTAGAGAATTTTTCTGGATATTGTTCTTATAGCATATATTCACCCGTTTTGTTGGTAGAACACGATTGGCACGAAACAAGAAAAAAATTGTAATTTTAGGTGGGGGATTTGCCGGAGTAGAATGTGCCAGACAATTAGAGACAAAGTTTGCAAATAATCCAGAAATTGAACTGGTAATGGTAAGTGAGGATAATTTCTTGCTGTTTACACCAATGCTGCCCCAAGTGGCATCAGGAATGATTGAAACAAGACACATTGTTTTGCCAATTAGGGCAATTTGTCATAATACAAAATTTTACGAAGGAAGAATCAAAAACATTGATCCTCATGGAAAATTGGTAAATCTGTGGGGTACTGGGGACAAACGTAGTATTTCAATTCATTATGATTTTCTTGTAGTTGCATTGGGAAGTGAAACCAATTTCTTTGGAATGGCCGATGTTGAGAAAAATGCCTACACTATGAAGACACTCAATGATGCAGTCATGCTTAGGAATAGGGTAATTGATATGCTAGAACAGGCAGAAAATGAGACAAATCCTATTTTGAGAAAGAGTTTTCTTAATTTTGTAGTAGTAGGAGGAGGTTTTGCAGGAATTGAAACTGCTGGAGAATTAATGGACTTGTTACTTGATGCAAGAAAGCATTATCCAACAATTCTTGAAGAAGATCTCAAAGTTGTTGTACTAGAAGCACTACCAATGATTTTGCCAGGATTTAATGAAAAACTAGCTGAATTTGCAAAAGACAAGATGACAGAAAGAGGAATTGACATTAGACTAAAGACAGCAGTTACTAGTTTTGATGGAAATGAAGTTACTACAAAATCACTTGATGAGACTCCTAGTGATCCTGTGGATGATTCGGTAGTTGATTCTATTAGGACAAAGACATTGGTTTGGACTGCTGGTGTAACTCCAGTTAATACAATCAAAAGATCAATGTTCAAAACTGACAAAGGAAAGATGGTAGTAAATGAATATCTTGAAGTTCCAGAATTTCCAGGAGTCTTTGCAATTGGAGATTGTGCATTATTCATAGATCCTGAAACTCAGAGACCATATGCACCAACTGCACAAATTGCTGAAGCTCAAGCAAAGACTGCTGCAAATAATTTGGCTGCATTAATTGAGAGTTCACAAAAAGAGGAATTTGAATATCATTCAAAGGGTCAGATGGCAATTATTGGAAAAAGAACTGGAATTGCCACATTTTTAGGCATGAATATTTCAGGATTTTGGGCTTGGTTGATTTGGAGAAATGTCTATCTTTCAAAGATGGCAACATTAGAAAAGAAAACTAGAGTTTTTCTTGATTGGACAATTGATCTGTTCTTTGATAGAGATATTTCAAGATTGAAGTTGATGAAGAAAGAAGAAGAGAAAGAATACAAAGTTCTTGATGAAGTAGATGATGTTTGGTAAATTAGAAAATTATTTTCTAAATTGATTTCTTATTGCAAAAACAACTATTGCAGGAGCTGCAAAATACATTCCTAGATTCATCAAAATTACTCCAATTCCATATCCTAGAACTTGTGATTCAGATTCAGCATACTCCATAATTGATAATGTTGAAAGCATTGGGGTAATTGCAATTTTTACAAATTCTTTGAATATTGGATTTTCTCTCTCATAATCAGCTATGCTTGGAGAAAATGAATAGTAAATCTGGTTAAATCCAGTCATAAATGCAGTGCCTGATGCAGTTGAAAGTAAAGTGTTGTCTCTAAGTTCTCTTAATTGTTGAACTTGTGGTGCTAACTCAGAACCAAATGTTGCAGTAGCTATTAGACATCCACCATTTTCATCAGGTTCCTCAGTATCAAGATTATCTACTGGAATAATGTCATCAGATAAAATTGCAAAAGTGGAAATTGTGTCCTCAAATTGAGGTAATTGAGAGTTGTAATCATCTAATCCATTAGCATATGATAATGTGTAAAATTTTTCAGAATCATAAAACATGACTTCTTTGAATTTGACATTTACATTTTCACCATTTGATGAAAAATATCCTTGAGCATTAAGCTCGTATGCTTCAAATCCATTAATTGTCTTTTTTTGTTTTCCGATAATTTTTAGATTTCCAGAGTCAATGGCTTCTTTGAGTGCTGAATCTTTTTCTCTAATCAAATCATCAAATGATCTCTGTTTTGTTTCTTGAACAGTTAATGAAATTACCGGATTCATCACACCAACTTTGGGGCCAACTGCAACAATATCAGGTGAATCAGGCATGGTTTTGTCAGGTGTTTGAAGTAACCATCCATCAGGAACAGTCAATGAGATGTTGTGCTCTGGGCTTTCAAATTGCTGACTGCCAGCCATAGGAGTAGTTGACAAGGTTCTTTCAGGTTCTGGTAATTCAAGAATTTCAGGAACATCTGCACGATTTGCAATTTGAGCTGAGAGAATTCTAACTGCTTCATGATTTATTGGAATATCTCTATCACCAGTTGGGACATTAGCAATTTTATCTAGAGTATCAAAACTTTCATGAGTTACAATTCTTCCAAATACGGTATATTGTTCATCAAGAAAGTTTGAATCTTGATGTACAATGAAAAATTGAGAGCCGCCACTGTTTGGATCAGCTGATCTTGCCATAGAAACAATTCCACGATTATGTTTTATTGGATTGAATTCAGCATCAACTCTTTCACGATTCCCATCTTTGTCAACTGGACCACCCATTCCCCAAGTGTTTTGATCACCAGATATTGTATTTGGATCACCACCCTGAATCATAAATCCAGGAATAATTCTGTGGAAAAGTGTTTCATCATAAAATCCAGATGAGGCAAGCTTCAAGAAGTTCTCTACATGTTTTGGTGCATCAGTTGGGAAAAATTCTATTGTAATGTCTCCAAGACTTGTTTCGATAATTACTACAGGATCAGTGAAATGAACTGAATTAAACTCTACAGTTTGTGCATATGCATAGTTTCCAATGCTAATTACTAATATAGAAAAAACTAAACCAAGAAAAATTTTATTCAATGTTAAATTTCTAATTAGCCTACTTAAAAGCCAATTGAGTATTAGTTTTTAACAAAGACGGACAAATCACCGACTATGGATTCAGATGAAAATATTCAGGCACATCTAGTTTCTGTTTGGAGAGAATCAAAAAAGACATTCTCAATTGGTGGAAGAGAAGGAATGTTGGTTCTAACTGATAGGCATTTGATGTTTATTCATAAAACTGATGCCAATCCCAATTGGTGGAAGGCAATTACATCAAGACAAGTTATTAATTTAATAAAATCAAAAAGTACAATGATCATCCATGATGGATATACAGAAAAAGAATTGATGGATGATTTGGATATTGAAAAAAATGTAGAGATATCATTTGATGATATCTCAAAAATTACTCATGAAGAGAAGAGTTGGGGAAGCATTTTGTATTTAGAATATGAAAAAGATGGGAAAAAAGAAAAGTTCCAGTATTCAATAGCACAAGACTGGGTAAAGTATCCAGCAAAAGAGCCAACAAAGTACATGAAAGTGGACTGGGCACCGTTTGTGCAATATATTAAAGACAGACAGAATTTTACAGAGTAAAATTGGGTAAAGTTTTCGCTGTTGGAGTAGGTCCAGGTTCTCCAAAATATGTAACAGAAATTGTAAAAGAGATAGTTCAGAATTGCGATATTGTAATTGGTTACAAGTATACTCTAAAGACAATTGAGCATCTTCTTGATGGTAAAGAGATCTACGAAATTACAATGAATGATCAAGAAAAGTCATACCAGAAAATTCTTCCAGAGCTTGGAGACAGAACTCTAGTAATTCCATTTACAGGAGATGTGAACTTTTCTGAATCAGAAGTAGTTGATAGGTTAATTGAGATTTTTGGAGAAATAGAAGTTATTCCAGGAATTAGTTCTATCCAAGTTGCAGCTTCTAGAGCTCAAGTACCATTGGATAAATCCAAAGTAATTACAATGCATGTCACAACACCAATTGAGGACAAAAAACTAGAGCTGCAAAAGGCATTGATTGATGGATTTAGTGTAATTTTGGTGCCAAGGCCGTGGCCAAAACAGCCTGATAAACACTTCATGCCATCTGAAATTGCAATCTATCTTAGAGAGAATAATTTTGATACATCAAAAATGAAAGTTCATGTCTTTGAGGCCATTACTACAGAAAATGAGACCAGTTTTGTGGGTACTGTAAAAGATTTGGAAGGAAAAGAGTTTTCAGATTTGTCAGTAATGGTGTTTAATCAAGCTAGTCTTGATTCATACATGAATTATAGATGGCAGTGGGAAAACTAGTTTCCTAGGTTCTGACCTTCACCAAAAATAGTTTGTTCAGTATTTGGGAAGACATATGCTACAATTTTCATCCATGGATAATCAGGATCATATAGTCGATAAAATCCTGCATCCTCAAATGTTATAGTGACTGATTCTCCTGGCTCAAGTGGTCCAGTTGAAATTCTTTGTACACCAAGATATTCAATGTCTGGAGTAAATGGATTATATCTATCACCATAGTTTTCTTTTCCACTAAGAATACTATGGGATACTGTATCATCATTAACTATAGTAATTGTTGTTCCTGGCTCGATAGAAATTCTATCTTCAGAGAAAAATGCTAGTTTGGTTCCAGTTGTTTGTTGTCCAGGAACTTTGTTTTCATCAATTCCTTGAGTAGATGCAAATTTTAGAATACGTAGTGCGTTATCATTAGCAGTTACAGACTCTGTTACTTGATCAATTTTTGATAGTGTAGTTAGTTTGGTAGTGTAGATAATTTTGTATGTTTCATCATTGGTTGTAATTCTTCCTGTAAATCCATACACTGATGCATCCTTGCTTTCATCAATCAATCTTCCAAAGAAGCTAATTGATGTCTCTGGACCTGAAGAGCTTTCAATGTTGCCGTTTAATCTTATGTATCTACCATCACGCAAAAATTTTCCTTCCAATTCTGAAATAATAAAGTCATCCTCACCAAGTGTAACAAAACCATCTTCTGTAACAAAATTGATAGAGCTGCCACGTCTGTCTTGAGATGATAAACCAATGTCAATTTCGGAAGTTTTGATCTCGTCTTCAGTTACTGCAAAGCCAGAACCTTCTAAGAGAAATGCCTGATTTTCAGAAACTTCAGCATATGCATTGTTTGTAAAATATCCTATAGAAACTACAAGTAATGCTAGTAATGCTATAGTTGCTTTCACGATTATTTTCTTGCCTAATTTGGTTTATAATTTGCTACTAAATTATTTTAGACTTAGTAGGCAAATCCAAAGGTCACACATCAAACCCAGGCAGATCAAGCCCACCTTCTTCAGCTAGTTCAATCATGTAAAATTCAAGATACCCTCCAGCCAAGAGTAGTCCTACAACTATTCCAATCTCAATTACTGTGGGTTTGATGAAAGTTGTTAGATTGATTTTCTTTGCAATTGCTCGAATCAGAATATAGCTTCTAGAGATTCCAAGCGAATATGCAACTAACTCCATTACTCCAAATGGAGACAAGAATAGAATTGATAGTGGAGGAATTGCGCTTAGTTCAGGTGCAACGGTTACAATTGCTGCAAATGCAAATCCAGTTGACCATGCAGAAAACAAGCCCCATGCAACACCGAATCCAGGAATAAACATGGGTAAGGCAAGAGTTGTATTATGGGTAAAGATTCCAAATCCATCAATATCTAATACAAGTTCTTCAAATTCTTTCATGAATAATGCAGCTTCCTCTTCGCCAACAGTAGACATTGAACCGATTTGATATGCTGCAGCAAATGCTCCCATAAAGATGAAAAAAATTCCAACTCTGAGTTTATTCATAGTGTATTACTTTTAGAACAATATTTGAGGGTTAGCTAGGTCAGATTTAATTAAACCACATGATATTTTTTGATATGAAAAAGGAACTCTCTTTTGCACTAAACTATGCTCTAAACAAGGGATTCCAGATTCATCCTGATGCTTTTAAAATTCTAGAAAATGTTGATGTAAGAAAACTAGAGAAAATTATCAAAGAAATTGTAAGAGAAAAGACCAAACAGAAAATGTTTCAAATCAATCAAGATGATTTGGAGACCTATCTTGGAATCAAAGATGATCCTTCAATTCAAAACGAAGTCAAGGTGCTATCAGACCCAACTGACAATATTACAACAGGTGAGGGAGTAAAGGGGTATAATGCATTATTTTCAAGTAGGTTTAACAAGTTAAAGAGAATTGTCTCAGAAAGACCAGAATCAAGAATGCTCAAATCCATAGCTTCTGTAAAGTCAGCAAAATCTGAAGATGATATGTACATTTGTGGGTTGGTTACTGCACGAAATGCTGAGAGAAATATCACGAAATTGCACCTAGAAGACCCATCAGGTAGTTTTGAGGGAATTGTATTTGATAATGAATTGCAAAAGGTCGCAGGAACTCTACTATCTGATCAGTTTGTAATGGCTAGGGTAAGTTTGGGTAAAAACTCGGGATTTATCATTAAAGATATCATTTTACCTGACATTCCAGACCAGGCCACAAACAAATCTGAATCAGAAGCATATGCTGCTTTTCTCTCAGACTTGCATATTGGAAGTAAATATTTCATGGAAGATGAGTTTGCAGAATTTGTTGATTGGATATCAAGTCCAGATCCAGTTGCAAAAAAGATTCGATTTGTATTGATTGGTGGGGATGTAGTTGATGGTGTTGGAATTTACCCGAATCAGAACAAAGAGCTAGTCTGCCAAACCATTGAAGAGCAGTTAGACAAGGTTGAGCAATTATTGGATAAAATTCCAAAAAATGTCAAAATCATCATAATGCCTGGAAATCACGATCCAGGAAGAAGAGCACTACCACAGCCAGCCATTCCCAAAAAGTACAACTCTGGATTATGGGATAGAGAAAATATCATTATGGTGGGCAATCCAGCTGTTGTCTCCCTTAATGGAGTTAAAGTGACAATGTTTCATGGTCAAAGTATTGATGATATTGTAAAGACCACTCCGGGTCTAAGTTATGATAAGCCAACAAATGTAATGAAACACCTACTCAGGGCAAGACACCTCAGTCCAATTTATGGAAGCCAGACTCCAATTGCCCCTGAGATGCAAGACTTGATGGTAATTGATGAGATTCCAGATATTTTCCATGTGGGACATGTCCACAGGGCTGAACTAGACATGTACAAAGGAATTTTGTTGGTCAATTCTGGCTCTTGGCAAAAGCAGACTCCATTTCAGGCTAGTGTCGGAATGACTCCAAATCCAGGAATTGCGATTTTAGTAAATTTGAAAACATTCCAAGTTTTTCATGAAAATTACAATTCAAACTCAAACAATGTCTTGCAAAGTTAAGTCATCTTTGAATGTCTTTTTTACCATTTCAGATGATATTGTAAGTTTGTATTTTTTGGTCCTTCCATGAATTCCTTGATGGACCAGTCTTCCACTAATAATTCCAGAAAGTTCTATCTCACTTAGCATTTGAGTAATTCTTCTTTGAGTGAGTTCGTCCTTTCCAACCACTTTGCAGAGATTTTTGTATGAGGTGTAGATTTCTCCAGTGGAAGAGCCGTTTGCCTTCATAATTGCTAAAATGACTAGTTTTTCATGTAAGGGGTATGATTTGAGTGAGGTCTCCTCTTTGTTTTCCTCTATTTTTTGAGAAGCCTCTCGTACATGTCCTTCTGTAACAATTTCAGATTGTTGTCTCTCAGCTAGTTCTCCTGCAACTCGAATTAAGTCAATAGCCCTACGGGCATCACCATGTTCTCCACCTGCAAGGGCAGCACATAGGTTTAGGGCAGGCTCTTCAACTGAACCTTGAATGAATGCCTCATTGATTCTCTCCTCTAGAATTTTTTTAATCTGCTCGACATTGTAGTTTGTAAAGACAATCTCCTCTTCTCCTAGGCTGCTAATGACTCTAGGATCAAGTTTTTCCTTGAATGTAAGGTCATTTGAGATGCCTACTAGGGTTAATGAGCCATTTTTGAGCCTCTCATTTGCCCTAGTTAATTGATATAGAATGTCTTTGCCTGTTTTTGAGACCAGTTGGGCAAGATAATCAATCTCATCTATAACAAAAATTGCATTAAGTCCGTTCTGATCAATTTTCTCTAAAATTCGTTTAAAGACCTCACTGATAGCCAATCCGGTTGTTGGAAGTTCTTCTTTTTCTAATCCCAACTGGCGACCAATACTTACCAACAAACCATAGAGGGTGGTTTCTTCTTTAGAATTCGAATAAACCAGTTTAATTGGGAAATTTGATTTTTCAACTCTTTCTTGGATTTTAGAAATTACTTTTTTAACAACTAGAGTCTTACCAGTTCCAGGTTTTCCATAAACTAGAAGATTAGATGGACGAGATTGTTTTAGAATAGGTAAAAGTGATTGAGTGACCTGCTCTTGTTCAGAGTTTCTATGTAAAATAATATCTGGCATATAGGTAAAATGTAAGATATCCCTATTTTGAATAATTGACTTTCCAGATTCAGCTGCATCAAGTAATCTATCTATCGGATCTGACATACTCACACACCTTTGTTTCCTCTCAATACTAACACATCACTATCTCAATTAAGAGAGTATAGAATAGAATAGTAATTCTAGTTAAGTTTGTAATTAATTATTTTTAGTTAGTTTTTGTTTTTCTCAAAAAAAAATTAGAAAAAAGATAGAGTGGAAAGATAGGTGTGTGGGTTGGGCTCGTAATTGGGTGGAAGTTAACATTGTGTTAAATTGATGTTAAGAAAATTCCAAAAAAGGCCATTTTAACCCCTTTATTTCCATTCCAGGCGTTAAGATGGGTGTTAACACTGTGAATATAGAAATTCAGACCCCTTTATTTCCATTCCAGGCGTGAAAACCCCCTATAATTAGGCTAATTTTGATGAATAGTTGTTAATAACAAAAAAACCCCTAGGCGTGGGCTACGCAGTCAATGTTAACAAACCATTTTGTTAACAAAGTTTAGCGGATCACTTGAACTGTTAACATCAGTTTCTCTAGATCTCAAAGATGGCAAAAAAACGCATTAGGATAGACATGGAAGACTCTGATGGAGCTCGTTATGATATCAAATTAGAAGGCAATGTAACAAGAGACAAAGTTCTCAAAATTTTTGAAATGATGGACTTGATGAATATTGAAGAAGACCAAGAGACAGTTAACATAGATTCTGTTGGTTCTAAAATTTGGCATGTTGTTGACAAATTCTATCCGATGGGCAAGTTCACATCAACAAACATTTTAGAAAAATATGAAGACGAGTTTAACGAACCAGTAAAACTTAGCATAATTTCGACATATCTTTCCAGATTCTCAACTAAAGGAAAAATCGACAGAATGAGAACTGGCCGTGAATGGACATACCAAACTATCAAAATAGGCCAAAAACAACCCTAAAACCCCTAGGTAATAGTCACTTTTCTAACTATTAATCGGTCTTTTCCAAGGATCATTTTGACATATTCACCCTTTTGGATGTCCATAAATTTCCTAAATTGCTTTGGAATGGATATAGTTCCCGCTGATGTGATCTTGATTAAAACTTCATTTTCTTGAACAGACATGTAATTTCTATTATAATTTAATAATATATATAATTTAATGTATTATTTTATTTATAATTAATAATAAAAATAGGTGCAATTTCGTGATTTTCCCTTCAAAATACTTTGATTAGAACTTTGTAAAACTTGAAAAACTTTCTTATGCAATTTGAGGTTCTGATTGAACATCATCAACCTTTGCTTTTCCTTTTTCAGTGATTGAGTAAGTGTATGGTTTGGAATTTGTATTCCTTTGAACATATCCATCCTCAAATAATTTCTTCATTAATCTTGAAGTATGCTCTCTACTTCTCTTTAATGTGATTTGTATGTCACGTGATGTCATAGCTTTGTTTGTGATTAGGTGCAACACGTAATCTGTAGGGTTTGCAAACTCTACATGACTAGTTTTAGGCGTGGAAACAGGCTTTTCCTCAACTTCTGGTACCTCAATAACTTGTTCTACAGGCTGCTCTTGAACTTGATTGCTTGCTAACTTTTCTAAGAATTGTTTTAGTTCTATGTTAGGATCCTCTGTTTTCTGTTCAATTCCTTGGATCTCCAGGGCGTCTAGGCGTATTTTCATATCAATTAACTGTCTTTCATAGTACTCTAGGCGTTCAGATTGTGATGCATCAGTCATCTCACTCCTAGATTTGATAAATGGTTTAATCTTGTAGTAACCATACAACCCACCTAATCCTACCAAAAATGCAACAATCACACCTAAAATCACTTCAGGGTCAGGAATCTCTACTAACATCACAAATTTTATGCCTATATTGTGATTTATCGTGATTGAACAACATTAATTCACACTTTAGATTAACAAACTCACACATTTTGTCACAACTATCATAGGCAAGGCAAACTCACCTTAATCACATCATCACATATTACATGCCTGTCGAATGAGCCTATCTATCACACTCATCACTTCTTCTTCACGTTCTGGGAATATATCACTCTCATTAATCACACTAATCTGTTCAGAAAGTTTTGATATCACATCAATATCATCAGGCAAAAGTATGCCTAAACCGCGTAAAAGAATGATTGAGTAGAATAATGCAATTAATTTGTCTCTAGACTGTCCTACTTGCCTGTAATACGCACCTTTTGTTATTG
This sequence comes from Candidatus Nitrosopumilus sp., assembly GCF_028278985.1. Classification (GTDB taxonomy): domain Archaea; phylum Thermoproteota; class Nitrososphaeria; order Nitrososphaerales; family Nitrosopumilaceae; genus Nitrosopumilus. Next base: position 49,458 of record NZ_JANQTA010000022.1, on the reverse strand, counting down.
AAAACTTTGATTCTAGAAGATCCTTCTGATTTAAAATAATTTCAATTTGTCGCTCTGTAAACAGTGATTTTTTGATAATTTCTCGTATAATATTGTTAAAATTAGAACCTTCAAACTCCGACATAGCTATACAAATCTGTATACCGGTATTCCAATTAAACTTTAAAGAGTCATGTACAAACCTCATTTATGGCTGGAAAAGTAGAATCATTCCTAAATTCAGAATTAAAGAAAAAAAAGACATTATTGTTCGTGTTAATAGATTCAGAGGTCTCTAATCTTGATGCTTCTGCAAAACTTGCAAAAGATGTAGAAAAAATCGGTGCCTCCTCAATATTGGTAGGTGGCTCGTCTGCTACTGATCAAATTGAGATGGCCCAAGTTGTAAAAGGTATCAAAAAAGGCATCAAAATCCCAATTATCCTATTCCCAGGTAATGTTACAGGAGTCGTGCCTGATGCAGATGCAATTCTGTTTAGCTCATTAATGAATTCAGAAAATCCATACTTTATCACTCAGGCTCAAGCACTTGGTGCTCCAAGTGTTGCCAAATTTGGACTCGAACCATTACCAACAGCATATTTGGTAATTGGAGATGGTACTTCCGCTTGGTTTGTAGGCTCTGCAAGAGGAATTCCATTTGAAAAACCAAAAATTGCAGCTGCTTACTCTTTGGCTGCACAATTCCTTGGAATGAGGTTTGTTTACTTGGAAGCAGGTTCTGGTGCAAAGACCAATGTCACACCTGAAATGGTCCAAACTGTCAGAAAAACATTCAACGGATTTTTGATAGTTGGTGGAGGAATCAAAGATGTCAAAACTGCCCAAAGTCTCTCCAAAGCCGGTGCAGATGCCCTTGTTATTGGAACATTCCTTGAAAAAGGCGGAAGTTTGAAAAAACTCCAAGATATAGCAAAAGCAATTCAAACTAGCAAGTAGTAGGACTGTATTATGTCTGAAAATGATGCTATTTCTAGAATTAAAGGCATCAAAATGCCAGATTATTACTTGGATTACTATTCACAACTATCTTCTGAAACTTATACTATTTTTGAGAATGCAGCCTCGGCAAAATCAAGCCTTTTTGACTCATCAGGCATAATTGAGCCGAAAATCGCATTTGATCTTGCTGATCGTGTAGCAAAAATGCACGAAATTGACATTGCTGAGCCTCTCCGTGAGTTACTCAAAACCAATGGAAAGGAACTCTCAGCTCTGATTTTATCCAAAGAAATTGCCCTAGGAAAATACTCTCTTCCCGACTCCACTCTTGAAGAAAAACTAGATCTTGCAGTAAGAGTAGGATTAGCAATAGTTACTGAAGGAGTGACCATTGCTCCTCTCCAAGGAATTAGTGAAGTGAAAATTAAGAAAAACAAAGATGGTTCAGATTATCTCTCAGTATCTATTGCAGGTCCAATGCGTTCGGCTGGAGGAACAGAATCAGCTGTTACAATGTTGATTGCTGATCATGTCAGAAAAGCAGTTGGAATATCGAAATTCCAAGCCAATTCATTTGATGATGAAACAGGAAGATTTGTTGAAGAATTAAGAATCTACGAAAGAGAAGCAAGTAGTTTCCAATTCCATATTCTTGATGAGGATATTGAACATGTAATTTCTAATCTTCCAGTAGAATTGGATGGTGTTGATACAGATCCATATGAGGTTGTAAATCACAAATCTATGGCTCGAATCAAGACTGATAGGGTCCGTGGTGGTGCATTACGTGTTCTAAATGACGGTCTTATTGGAAGATCAAAGAAATTACTGAAAAGAATCGAATTATACAATTTAGATGGATGGGAATGGCTCAATGATCTTAAAGGTGCCGTTCAAACAGGCGATAATCAAGAAGATGCTGCCGCCAAGAGGATGCGTGAAGTCATTACCGGCAGATCTGTGCTTTCTATGCCTAACAAGTTGGGTGGATTTCGTTTAAGATATGGTCGAGCCTGTAATACCGGCTTTGCAGCTGTAGGTCTGCATCCAGTAATTGCTGAAATTTTAGATCATACAATTGCAGTTGGAACTCAAGTCAAAATTGACATTCCTGGAAAAGGAGCTACTGTAGCATTTGTTGATTCTATTGACACTCCTATAGTTCGTCTAAAAAATGGAAATGTCGTAAAAATTCAAGATGTAAAACACGGAATTCAAATCAAAAATGAAATTGAGAAAATTCTCCACCTAGGAGATATTTTGATTTCATTTGGAGATTTTCTTGAAAATAATGCCCAACTGGTTCCATCAGCATATGTTGAAGAGTTCTGGGTTGAGGAATTAAGGCAAAAAATTGAGAAATACGAGCCTGAGGATCAATATCTAAAACAATTCCTCCAAAAAATTCCATCAATCGATGAAGCCCTGAAAATCTCTTTAGACTTTAAACTTCCACTACATCCTGCTTTTCTGTATTTCTGGGATAAAATTTCAGCAGAAGAACTTGAGAAATTACTTGATCCAATCAATGTTAATGATTCATCAATCCAATACTCTGTAGCCAAAAAACCAATTTTAGAAAAACTTGGAACTCCACATAAAATTGAAAATGAACTCTTAACTCTTGAAAATCTAGAAGCAAAAATCTTCTTTAATTTACTATTTAGAGAAAAACCAATAATTTCTGATTTGTCTGTTCCAAAAATAATCTCAGAATCTTCAGGGATTCAAATCAGAAACAAGTACTCAACATCAATTGGAGTAAGAATTGGAAGGCCAGAAAAGGCTGCTGCACGACAAATGAAACCTCCTACACACGTGTTGTTTCCAATTAGTGACAAGGGTGGACCAACCAGAGACTTGTTAAAGGCATCAAGAAATGAGCATTTTTTTACAAATATTTTCAATCGAAGTTGCTCACAATGCAATGAACCCTCAATTGGAATAAAATGCTCAAAATGTGAAACTAAAACTTCAATTTCATACAGATGTTCAAACTGTCGCGATACACTAACTGAGCCATACTGTGAAAAATGTAAACGTAAGGCACCTGCTCATTCTCACAAGGAATTTCCTCTGAAGGATAGATTGCTTGCAGCCCAACAAAAAATGGGAATTCGTGCACAAGAGCCTTTCAAAGGTGTTAAAGAACTCATCAGTCAAGACCGAATAGCAGAACCACTTGAAAAAGGTCTTACCCGTCAAAAATTTGGATTAACTGTCTTCAAAGATGGAACTGTTAGATTTGATGCTACAAACTCTCCATTAACCCAGTTCAAACCTTCGTGGATTGGAACGTCGATTGAAAAGTTGCACAGTCTTGGATACACCCATGATATTGATGGTAATCCACTTGAAAATACTGAACAAACCTTAGAACTCAAAATGCAAGATGTAGTAATTCCCTATGAAAGTGGAAATTATCTTGTTTCAACTTGCAAGTATATTGATACTCTACTTGAGAAATTCTACCAGAAATCTCCTTTCTACAATGTTACAAATTCTGATGAATTAATTGGCCATCTAATTATCGGATTAGCTCCTCACACATCTGTTGGAATTGTAGGAAGAATTATCGGTTATACTGAAACACATGTTTGTTTTGGAACTCCCAACTGGCACTCTGCTAAAAGAAGAGATGCTGATGGGGATGCAGATTCTATTATGCTGTTAATGGACAGCCTGCTTAACTTTTCAAGACAATTTCTTTCTGATAGAATTGGTGGTCTAATGGATGCTCCACTACTTGTTCAGCCTCTTGTACTTCCACATGAATCCCAACCTCAAGCTCACAATCTTGAGGTCACAAAAACACTTCCTCTGGAATTCTTTGAATCAACTTTGGAACAAACCAAAGCCCCAGACGTTGAATCAGTTGAAATCATAAAATCTCGATTAGAGACTGAAAGACAATTTTATGATTATTTTTTCACTCACACCACCTCATCTTTAACCACTTCAAAATCAAGAAGTGCATATTCTACTTTGGGTTCAATGCTTGACAAATTTGATATGCAAATAAGAAATGCAGAACTGATTAATGCAGTAAATACATCTGAAATTGTTTCAAATGTAATTTCTACACATTTGGTACCAGACATAATGGGAAATCTAAGAGCATATGCCAGACAGAATTTTAGATGTACTGGATGTGGAAAATCATATCGAAGAATGCCTTTAATTCAAACTTGCGTTTGTGGCCATAAACTAATTCCTACAATTACAAGAGGCTCAGTTGAAAAATATCTCAAATTGGCAAAAAGACTTGTTGAGAAATATGATGTAGGTGAATATCAAAAAGGCAGAATTCATGCATTATCAGACGAAATAGAATTAGTTTTTGGTAAAAGTCAAGGAGATCAGTCCTTACTCACTGATTATGCCTAAATTATCTCAATTTGACGTATTCGTAGGCACCTAGTTTACTATCAAAACAGAACTTTACTTTCTGATAGTCTTTTCTAAATGATTTTACTTTAGAGAGAATCTTCTTTGGATCCTTTTTATCAATGACTACTTGTTTGATGAAAGATGCAATCTCTTGCATTTCGTTCTTTTTCATTCCCAGTCTAGTGATCTCAGAAACACCTAATCTGATTCCACCTGGATGGAAATAGTTTCTTCCAGCTTTGATATCTCCTGGAATTAATTGTCTGTTAACAATAATGTTGGCCTTTTCAAGATCAGCTTCGACTTTTCCTCCATCTGAATAATCTAATACATTTACAGCTATTTGGTGTGATTTGGTAAATCCTCTACTTTCTCCTAGAACTTTGAATCCTCCATCACTTAGTGCTTCTGCAAAGAATTTTGCATTTTTGATTACTTGAGAAGCATAATCTTTACCGTATTCCAAAGCTTCAGCAAAAGCTACTGCTTTACCTGCCATGTTATTGATGTGGTGACTACTGGTTAATCCCGGAAAAGTTGCTTTCTTAATTGGCTCTTCATGTTCTTTGGAACCTAGAACTAATCCACCTTGAGGACCAAACAAAGTCTTGTGTGTACTCATTGTCATTGTATCAGCTCCCTCACGTAACGGATCTTGGAATTTTCCTCCAGCAATCAATCCTGCAACATGAGCTGCATCATAGTTAATGTGCATATCATAACTTTTTAGAAAATCAGATAATTCTTTGACTGGATGAGGGAACAGGAATAATGAACCTCCAAACATTGCAATTTTTGGAAGACGATTGTTTTTCTTTAGATCCTTTACTTTCTGTTTTGTTTTATCTACATTGATTGTCATCTCTTCTGCATCAAATGGATAGAACTCAATTTCTAATCCGTGAACTAAACCTGCTGTACCTGAATGCTCTTTTTTACCATGAGAAATGTGACCACCTGCTGGAATAGAAGGTGCCAACATTACATCGCCTGGATTTGAATATGCTGAATATACTGCAAGATTTGCAACAACTCCAGAAATTGGTCTAACGTCGGCAAATTTTGCTTTGTATAGTTTTTTGGCTAATTTCATACACTCGAACTCTACATCATCAATGTAGATACATCCAGCATAGACCCTCTCCCCAGGCCATCCTTCTGCATATCTATTTCCAAAATCAGATATTACTGCCTCTCTAACTGCAGGACTTGGAATATTTTCACTTGCGATCAAGGGAATTGAATTTTCAAACCATTTGTGATGTTCTTTTAATTTTGTGAAAATTTTATTGTAAGATTCTTTATTTTGTGATTTAGCCATAATTTGAAACAAGATTTTCCCAATTTAAAAACACCGATAGTAAATTGAAAAAGAAGCCATTTTGATCTGGAAGGTATAAAAGGGGAATCCAGAGTTTTTGCAACTATGGGTATGCAAGCTACCTCAAAAGGAAATATGCCAGTAGTTCTTCTAAAAGAAGGCGGTTCTGAAACCAAAGGCAAAGATGCTCAAAAAAACAATATTGCAGCATCTAAAATTATTGCAGAAATTGTTCATACCAGTTTAGGTCCTCGTGGAATGGATAAGATGCTTGTAGATTCACTAGGAGATGTTACTATTACAAATGATGGTGCAACTATTCTAAAAGAAATTGATGTCCAACATCCAGCTGCTAAAATGTTAGTTGAAATTTCCAAAACCACTGACAATGAGGTTGGTGATGGTACAACATCAGCAGTAGTACTTGCTGGTGCATTGTTAGAAAATGCAGAATCATTAATTGATCAAGATGTTCATCCAACCATCATCGTTGATGGATACAGAAAAGCAGGAAGAAAAGCAAAACAATTCCTTGAAAGTATTGCCGACCAAGTTTCTGCTAATGATAAAAATATTCTAAATAAAATCGCTAAAACTTCAATGCAAACAAAACTAGTTAGAAATGATTCTGTTCAACTAGCAGATATTATTGTTAAATCTGTTCTTGCAGTATCTGAGAAAGATGGAGAATCATATGATGTAGATATTGATGACATTAAAGTAGAAAAGAAAGCTGGCGGTTCAATCAAAGATTCTATGATTATCCAAGGAATTGTTTTAGATAAAGAAATTGTTCATGGCGGAATGCCAAGAAAAGTAAGTGATGCAAAAATAGCATTAATCAATACTGCTTTAGAAATTAGTAAAACTGAAACTGATGCAAAAATTAACATCCAAAATCCTCAACAACTCAAATCATTCCTAGATGAAGAAAATAGAATGCTAAAGACAATGGTAGATAAGGTCATTGGTTCTGGTGCAAATGTAGTCTTATGTCAAAAAGGAATTGATGATATGGCTCAACATTACCTAGCAAAATCAGGAATTATTGCAGTAAGAAGAATTAAAGAAAGTGATCTAACTAAACTTGCAAAAGCAACTGGTGCAAGAATCGTTACAAACCTTGATGATTTATTTGAAAAAGATCTTGGAACAGCAGATCTTGTTGAAGAAAGAAAGATTGAAGAAGACAAATGGGTCTTTGTAGAAGGCTGCAAACATCCAAAATCAGTCACCTTACTTCTTCGTGGAGGCTCTCAAAGAGTAGTTGACGAAGTAGAACGCTCTGTTCATGATGCTTTAATGGTTGTAAAAGACGTCATTGAAAACCCATCAATTGTAGCAGGTGGAGGTGCTCCTGAAACTTATGCAGCTACAAAACTTCGTAACTGGGCAAAATCACTTGAGGGTAGAGAACAACTTGCAGCAGAGAAATTTGCTGATGCATTAGAAGCAATCCCATTGACACTTTCTGAAAATGCTGGAATGGATCCTATTGACACACTTACTCTTCTTCGCTCTAAACAACAAAAAGGTGAAAAATGGACTGGAATTGATGTTATGAAAGGAAAAATTGCTAACATGAAATCCAGTGATATTATTGAACCATTAGCAGTTAAACTTCAAATTGTTTCTGCATCTGCAGAAGCTGCATGTATGATTCTTAGAATTGATGATGTAATTGCTACTCAAAAATCTGCAGGTGGACCACCTCCAGGTGCTGAGGGTGGAATGCCACCAGGTATGGGTGGTATGGGCGGCATGCCAGGAATGGGTGGAATGCCCGGAATGCCTGACATGGGCGGTATGATGTAATTTCGTTTGAAATTCTTCAAAAGTTTATTTGATTACTACATTAACGATTCACATTGAATAAAGCATCTTCAAAAGCATTAACTGGTTTCAAGTACGTCTATCTTGTTGCATTTTTTGCACTATTAGCAGGACTCTTCCATCCATTAATCACTAACACTAGTTTTGATAATGTAATTGCTGGTGTTCTTGTATTGTTTGTTGGTTTAGCTGGTGGAGTTTTGTTATACAGAGCAGCCACTTCTGAATCTAAAAGAGCAATCTTCCTTGGAGGTGGATTTGCCTTAATGGGAATATCTCTGTTCTATATCTTCCAATTTACTGGAAGAGCTTAGACATCAAAGTATAGATAAAATTCGTGAGGATGTGGTCTAATTGAAATCTCACGTTGATCTCTTCTTTCTAATTCAATAATCTTGTCGATTACATCATTTGTATAAATTGGATTTAGGAATTTCCTATCACTTTCCAACTCATCTAATGCTTCACCAAGACTCTTTGGTAGAACACCAATTCCTCTTTTAGCTCTGTCAGATCTTGTCATCTTGAAAATATCTTCACTAACTTGATCTCCAGGATCCATCTTTTTCTTAACTCCATCCATGCCTGCAGCCGTTACTGCTGCAAAAACTAGATATGGATTTGATGAAGGATCAGGTGCTCTAAACTCTAGTCTCTTCAAATGAGAATAATTCTTGCCTTTGAGATGTTTTGGAACTCTAACTATTGCTGAACGATTTCCTGAACTCCATGCAATGTATGCTGGTGCCTCATATCCAGGAACTAATCTGTGGTATGAGTTTGTAGTTGGGTTACAAATTGCTGATAGAGCTTTTGCATGATTTACAATTCCTCCACAGAAATATCTGCCCAGTTGACTCAACTCAATTTCATCATCAGGATCATAGAATGCATTTTCTTTTCCTTTCCACAAACTAACATTAACGTGCATGCCAGAACCTGAGTCCATTGCAATTGGTTTTGGCATCATTGTTGCAACTTTACCATATTTTTGAGCAACATTTCTAATGACATATTTGTAAGACTGGGCAGCATCAGCTGCATTTGTCATGTAATCATATTTGATATCAATTTCACATTGTCCTGCAGTTGCAACTTCGTGGTGATGATTATCACACAAAATTCCAAAATTATTCTTGAGAATATTTACACATTCATTTCTGTAAGGTGTTAATGTATCAGATGGAGTACTTGGATAGTATCCTTCTTGTAATCCCATTGGATATCCGTCACCTTCTTGGCTCCATGGTGCTTCTTTAGATTCAATTGAATATGACTGTCCTTTGTAAGGTGTTAGTACATCCCAATGAACTTTATCAAACACAAAGAATTCTACCTCAGGACCCCATGTACTAAAATCAAATCCTTGAGTTTTGATATACTCTTCAGCTTTTTGAGAAACTCCTCTAGGATCTCTTGAAAGTCTCCCTCTGCCTTCTCCCCAATAAACATCGCAAAGAAGTCTTGCAGTTTTGTTTTCTGTCATCCATGGAATAATTGCAAATGTGTTTGGATCTGGTTTCAAAAGTAAATCTGAATCGTCAATACTAGTGAAACCAACAATTGATGAACCATCAAGTTTTGGAAGACCATCTCTCATTTGTTCAGGAGTAAAAGTATCAGCTGAAATTGTAGTATGATGAAAATGACCAGTTAAGCCTGTAAATTGAAGATCGATGAATTGAATGCCTTCGTGTTGAATTCTAGAGAAAACTTCGTCAGGTGAATATGATACTTGAATTGCTTTTCCGTGACTGACTTTATAGGGCAATTTATACTTCAATCAAACACAAATACATCCAGCATTTAAGGATTAGGTAAGAAATGTCCGAATCAAATCAAATAGATATCCACTCTTTACATCATCTTGTTTTGCGAGAAACAGAAAATGACTCTATTTTAGAAATGGATCCTAGTTTTTACAGAAATCTCTCTGAATTCATTGGCAATTTACGAAAACAAGAATTTGATGGAGTTGAAAGTAAAATCAAAAATACTATGATTGAGATGGCATCCGAACTCACATCATTACTTATTCGTATTAGACTAGAAAAAATCACCAAATCTTCTGATGTTCAATTTGGAAATCTTCTTGATGAAGAAAAATTCATTCTAGATTCTCATGAAGAACAATCTGAAAGAATTGAAATGATTCTTTCAGCTACTATCAATGGAAAATCAAAATTTTTAGAATCATTATCTCAGAATCATAAAACAAAGAAAGTTGTTATCAGATTCCTCAAAGAAGTTGACGAATTAGTAGGTGCTGATCTTGAAAAATATGGTCCTTTTAAGACTGAAGATATTGCAACAATTCCATATGAAAATGCTCAGGCACTGATTTCAAAAAATATTGCAACCAAAGTGCGCTGGGAAGATTAGCTAGAAATTATACCTGAAATATTTTGATATTGTATGTCACATACAGGCGTAGATGTTATTGATTTTTTGTTTTACACAATATATCCAGTAATTGGTATTTTTGCTGTTGAAGGAGTTAGCAGAATTGTAAAACCACCTAAATGGATTAAACTATGGATTCAAGCAGCAGTTTCAATTGGATTTGGTGTTTACTATTGGTTTATTCTTCCAGCTCCACAAAATTTCCCGCTTACAGCTATGGTGATGTTTGCATTAGCAGTAGCTTTAATCTATCAAGGAAGACGTGCAAAAATTTCTCCAGATAAAAGCCCTTACTAGAATCTTCCAAAAATTCTACGTAAAATATTTGGTCTGTCTCTTCCTCCATCACGGATTACTTTTCTCTCTCCAAATCTTTTTGCTCTAATTTGACTGAGTTTTACGCATCTATGTTCTTCAGGAAGTCTATGTTCTGAACAAAATGGATCTTTGCAGTAATTACATTGGAATGGCATATCAGTTAAATCCCCACAATAAGCACATTTTTCAGACTGCATAATATTATTTGGAATTTTTCTTTTAATAAAGTTGCCAATGATTTCTTTACTTTTGGTTTTGTTTACTAAACATTTTTACGATGTTGGAATTAACTTTGATTGAGTAAAATTGATCAAAGATAAGGTTGCAATAATTACTGGTGCAAGTAGCGGCATTGGATATGCAACAGCCATGGCACTATCAAAAGCTGGTGCTAAAGTTGCAATCGGTGCTAGAAGAGTTGACCGATTAGAAGATTTGGCAAATAAAATTACTGAAAATGGTGGAGAAGTATTTTATCAAAAATTAGATGTTACACAAAGATCTGAATGTGATAATTTTGCAAAAGCTGTTTTAGAAAAGTGGGGCTCAATTGATATTCTTGTAAATAATGCAGGTTTGATGCCTCTAAGTTTCTTCAAGAATCTCAAAGTTGATGAATGGGACAGAATGATTGATGTCAACATTAAGGGAGTTTTGTATTGTACAGGCGCAGTTATCACTCACATGAAAGAGAAAAAATCAGGACACATTGTAAATCTCTCATCTGTTGCAGGAAGAATCGTTTTCCCAGCAGGTACTGTATATTGTGCAACTAAACATGCTATTGCAGCCTTTAGTGAAGGATTAAGACAGGAATTCAGTGTACGCTCTAACATTCGAGTTACTAGTATTGAACCTGGAGTTGTAGACACTGAACTAAATGACACAATTACAGATGAATCTCTAAAAGGATTTGTTGAAAATGCAAAGAAGATGGAAGCTTTACACGCTGAAGATATAGCAAATGCAATTCTATATGCAGTAGAAACACCTCATTACGTAAATGTCAATGAAGTATTGATTAGACCAACTACCCAAGAACGATAAGTTGACAGAAATTCCTCATGTTTTAATTTTAGGTGGAGGTTTTGGTGGACTTTCTACATCTACTGAAATTAGAAATTCATTATCGTCTGATCAAGTCAAAATCACTGTGATTGACAAAAAAGATTGGTTTATGGTAGGTTTTGCAAAGTTATGGATTCTAAATGGAAGTAGAACATTTGAAAATTCTATTGGTTCACTTCAAGAACTAGAAAAAAAAGAAATCAATTTCATTAAAGAAGAAATTACATCAATAGATTTAGAAAATAAAAATGTGAAAACCTCCAAGCAATCCATTTCATATGATTACTTGTTAATTTCATTAGGAGCTGTATTGGCACCAGAAAAAATTCCTGGATTGGTAGAACACGGTTTTAATTTGTATGATCACAATCAGCTCTTAGAAATTCGTAATAAATTAGAAAATATAGAGTCTGGAAAAATTGCAATCTCAATTATGGGAATGCCTTACAAATGCCCTCCTGCACCATTTGAGGCTAGTTTACTAATAGATTCCATGCTTAGAAAAATGGGAAAACGTGATTCAGTTGAAATTCATTTTTACAGTCCTGCACCAATTACTCTTCCCGCAGCAGGTCCTGAAGTAAGTAAACAAATTCTTGATTTGATTAATTCTGAAAGAATTACATTCCATAATTCTTCTAAGATTAAATCTGTTGAATCACAAAAACTAATTTTTGAAAATGGAGAAGATGATTTTGATTTACTTTTAGCTGTGCCTCCTCATATTGCTCCACAAGTAATCTATGATTCTAAACTAGCAAAAGAATCAGGATTTATCCCAATTGACAGAGATTGTAAGACAAGTTTTGAAAATGTCTATGCAGTAGGCGATGTAACAAGTTTAGTAGTGACAGAAACTGCTGCTGTTCCAAAAGCAGGTGTTTTTGCTGAAGGAGAAGGATTGGCAGTAGCAAAAAATATTATTGGAAAAATCCAAGGAATAGATGATTCAACATTATTTGATGGAAAGGGTGGATGTTTTATTGAATCTGGAAAAGATACTGCATCACTAATTGAAGTTGATATGTTTACAAATGAAAAACCTACAACTAATTTGACTGAATCAACGCCTGAAAATCTTTCAAAGAAACATGATTTTGAAAAAGAGAGATTAACAAAATGGTTAAGCTAATCAGATTCAGATTTTTCTTTTGTTAAATGTTCTAAAATTGCTTTAACTTCAATTCCTAAATCCTGAGTATCATTAGATAAATTCAGTTTTTCTTGAAGCTTACTTTTTGTATCTTCATCTTCAAGCTCAATTCTTCTTTTTTGAACACAATCAATATGATCTTGATCTGTTGCAGAAATCTTGTGACAAATATTACAAATTTTCATATCTCTAGTTTAGAATACGACGATTTAATAATTTCAACTTATGCCTCTGTCACAAGGGATTGTCGTCTAGCTTGGTATGATACTAGTCTGGGGGACTAGTGGTCGCAGGTTCAAATCCTGCCAATCCCATTATAATTTTAGAATTTTTAACAAATTCTCAAAACTTTCTCCAGTTTTCTCATTCTTGTAATTTTTCAAAGCTTTGATAATGGAATTCTTTGAGGGATTTTTGTAAATTTTTTGAACATTTTTTGCAATTCCTGAACCAATATAGATTGCCTGTGTAATTGAGGTTACATTTGATGGTCTACGCTCAGTACTCGAACTTTCAAAATCAATTAATGATGTTTTAGAATTTCCAACAATGACATGTTTTGAAATATTACTCAATTCTCCGTGATCAAAATTTAACATATCTAATTTGTAACAATCTTCTAAAATTTTTCTAATTGTAGTTTTTAGCTTTTTAGAACTACCAACACCTGATAACTGTTTAATCCATTCACTAATTTTAATTCCATCTAGATACTCCATTACAAGAAAATTTTTACTTGAATCAATCATTTTTGGGCCAACTCCAACAGTGTTTACTAATTTCAAAAATTTTGCTTCTTGTTTCATTTCATTTCTTTGTGAATCTATTCTTCTAATCTTTAGAGCAACAGGCTTACTTCCTCTTTTAGCAAGTACTACGACTCCAACATACCCTTTACCAAGAATTGCAATTTTTCCAATTGTAGTAGGACCTACTAAAGAAATTGATTTGATTTTTAGTTTTTCTAATTCAGTAATTCTTGACTTTAGTTGACGTGAAGTAGCTTTTGGATATCCAAGAATATCAGAATATGGCTCATTAACAAATTTTTTAATTGAAATGAAGGATTGCGCCATCAGTTGAAATCATTTCATTGATTGCCTCTTTAATTGATTTGCTGAAATTTTTACTTCCTTTAGAAATCTTAAATCCACGCTTAAAATCACTCTGAAGTCCCTTTGGAATGCCAGTTTGAAGATTATTTTTTAGAAAATCTACTAAAAATTTTTCAGCATTTGTAAATTTTCTCTTTTCTAATGAAATTATCTTTCTATCTTTTCCAACCCACATCAATTCTGTATTAGATAGATTCTTTGAAATGAAGCCTTTTGAACTGTCTTTTCTAAAGTATTCAGGACCATTTTTCTGATATGTTTTTGAAATTTCAGTATCTTCTAGTAAGAAGAACAAAAAGGCATCAGTTTTTTGATCGGTAAATGAATCACTTCTTATCACATTAAATCCTGCCAAGTCTAGTTGGGTGGATAATATGGCATTTGCTCGTTTAATTTGTCCCCAAATTACATCAGGACTTCTTGCTTTGTAAGCAAATTTTACTACCAAAATATTATTCCAATGTTTTTTTGTAATTGCAGTTTTTCTACTTTTGAAAAATTTTAATGATGGTTTTTCTTGAAAAGCACGTGCAGTTAGGACAAACTTACCAATATTTTCTTCAGAAATTGCAGCAGCTAAATTCCTATTCTTATCAATTGGATCTATAATTACAATTGGAGTATCAAATTTTTTTGTAGTTTTTCCAATCACTTGATTTTCTTTAATATCAGAGATTTGTTTAATCACATTTTCAAATGTTTTATAATTTAGAATTAAGACTTCAGAAATATATCCACTAAAACCCTGTTTTGCAATTTCAGTACCATAGATTTTGTTTGATTTTAAAAATTGTTTTAAAATTCTTACTTCATTTCGCATTTTTGATGTCAATGATTTTTTCATAAATTTTGTGTGAAATGGTGATCTATCAGCTGAACTTTTCCATTGTCCAATTTTTACATCATAAAATGGAACCACATTGATTTTTGTCTTTTTGATATTAGCCTCAACATATGGATGTTCAGAGTATCTTACGTATGGAGAAAATTTCTTTAATGCCTGAAATCCAATCTTTCTTGAAATTTTTTCAAATTTTTCTTCTGATGTTGATTTCTTAAATTTAATAAAAATATCAATATCAGCATCTTTTGGAAGCCATGTACCTTTTGCAAATGATCCCCCATATTCAATACCTAAAACATCTGGAAATTTTTTAATTTCATCTTCAACAAGCTTGAAAGCAGTTTCAGCAATAAGATCTTTAGAACTTGATTGGGATTTAGATGGAATTGTTGTTTTACTAACTTGAAATGTAATTTTCTTCAAATTGCTTTAACCTCCAACAAATCTGAATAGTTTGGTCCATCAGGTGTTAATTCACTTTTTTTCAATTTGATTCCTGTGACTGCTAATTTTCCAAATTCCATGGTTTCTTTTTCTTTCAATTCCTCCGTTATATCCCCGATCTTCTTTTTAATTCTAAAGACTGTCAAATGTGGTTTGAATGGTTTATCGGATGAAAAGCCCAGAGGTTCAAGTACATTTTCCACTTTTTTAGCCAAATCCACCATCAATTTTCCTCCTGTTTCTTCAGTTCCGACCCAAACTACTCTTGGAAATTTTGATTTTGGAAATGCCCCTACGCCTTTTAGGATTACATCAAATCTAGAAAATTCGATTGTCTTTAGTGCTGAAATTACTTTTTGAACCATTTCCTCTGAAATTTCTCCTAAAAATTCTAATGTAAAATGAAATTTTTTGATTCAACTGGTTTTGCATTGATGCTTAATTCTAATTGAAATTTTTTAATTGAATCAATTACTTGTTGATTAGTTATGTCTATAGCAACAAAGGTTCGCATATTGGATTCTTTGAAGTATGTTTATAATAATTTCCGGTAACTTCATAGACCAGATTACTTTTTCTCATGTATTGACGAAATTGATTGTATGCCTAACTGGAATGCCTGGAGCAGGTAAATCAACTATTGCTGATGGGCTAAAACTAAAAGGCTATGAAATAATTAACATGGGAAACGCAGTTAGAGAAGAAGCAAAGCGTAGAAACCTGGAACCCTCCCGTTCAAATCTTGGAAAATTAATGCTAGAACTGAGAGAAAAAAATGGGCCAGGAGCTGTTGTGGAACTAATTAAAAATCAAATTGAAAATTCTTCTTCAAATGTAATTTTAATTGATGGTATTCGCTCAAATGATGAAATTGATGTTCTTCGAAAATTTGGCAATGTCAAACTTTTAGCAATTCATGCATCTACAGATACTAGATTTGATTTTCTACAAAAACGTGGACGTTCAGATGATCCTCAAACCAAAGAACATTTCGAAGAACGAGACAACAGAGAATTAGGAGTTGGAATTAGTAATCCAATTGCATTATCTGATCATGCAATTACAAATATTGACTTGACAAAAGATGAACTAATTTCTTCTGCATATCTAATTATCCAAAGCTGGACAGAATGAAAATTCCATCGATTGCATGCAAAATTGAATTTTTTACTTCTATTAATCCTAGTGAAGATCCAGAAAAAATTATTCAATCAATATCCAACATTTTTCCAAACTCTGAAATAAAAAATGAAAAATTTTCTATTTCAGCAACTTCCGAATCTCTTTCATCATTTGAAAAAATCGTTGAATCAATTCATTCAAGACATTCTCAAAAAACATATAGAAAGCATTTTCAGAGAAATTTGGATGGCAATTCAACTTGGATCTATCTCAACAAGCAAGCAGCTTTTGCTCAAAAAGTAGCCATTTGTGAAGAGGCTGAGGAATCTCCCCTAGGTCCAATCAAAGTTATTCTTACTTCATCCCAGATTGATAGGATAATTGATTGGATTGCTTTTGGGGAAGAAGAAATTAGCTAAGAAAATTCAATCAATTTTGAGTATTTTTTTTAGTTCCAGTCTAAAATCCATTTTTTCTGATTATTTGAAATGTTCATAAAATTAGGCATAATTGCAGGCATCATTATTTTAGGTGGCATGGTATTTTCCAATGAAATTGACACTTTCTTTCCTACAACTTCTGCAACAGTAATTGATTCTATCAAAGATGATGTATCTAATATTGGCTCAAAAGCATCCGAATCTGTTGAAAAGAGAATAGATGAATCAGTTGATAAAATAGTTGACAAAACAACAGATTCCATCAAAAATGAAATTAGCGAAGCAGGAGATTCCATCAAAAATGAAATTAGCGAAGCAGGAGATTCTTCTAAAAAAATAATTTCTGAAGAAGTTTCAAATTTTGATCCTTTAGAAACTATTCAAAATTTCTTTGAGGGAGGAACAAACTCCAAAGGAACTCCTAGTTCAAATCCTCCAACACCAACTTCGACTCCAATTCCTTTGAATACTCCATTAGTTTATGAAACACTATCTCTAACAACAAAACAAAGTACAGATGAAAATATTCTATTATCCTATGAAGACTCTAGTGGAAAAACGAAAAGTGTTAGTGTAGTTTTAAGAACTGATCAACAAGAACTTTTTTCTGGAACATTTTTTACTTCTGATTTTGAAACTATAATTAACGATTCTACCGGAATTCCATATTTCATTGATATGGTAGTTGAACATGAAGAGTATGGAATAGTCTCATCATCGGTTTTCAATCCTGGAGATAATTCAGATACTAACATTAACGGAATATTTTCACAATCATAATTTTTTATAAATTGAAACTAGTTGTGGTAATGAAATTGCACTAGTATTTTTTATTGTTAAATCCATCTGAGATGACATTTCTGTATCTTCAGGGTTTACTTCAATTAGAAATGCATTATTTTGTTTTGCATAAATTGGTAATGTGTTAGCAGGAGAAACAACTAATGAAGTTCCAGCTATTACCATTAAATCGCATTGATTTGCTAAAATCATCGCATTTTGCCATAATTCTTGATTGAGAGCCTCTCCAAACCAGACTACGTCTGGTCTCAAAATATTCCCACAAGTACATTTGGGCGGAACTTCTAAAATCTCATCAGCAATCTCTGTTTTAAAATCACAAACAGTGCATTTTATTTTGATTATACTTCCATGTAATTCTAGAACTCTTTTACTGCCTGCTTTTTGATGTAATCCATCAATATTTTGGGTTAATACAGTCACATCAACAAAATTTTCTAATTCTGCAATTGCTAAATGTCCATCATTTGGTTTTGCCTGAAAAATATTCTTCCTTCGGTCATTATACCACTCCCAAACAAGCTTGGGATTTTCATAAAATGCATCAATTGTAGCCAATTTCATTGCATCATAATTCCTCCACAGCCCGTCATTTCCTCTAAAAGTTGGAATTCCACTTTCTTGAGAAATTCCTGCACCTGTCACAAATACAATTTTTTTTGCTTCTAGTAATTTATTTTTGATAGATTCAAAGGCATTCATTTGATCTCTATTTCCAAAAGATCTTTTGCTGTAATTACTGAATCATGTACTTCTGAAGCCTCTTGCATATGACCAGTTTCATCTTTGTACCTTGCAGAAAAGTGTGTTAAAATTAGATTCTTTACATTTGCATTTTTTGCTAGTGTTGCAGCCTGCTTTGCAGTTGAATGACATGTATCTAGTGCCTTTTGATTTTCTTCATCTAAAAATGTTGAATCAAATACTAGGTAATCACAATCTTTGAAAAAAACTTCTAATTCTTTTGTAGGCATTGTATCTCCTGAAATTCCAATTTTTTTACCAGGACGTTCTTCTCCCAAAACCTGTTCAGGTTTGAAAATTTTATTATCTATTGAAATTTCTTTTCCATTTTGAAGCCTATTCCACAATTCTCCTTCGGGGATGCCTAGTGCTTTTGCTTTTTCAACATTAAATCTCCCAGGTTTGTTTTTTTCTTCAAATCTATATGAATAAGCTGTGATAGAATGATTTGCTTTTGAAACATACATAGAATATTTTGTGTCTTCAAAAATTTTTCCTTCTTTTATTGTATTAATTAAAACTGGAAATGATAAACCAAAATTCAAAACTTTGATGTTTGCTGCAATAAATTCCTCAATCCCACTTGGTCCAAAAATTTCTAATGTCTCTGTTCTTTTTTGCATTGACATTGTTTGCAATAGTCCTAAAATTCCTACACAATGATCTCCGTGTAAATGAGTAACAAAAATTTTCATTTTTTTATTCCAACCTAATCCAGATTTCATATAGGAAATTTGTGCAGCTTCCCCTGCATCGAACATGATTACTTCGCCCTCTCTTTCAAGACAAATACAAGAGAGTCCTCTATTTTCTGTTGGTTGTGCAGCTGATGTTCCCAAAAAAACTAATTTCATTTAATCAAAACTGTCCTTGTCAAGCTTTTATGCCTATAGATTTCATATTTTTTGAATCCGTCCAATTTCAGCCCTTCTCCTAATTCTTTTTTGAACATTATCGCAAATCTCTTCTTTTTTGGAATAATTGACAGTAATTCTTTTAGCAAATTTTTGGGATCTTTTGTTGTTTTTGAGTTTCTACCGTAGGGTAAATCAGTCACAATTCCTTGGAATTCATTAGCAATTTCAGTCAATTTGTGGAAATCATCCTGAATTATTTTTGATTTGTAGTTATTTGCTTTGATATTGCCTTTAGAAATTTCACACATTTCTTTATTGAAATCTATGCCGATTCCTTTAATTTTCATTAACTCTGCCTCTAAGAGAGTGGTTCCTGTGCCGCAGAATGGATCACATACTGTTTGGCCTTCCTTTAATCCAATCAAATTAAGCATCACTCTTGCTAACTTCCAATCTAATTCATTAGGATGGTTTTTCACTTTTTTTGGCCTGTCCTTATCTTTGCTCTTTTTAGAAAAACCAAAGAAATTCTCTTTATCAGTAAAAATTAAGTAAACTATGATATCAGGATTGTCAAACTTTACTTTAGCTTTTGAAAATTTTGAAATCATGTCTCCCATAGAGCTTTCCAATTCTTGAATGTTAAACTGATTTGAAGATAAATTAATTATTCTACAAACAAATGTTTTTGCATTTTTTAGCACTTCAAATTTTTCTTCATTAAGAAATAATCCCGACATTTTTCTTAATATTTGTCCTGACGTTTTAACAAAAGTTGCACGTTGTGCAATTTTTTCCCAATTAGTTTTTGATTGAATAATTATTAAGTTTGAGATTATTTTTATTTTAGAAAATCGATCATACATTTTTGCTATTGCAACTATTTCATCTGTTGCTAATTCTAATTGTTCTTTACTTAAAACAAAAAAACTTTCTGGCATTATACTATTGCCTTTGCAATTGAATTAGAAATATCAACTATTGATGTTTTTCCTGGGATTGTGTTTGCACTAATAATTTTTGAAACTCCAGCTTTTCTAATTTTTTTATCTGCATCATTCATTAAGAGAGCATGTGTGCATGCAACAAAAATTTTTTTACATTTTTGTTTTTTAAGAAATTGTGTTGCCTTTACAATACTTCCTCCAGTACTAATCATATCATCAACTAAAATTAGATCTCTACCAATTACTTCAGTTGCATTTTTTGTTTTGATCTCAACTTTTCCACTTTTTCTATCACGCTTTTTCTCTAGTGCAATAAACTCTGAACCTAATTCTTTAGCAAACTCCGCAGCTCTTTCTTTTCCACCCTGATCTGGCGAAACTACAAGAGGTTCTTTTAGCCTCATTTTCTTGAAATATCTTACTAAATCAGGAATTGCACTGATATTTTTGGTCTTAAACTTGAAGTGTTTGAGCCCAATCAAACTGTGAATATCAACTGCTACAATCTCTGATGCTCCTGCTCCTTTGAACAATTTTGCCAGAACTTTCATTGTGACAATTTCTCCAGGTAAAAATTCTCTATCTTGTCTAGCATACCCCATGTATGGAATGACTGCTGTCACTTTTGAAGAAGTTTCTCTTGCTTTAGCAATTAGTGATAGGGCATGAAGTAGATTTGTATCGACTGGTGGAAAAATTGATTGAACTACAATAGATCTTTTTTTGGAAATTTTTCCTGATAGGGTAATTTTTGATTCACCATCAGGAAAGACTCGTATCTCAGATTTTACATAATTGGCACCAATCTTTCTTGAAACCTTTTTTGCTAAATCTTCAGTTGTGTTTCCAGAAATTACAGAAATATTCTTCAATACAAAATTGTGGTTTGTTGGGTTTCTTAAGTTTTGAGAAACCTACTCGTCTTCTCCACTACCGCGACCAATATCGCCGGTTCCAAACTCATCAATGACTCTTTCTCTTTCTTCTGTAAGTTTGTCAATTTCCTCTTGCTCACGTTTCTCATCTCCTTGGTATACAGTTCGAATTGGCCATGGAATTCTAATATCATATCGCTTGAATTCTTCATACATGATGATTCTAAGGTCTGTTTTAGTTTTGAATTGAGCTCCATAATCTCTGACATAAACCCATAACGAAAAATCTAGTGCAGAATCATTGAACTGATTAAATCTTACAACTGGTTGATTAATGTCAACATGAATGTCTTTGTCACATCCACAACTTGGTTTATTTTTCTCTAGATATGGACATCTCCTTTGTCTAATTAGATGTCTACCTTTGCTATCCACAACTTCTTTCATAGCACGTTTTCCAACTTTAACAAGAATTGCAGAAACCTGTTTTGGATCATTAAGATAAGAAACACCCACATCAACAACAGCAGGTACCATCTTTACACCCTGAGTGTAGTTAACAATTTGAGCACTGACTAATTGTCTGGTAGGAATTATGGCCATTGATTCGTTTAATGCATCTCTAACATATGTGACTCTAGGCGTGATTTTATGTACATATCCATTGTAACCCGTATCTAATTTTACACGTTCACCTTCAACGAAAATTTTGTCTTTTCTAATGAAAATATATGCAAAATAATTCTGCATGGTTTCTTGCAAAGCTAATCCTAAACCAATGGCTAAACCTCCTGTAGCTGTAGCCAAAACTATCAAATCTACTCCCCACCATGCAACAACTCCCAAAATTGTTGCAATAAAAATTCCTATTGGAAGAATTTGTTTTGCTGATTTTGGAATACCTTCTCTTTTTTTCTTTGCATAACCAGGTGGACGATGACTTGGAATAATTGGTTCAAATCCATGAGTTCTCTTCTCTTCTCTCCAAACATCAATTGGGAAAATCTCATCAGGTTTTGCTCCAGGTCTTAATTTTCTTCCTGATTGATTATTTCCAGAAACACAATTTTCAAAATATTTTCCATATTTTGTTCTTTCAGATTTTTTCCATTCTTCAAATGGTTCATCAACTAATTTCTCATATCCTCCAATTGGATTTCCTTTAATCGTTCTAAAATTCTCTAAATATTCTTGGCCTTCTGGCGTCTTTAATTTCTCCTCAAATTCTGCTTCATCAATCTCATCCGGTCTAATTTTAGGTGGAACCCATTTGTACAATTTATGAAACAAGTCTCCATCATCGTCGATAAATCCACGCAATTCAAACCATCCATCAAAGTCCTCTTTTTCCAAACTTGATTTATCACGTTTTGTCAGGGCTATAGGAACTAGATGAGATATTGTATATCCAATAACTAGAATATTGAAGGTATTCAGAATTTTTGCAAATGTTTCTTCAGCAGATACATGTTCATCTCCTACTATTGTTAGATCTTCTCCAAGTAAGACACCTGTTTGAATATGTACATTAATTGCAGTAATTAATGCAATAGCAAAAAACGGAAGGACAGCTCTTCTTACAAATCTAGACAAATGTGGTCTAGAATAGTAGATCTTTCGTGTTCCAACCCATGATGAAAATTTTGTATAACCAATTACGATTCCAATAATTCCAACTATCATTACCAAGAAAGCCATTTGCAAGGCTTCTGACGATGCTAATAATTGAGAAACTGTTTCAAATTCTCCTACTGAAATTTGTGATAATTCTTCTTCAGCCATTTCAAATCACTATTTTACTCCAATTCATGTACTAGAATACAAACCTTAAGCCATATTATCATTATTTAGAAAATTTGTGCGTAGTGAGCCTGTAACCTTTAACAAGGGTAAACGTACTATTTTCTAAATGACCTATCAGGAATCAGTTTGGGATGAATCTCCATCTTTAAAATCATATACTTTAGCAAACTTTAGAGATATTCCACAAATTGAAAAACTTCCTGAAGAAAAAAAATTTGAAATGGAAGTTGTTGGAAATGTTCTTCCTTTCAAAGCAAACAATTACGTTGTTGAACAATTAATTGACTGGGAAAAAATTCCAACTGATTCAATGTATGTTCTAACATTTCCTCAAAAAGGAATGTTAAAACCAGAACATTACAAGTTAATGGAAGCAACACTGCAAAAAACTTCTGATAAAAAAGAAATTGCAGAAGTTGCAAATCAAATTCGTTTACAATTAAATCCACATCCTGCTGGACAAATGGAACTTAATGTTCCAACTCTTAATGATGGAACAAAATTATATGGAATGCAACATAAATACAAAGAAACATGTTTGTTTTTCCCCAGTCAAAGTCAAACATGTCATGCATATTGTAGTTTTTGTTTTAGGTGGCCACAATTTGTTGGAATGGATGAGATGAAATTTGCAATGCAAGAAGGACAACAACTTGTTCAATACGTTTCTGAGCATCCAGAAATTACTGATATTCTCTTTACTGGTGGAGATCCAATGATTATGAAAGCAAAGATTTTCTCAAAATATATTGATACACTAATTGAAGCAAAACTTCCAAATCTTAGAACAATAAGAATTGGAACAAAAGCATTATCATATTGGCCTTACAAATTTTTGACAGATTCTGATTCTCAAGAAATGCTAGAAACTTTTACAAAAATTACTGATAGTGGTTTACATCTTGCATTCATGGCCCACTTTAATCACTTAAACGAATTATCAACACCTGCAGTCAAAGCTGCTATCAAAGAAGTAAGAAAGACTGGAGCTCAAATTAGAACACAATCACCTCTCTTAGCTCACATCAATGACGATGCTGAAATGTGGGCAGAAATGTGGAGAAAACAGGTTCAACTAGGTTGTATTCCATATTACATGTTTGTTGTAAGAGATACAGGAGCCCAACATTACTTTGGCGTCCCTCTGGTGAGGGCATATGAAATCTTCATCAAAGCATATTCCTCAGTAAGTGGTTTAGCTAGAACTGTCAGAGGTCCAAGTATGTCTGCAACACCTGGCAAAGTCCAAGTTGTAGGTACTACTGAACTTAATGGGGAAAAATTACTGATATTGAGATTTTTACAGGGAAGAAACCCAGATTGGGCCCACAAACCATTCTTTGCAAAATATGATGAAAATGCAATTTGGTTAGATGATCTTAAACCTGCATCAGGTGAAAAATTCTTTTTCGAAGAAGAATTAGAACAATTCAAAGCATCAAAGACCAAATAATCTTATAATTTCCCTGACTATATTGACAAATCTATCTTACTAGATAGCATTAGTAAATTAATTTTCTAAAATGTATAGTTGAATTCAACCCAAGTCTTACAGACTATAAAAGATGAACAAATTTCATTTATTGATTTTTGGTTTGTAGACATTTTTGGAGAACTACATAATGTTGGAATGCCAAGTTATGCAATTGATGAAAATAGTTTCGTAAATGGTCTTGAAAAATTAGATGCAAGCTCCATTGTTGGTTTTAAATCAGTTAACAACTCTGATATGATTCTCATGCCAGATCCAAATTCGTTTAAAATTCTTCCACCCGATTATGATCCTGGACATAGAAAAAATGCTCGTATATTTTGTGATTTGTATGATGGAAGTACTTCTAAAGATTCTAGATATAACAGAGATTCAAGAAGTATCGCATTCAAAGCTTCTGAAAAATTAAAAGAATTAGGATTCACTCATACAAACTGGGGTCCAGAAATTGAATTTTTTGTATTTGATACAATCAATGTATATCCATCTCCATATGCTGCTACCCATTCTTATGGTGGTTCTGGCTACTCAATTGAATCAAAAGAATCCCCTTGGGCAAAAGGTAATGTCAGTACAGCAATTGATATCAAAGAGGGATACTATCCATCACAACCAAAAGATACTCTAGAAGGTTTTAGAAAAGATGTATGTGATGATTTGTATAATTATTTTTCAATCAAAATTGAAGCAGAACATCATGAAGTAGCAACATCTGGACAATGTGAGATTAATCTTGTCTATGATGAAATGATTGCTATGGCTGACAATGTAATTGGTGTAAAAAATTTAGTTAAAGTTAAGGCAAAAAGAAAAAACAAAGTTGCAACATTTATGCCAAAACCAATTTTTGGTGATAATGCATCTGCAATGCACACTCACCAAAGTCTCTGGAATGGTGATTCAAATGCAATGTATGATCAAGATGATGAACTAGCACAGATGAGTCAAACTGGAAGATACTATATTGGTGGAATTCTTAGTCATGCATCTGCTTTATGTGCAATTTCAAATCCTACCACAAATTCTTACAAACGATTAGTTCCTGGATTTGAAGCTCCAGTCAATGTGTGTTGGGGATTAGCAAATCGTTCAGCTGCAATTCGTGTTCCAATGTATAACAGAAATCAAGAAAAAAGTAAACGACTTGAATATAGAGTTCCTGATCCAACCGCTAATATCTATCTCTTAGAGGCAGCTTTACTCTTAGCAGGATTAGATGGAATTAAGAACAAAATTGATCCTGGTGATCCTATAGAAGAAAATGTCTACAAACTTACTGCTGAAAAGAAGCGTGAGTACAAAATTGGCTCATTACCTGTATCTCTGAAGGGTGCATTAGACTCACTTTCAAGTGATTCTTCCTTTTTAGAAGAGGTATTTACAAAAGATTTCCTTGATGTCTATTCTGAATTAAAATACAAAGAATATACTGCTTTTGCCCAAACTCCTACTGCTTGGGAAGTCTCAATGTATGCAGATGCATAGTTGGTACAAATATCAAAATTGAATAATTTTTTGATAAAATAGTAGAACGTTTTTAAAATCAAAAGCGATTTTTTTCTATATTGAAAATAAAGTACTTTGCATTGTTTCTTTTACTTGTACCTGGTTTTGTTGGAATAGCTCATGCTCATACAGTTGATGCTGTAGGAAATTATCGCGTTGAAATTGGTTGGATGAATGAACCTGTTGTTTCTGGTGAAACAAACGCAATTGAGTTTTTTGCTAGTCCATTAATTCCGTGTCCAGATATCCCTGAACCAATCAAGTGTGCTGAATCACAACCATTTCAAAATGGAGTTTCTGGATTAAAAAATACTGTAAAAATGAAATTGATTTACAAAGCCGATAGCATTACTCTTCCTTTAGTACCAGATCATAATACTCCGGGTAAATATTACGCATTTGTCAATCCTACTGTTTCAGGATTTTATCAGGCAAATGTTCTTGGTACAATTGAAGAAACACCAATCAGTCTATCAATGCATCCTCCTAAAGTTGCTGAGCGTTCTTACATTGAATTTCCTGAACCAGCTGATCTAACAGTTACTCAAATAATTGATGGACATACTGCTCTTATTTCTGATATCAATGATCTAAAAGAATCGGTCAAGAATCTTGAAAATTCGAAATCACAAATGGATGTAGGCTATATTGGAATTGGAGTTGGAGTAATAGGAATTGCAATTGCTGTAGTAGCTTTAGCAAAATCAAAAAAATAATTTTCTAATTATCAATTATCAAAACCATTTTTGAAAATCATAATCGTTTCTTATATTGAGTTATTCGAGATTTTTTACATGGCAAAATTTAAAAAAATTCTTGTGCCTGTTGATGGTTCAGCAAACTCAACTAGAGGATTAGATAGAGCCATTGAAATTGCAAAAGGTAGCGATGCTGAAATCACTGGATTTTATGTATTTCATTTGCCACTAGCTGCTGGAATAAAATATACTAAAAAAATGAAAGATGAAGCTCAGAAAAAAGCTGTAAAGGCAATTGGCCCAGCAATGAACAGAGTTCAAAAGGCAGGTGCAAAATTCAGTTACAAAACTGGTGGTGGAAACACTGGTTCTGAAATTGTCAAATTTGCTAAAAAAGGAAATTTTGACATGGTTGTGATTGGTGCAAGAGGTTTGGGTGCAACTAAAGAAACATTTCTAGGAAGTACATCCAATTATGTTATGCATAAAACCAACATTCCGGTTCTAATTGTAAAGTAGCATTTAGATTCACTCTTTTCTTTTCATATCCTTGATATTCAGTATTTCAATAAGATACAAGTATAGGAAATAAGAAAAATTAATTTTATTGGGGAAAGGCGATGGTTGAGAGTAATTACGATATTTTGGGAATTGTAGAAGGATCTACTGAAAAAGAAATCCGAGATGCATTTAGACGACTTGCCCTTCAATTTCATGCTGATCGTGGTGGTGAGAATGAACAATTTATCAAAATTAAACAAGCTTATGAGGATCTCAAAATTGGGAAAAAATATCCTGAAACAGATGTTGAAAAAATAAAAAATTCTAGGGTTTACACAGGAGATTCAGAAGCTGATGTAAGGAGGAAAAATCAGATTCTAGGACAACAGCTTTCAAAAGAAATGAAAACTGCAGAAGAATGGGCTGCAGCGTTAAACCGAGCAAATTCAACTGCAACAAGATTATTTGGTTCAAAAACTCTTGGTGAAATTGAATTAGAACGAAAAGCTAATGGTGCATTATCAATTAAAGGAAATTTTATGGCAGGAAGTCTGAGATATGATGGTCCAATAATCATGCAAGGAAGTATTACTAGTCCATCATGGACAAAAGAATTTCAAACTAACATTCATCTAACAAAAGGTGATTTCAAATTTGTTGATCCGGTTGAAAACAAATACAGAATTGATAATGGTGCAAGAATTGTTGCTGATCAAGGAAATATCGTTGTTGGAAATATTTTTGGAAGAAAGTTCAGAGTTGAAGATCCGGAAGGAAGAGTAGGAATTTACCAAATTCAAGAACATAGAACTTTTGTTTCTGCACCTAAAGGAAAAATTGTTGCAGAAAATGTTGTTAATACTGTTTCTTTAGACGCTGACAGCATAATTGTTCTAAATGTTGAAGATGATGTGCAAATAACTGCACGTGAAATATTGTTTTATGGTGAAAAATTAACTTATGATTCTGTAATCAATCTAAAAGAAGGTGGAACCATCAGATTTTTTGCAACCTTCTCAATTCAAGGTTTAAGCGGAGATGCAATTGTCCAACTTGAAAATGGAAAGAAAATTAGATTATTTGATTTGAAAACAAAGAAAATCAAAGATTTAGCAGATGAATTTGTGCCTGAAAAGCAAAATTTCAACAAAGATGCAACTATGGTTGGTCATGGATTTACCATTACATATGACATGCTAAACAATCTATCAAAGAAACCAACTAAAAAACAAAAGAGCAGTTGGGCATCCAAATTTGGTTTTTCTAAAAATTAGTTACTAGTATTTTCTGGTTTTCTTCTCACTTCAAAAATTTCATAACCATATTTTTGTTTCATTTCTATTATACATAATTCTGTAAAAGCATATTCAGGCATATCTTTTAGAGATTCATAGAGATTTATTCCAACTACTAGGCTATTTTTAGGACATAATGAATTGATTTTAAAGCATCGATTAACTGTAGGTCCAAAAATATCTGCAATATTTGATGTTGCACTTTCAGCAACTTTTACTGAACCATATGTTGCACTAATCTTGTAATTTAATTCTGGAAGATTCTTTGCAGCTAATTCTTGTTTTAAATTCTCATGATTATCAAGCATTGACAAGCAGCATTCTACAACATTTTTCATGGCTACTGAATCATGTGGTTTTATATCAGAAAATCTAAACATCAATGCATCTCCAATACTCTTAACGACTTCACCATTATGTTCTCGAATGATTTTTGCCATAAAATTTAAGAAAATTTCGTACATTTTACTAAATTCTTCTTCTGAAAGTTCTGCAGAGATTTTTGTAGAATCTTTCATGTCAATTACTCCTACACAATCATTTTGAGCATGTTGAGAAAATTTCAACAATATTTCTTCTTGTTGTTTGATAACATCTTCTTTTTCCTTAATTTCAATTAAAGAGTCTTGCAGCTTTTGTGCCATGGAATCAAATGCGTTAGATAGCTCACCAATCTCATCTCTTGTTTTGATATTTGTTCTAACATCAAAATTCCCACTAGCAATCTTATTTGCAGCATTTTTTAGCTTGTTTAATGGCCTTGAAAGAGACTTTGAAATTACAAAGGCAACACCTCCCATACCAATGGTAATAACTATTCCAGTAAGCATAATCCTATCTTCCAATACTCCTATGGGTTTTGCAACTTCTGCTTCATCAATTTCTGCAAGCAAAACTATTCCCAAATCTTTGGCACAGTAAGATGAACCATAAATTGGAATTCCTCTATAGTCATCGTATAGTCCTAAGTGCTCTTCTCCTTCAATGAAACATTTCTGAACTCCAAGTGTATCTACTTTAATTTGAAAAACTGCATCTTCAATAAATCTAGATTCAGATAGCATTTCAAATTTTTCATTTACAATATACACTTCTCCAGTTTCACCTAATCCACTTCTATTGATCAAAATATTGTCTATAGCAGCTGTTCTCATTCTTGAAATGATTACTCCAATTGGTTCATCACCAAATTTACTGTCTTCAGCATAAATTGGAGATACAACAATCATCTTTTTGCCACCCGTACTGGGTTCAAAGTCAATATATGATTCAGTTAATCCTCTTTGGAACATTGGGTTATCTGAAAAATTTTCATTCTTTACTCCTACCAAGGAAAAAAATACATTTCCATTTGCACCCACAATCTTAACATCTTCAAATCCTATTGAGAATCCAATTAGTTCTTGGAAAGCTTGAACTTGAATTAGAAAATCTCTTCTGTTGTTGTCTTTTACTTCCTTGAATTCCTCATCAGTAATTTGATTCATTTCTGAAACTAGAATCTGAATCATTGGGTCATTTGCTAGAATATTGTTTTGTTCAACACGTGATTCAAATAATAGTCGTAGAGTTTCACCTCTCACAGTGGATTCTCCTATCAGTTGTTCTGAAGCTCTTTCTGTAAGAATTTGATCAGCATAATTAAAACTCAAAATTCCTGTAATAGTTAAGGCAACAACCGAAACTATCATTACTAAAAAAATGAGTTTTCTATCTAAATTAAATGAGATTGACAATTTACTTCTTCTACGGCAACTAGATTTTAAAGAATTGATATTTACACCTTAAAGTAATTCTTCGATTTGATAATGATGTGTGCCTAGTTAATTTTAGGAGAAAAATAATAAAAAGAAATTAAAAAGAACTAATCTAATCGATTAATTCAGTCCAACCTTTGACGAAGACTGAGTTCTTGTAGAGTGGAACTGGTTGTCCAACAGTAAAGTCCATTGGTCTCATCCAGAAGATTGCTTTTGTTGGGCATACACCGATGCATGCACCGTCAGAAATACATCTCTCTGGGTAGAAAACAAATGCTTTACCTCTCTTCCAGCCTTCAACTGGTTTTACTCTAAGGACATCTGGACCTAATGTTGTACAGATTTCTACACATAGTGCACATCCGATACACATTTGTTCGCTGATGTCTGGAATAATTCCTACTGGCATAACAAAATTAAATCCTAATCCGACATTAATATAATTTACCTAGATTTTTGGAGTTATAACGGCGTTTGAAATTTTATAACGGCGTTTGAAAATTGATCGCATTTTAGAATTATTTACCGATCAAAAATTTTTCAGAATTACTCTTCCCTAATCTTGACAAAATCAATTGGTTATTCACTTTTTTGGCATAAAACATACTAGTTTGAGATGATTTTACTAGTTGTTTTCCACCTGGAGCTAATACCCACTCTTCATTTTCTTTTTTTCTCACCATTGCAGTAATGATTACAGATGAATTAACTTGCTTACCTACTGAAGATAAGAGCATCAAACTAGAATTTACAAATCTTACAGAGTCCAAGTTATCAAACATGTTGTAAATTCCATTTAGTGAGTCAATAACTATCAAAAATTTTTCTTTGGATGCTTTAGATATAACTTCAGTAAAGGTTTCATTCCAATTATCTTTGGTAGGTTGCATTATTGTTATGTTGTCTTTCTTTTCTATCATTCCAGATTTTACATATCCTGAATATAGAAAATCCAAATCAACAAAAATTATTGGAAAATCAATTGAATTTACCAAGTGAATTAGAAATTCAGCTTTGTTAAATGGTTCAGAACATACAACCAAACTTGGAACATTATTTTCAAATTCCTTTTTAATCAAATTCAAGTCTGCTGTGATAATTTTCTCAGGATTTTTATCCAACACAATCTAAGAATTCTACAGATATAATAATGAATTTTAACTCAAATGATATTTCTGATGATTTCCCAAATTCTGGAAAAATCTATCTAAATAATGCATCAGTTTCTTTGATGCCTTTACAAAGCATTGATGCAATGAAAGAATTTCTAATTAATTATAATTCTCTTGGACCTGACTCTAAGGAATCTGAACCATTCATAACAGAAAAATTAAGAAATGTTAGAACTTCAATCTCTAAAATTCTTAATTGCCAGCCTGATGAAATTGTTCTTACCCAAAGTACTACTGATGGAATCAACTTTGTTGCAAATGGTCTATCTTTCTATAATGATTCTAACATTGTAATTAGAGGAATGACTCATGAACATCATGCAAATTTTTACCCTTGGCTTAAACTAGGAAATAGGATTTCAATCAAAAATCTTCCAATTGACAAAGATGGATTATTTACAATGGAGCAATTAGAGGATCTAGTCGATAAGAATACTAGTCTTGTTGCTTTGAGTCATGCATTATACAATACTGGAGCAATTTTACCCGTAAATGAAATTGGAAAAATTCTAGAAGATACTCCGTATTTTATTGACAGTGCTCAAACTATAGGCTGTATTGGCGAGATGAACATATCTGACATAAAATGTAATTTCATGTCATTTAATGGATCAAAATGGCTTTGCGGTCCGATGGGAACTGGCTTGTTTTACTGTAATCGAAAATCAAGTGAGCTTTTAGAACCAACAACAATTGGGGGCGAATCTGCAATGTTATACGAAGAAAAAAATCTTGCATACAAAGAACTACCAGACAAATTTCAAACTGGATTTAGAAATTATGTTGGAATAGTTGGATTAGAATCTTCTGTAAATTATTTAATGAAATTTGGTCTGAACAATATTCGTCAAAAAAATCAACATCTATCATCTTTACTAAGAGAGGAATTATCAAAAATTCCAAAAATTATTTTGTATGGACCTGATGATCCTGAACAGCGAACTAGTATTATTTCATTCAACATTGAAAATGAAGAATCGCAGAACATTGTCGATAGACTTGAAAAACAAAATATTGTTTTAGCAGTTCGTGAAATAAACGAACAAAAAATTGTACGAGCGTCTCCTCACTTTTTCAATACGGAATCTGAAATGATGAAAGTAGTTGAAGCAATCAAAAATCTATAGATTTTCTTGTTCCTCAATAACCATCATGGTTAAAGTTGATTGTACCTTGCTAATTTTACGCACCTTATTTGTTATAATTCCACGTAGTCTTTCAGCATCATCTGATGATAATTTCAGCACGATATCATAGACACCGTAAACTCCCTGAACCTCATAGGTAATGTTTTCTTCAGCAAGAATTTGCTTTACTTCGTTGATGATTGATTCATCTGAACCCAAGTCAGAATTCAATAAAACATATGCAGTTGGCACAAGCAAATTTTCATCAATCAGTATTTAACCTTTCATAGGTTCAAAATTGATTAATTACTTCCATTGACAATTAGGTATGAAACCACTAGATCTTACATTAACAATTTCAAATTCTATTCCTAGTTTTCCTGGTTCTCCAAAACCACAATTCCTTTCCTGGTCGGATCTTCATGATGATGGATATAATCTAGAATTATTGTTTCTAAGTTCTCATACAGGAACACATATCGACGCACCATTTCACTTTGTAAAAAATGGAATTAAAATTAATCAAATACCAATAGATAGACTGACAGGTATTGGATTACTGATTAAAATACCAAAATCCAAAAATTCTGCAATTTCAATGTCTGATATTCAATTATTTGAAAAACAATTTGGAAAAATTCCCAACCATTCTTCTATTTTCTTTTATACAGGATGGCAAAAAAATCTCAAAAAAGATAATTATTTTCTTGAAAATCCTGGACTGAATAAATCTGCTGCAAAGTATTTGACATCAAAAAAAGTTAATCTTGTTGGAATTGATTCCCCTAGTATAGATCTTGGAAAAGACGAATCATTTTCTGTGCATCATATTTTCTCTAAAAATAATGTCTTAATAGTTGAAAATCTTGCTAATCTTCAAAAAATCCCTTCGACTGAATTCAATTTTACTATTCTTCCTCTAAAACTCAAAGATGCTACTGGATCACCAGTAAGAGCAATTGCACACTAGGAGATTTCGTAATCCTAAAAATATAGAACAATTCACATTCTATCATGAGCAAACCAGGAAATATCTGGAGAAAAGTACACGGGAAAATTACCAAAAAACCGACAAACTTTTCGTGGCTAATTGAAGAAAAATTAGCAGGCTCTGGTATGCCAACAAGCTATGATGAATTTGAATGGCTTCGTAGTCAAGGCGTACAAAATATTGTAACAATGACTGAAAATTCATTGCCTGATGAATGGACAAAAGAAATTGGTTATCTGCATGTCCCAACTCCAGATTTGACTGCACCTGATATGGAAA
Source organism: Candidatus Nitrosopumilus sp. (assembly GCF_028278985.1). GTDB lineage: Archaea > Thermoproteota > Nitrososphaeria > Nitrososphaerales > Nitrosopumilaceae > Nitrosopumilus. The sequence continues at coordinate 16,217 of NZ_JANQTA010000022.1, read as the reverse complement.
AAATTGATTCAGCTGTAGAGTTTATTCATAATCAAATCCAAAACAATCAATCAGTAATGGTTCATTGTGCAGCCGGAATGGGAAGAGCAGGAACTATACTTGCTTGTTATTTTGTAAAATACAAGAAATTTACAGCTGTTGATGCAATTAAAAAAATTCGAGATGAACGTCCTGGTTCTATTCAATCAGAAGTACAGGAATTAGCTATCGGATATTATGAAAAACATGTGAGAAATTAGTTTAAACAAATTCAGAAACTAACTTTCCATCTACAATTTTGATTTTTAGAGTTTTATTTTCTTGAAAGATCAAAGTGAGTCCACCTTCAGAATCAGGATCTTCAACTTTTACTAGTTCAAGCATTTTGATTGGGTCGTATTTTTCCATTCATCTGTCACCTATTCTGGAATTGATACTGTCTCAATCTTTCCATCAGCTGCTTTGATAAACATGAACCTGTTGTCTTTGAAGATAAATGTAATTCCACCTTCTTTGTCAGGATCTTCTACTTCAAGAACTGGTTGTCCTAAAAGACCATCGTATTTTGCCATAATGATTACTCTGAAAAGTTCCTTATATCCCTAATTGATTGTAATCTCGATTTCACCAGAACTGTTTTTGACACTTCCTGGTTCTGTAAATTCATGCTTTTGCCATGATGCAAATGCTTCTGCACTTAACTTGTGTTTTCCTTTACCCAAGTCTGAAGCATTGAATACAAATTTTTCATTAAAGTCAAACAATTCCTCTCTCACTTCTTCTTCTGAGAGTCTGATAAAGGGCTCAAAGTTCTTTGCTACCTGAATCCAAATTCTTCTTTCTTTCATTGGATTGACTAGTTTTGGATTTCTGGTCCAAAAAATTGATGCTTTTCGATATGTGTCAATAGTTCTTCCAAGCTCCTTTTTTCTGAATCCGCCTGAAGTCAATTTGACTCCATATTTCAGCTTGAATGAAACATCATTAGCATCATATGCCTTTGTCCAATTTACCTCATTGAAGGCATCTCTAAGGTCTCCTTGCACTGAAAATTGTACGTTAACCTCAATTTTGTCTTCTGAAGAGTATTCATCCTCAGATTTAACCAGTTCAATTGCTGAAATCTTGCTTTCTCCCATTCTAACTGCTCATAATGATTTATATCCGCAATAAGTGCTTTTTCTGAATACATGAACGCACAAGTGATCAGTTCCGAACCTAAAGAAATTAGCCTTTCAGTGACAGAAACTGATATTGGAATTTTGTATATTATTCAACATGAACTCCTACAGGATTCAAATATTGATTTTGCAGGTGTTATAGTCAAACATCCACTCACAAATGAATGCTGGATGAGAATCAATTCAAAATCAAAACCACTAGGAGAAATCCAAAAAGCAGCTGATTCAGCAATCAAAAAGGCTGATGAGTTCAAGCAATTATTCAATTCAAAAATTCAGGTAAATTAGAATTGAAGTTTTGCCCCAAATGTGAGGTCAAATTAAAGAAAGGTGATTCTGGACTTCAGTGTCCTAAATGTGATTATTCTGAAGTACAAGAAGAAAAACAAACCAAAAAAGTTGATGAACCTGTAGAAGAATCTATTCTAGCTTTTGAAGGAAATGAAGGAGAAGAATCTCATCCAACAATCAAAATTGAATGTGAAAAATGTGGACATGATGAGGCAATTTGGTGGATGCTGCAAACAAGAAGTGCTGATGAACCTACTACCCAATTTTATCGTTGTACAAAATGTTCGTATACTTGGCGTAACTACGCATAACGTTTAACTGGAACATTACGTCAGGAAAGTTGATTTGACATTTGGTGCTAAAACTAGTGGATCGGATGATCTTAAAGCAATCATATCTGCTATCTCAACTTTAGTTGAAGAAGCCACTTTTACCGCTACAGCTGAAGGAATTTCATTTAGAGGAATGGATCCTTCTCATGTTGCTTTAATTGATATTTCATGGCCTAATTCTGCATTTGAAAAATATGAATGCGATAATGAAATTAAATTTGGAGTTAGAATTGATGAATTCTCAAAACTGATCAAACGAGCTGACAAAAAAGACAGTATTGAAATTAGCATTTCAGAGCAGAACATGTTGCTTGTAACGGTTGGAAAAAATAAAAAATACAAAATGAGATTAATTGAAAGCTCAGCAACTGATACTCCATTACCAAAAATTCCTTACGATTCAAAGATTAGCTTGTCTTCTTCTAAATTTGATAAAATTTTAGGGGATGTCCAAGTGGTATCAGATTATCTAACAATCCAGACTTCTGATTCCAAAGCAGACTTTTCTGGAAAAGGAGATTCTGGTGAGGTAACTATTGATTTAGACAAATCAGAAGAGGATATCGAAGAAATTTCATCCAAGGAAGATAGTGTAGGAACATACAGCCTTGAATATCTGAATCCAGTTGTAAAGGCAGTAGGAGCTAATGCAGGATTTATCACCTGTGAATTTTCAAGCGCAAAACCCCTTAGAATTGAATTCAAAGTTGCCAATATAGGAAGAATTCACTTTTACTTGGCTCCACGCGTGGAAAGTTAAAGCATTTAAAGATTAACTAGTTCAGGTATTTTGAAATGAGACTTGTAATAAAATATGGAGGAACATCCATTTCATCTGCAAAAGATATTCAGAATGTGGCAAAGTATATCAGTACACTATCAAAGAAAAATGAAATTGTAGTTGTTTGTTCTGCTACTAGTGGGACCACAGATGATTTAATTGAAATTTCTGAATCAATTAAAAAAGAAAATAAATCTAAAGCAGAACAACTTGCATCAAAAATTACTAATCGTCATAAACAACTAGCAAAACAAACAATCAAAAAAAGTGATGTTAGAAAAAAGTTAATCTTAAAACTTGAAGAAGATTTTGCAGAATTATTAGCATTAATTGATGGTATGGTTCTGTTAGGAGAAGTAACCGCTCGTTCAATGGATTATTTGATCTCATTTGGAGAAAGATTATCAGTAAAATTAGTATCTGCTGCTATTCGTGATATTGGGAAAAAATCAATACCACTTACTGGAAAAGAAGTAGGAATTGTTACTGATTCAAACTTTGGTGAATCAAAACCATTAATGGATACTACTAGACTTCGTGTCTCAAAAACAGTAGATGGATTATTTTCAAAGAAAACAATTCCTGTTGTAGGTGGTTTTGCAGGTGCTGATCAGCATGGACATGTAACAACTTTTGGTAGAGGCGGTTCTGATTATTCTGCAACTACTATTGCTTCTTGTTTGAAAGCAGATGAGATCTGGCTAATGAGTGATGTAGATGGATTAATGACAGCAGATCCAAAAATTGTCAAAAACGCAAAATTACTCAAAGAAGTATCTTATGTTGAAGCAGTTGAAATGGCATTGTTTGGAGCAAAACAAATTCATCCACGTACCTTTGAACCATTAATCTCAAAGAAAATTCCTATGAAGATTAGAAGTTCTTTTAATGTAAAAAATGAAGGCACTCTTGTAACTGCCTCTCCCTCTGCATCTGTAAAAAATACTGTAAAGTGTGTTAGTAATGTGAAAAATAATGGTCTAATTGATATTCGTGGAGGAAGTATGGTTGGAAATCCAGGTACAGCTGCCAAAATATTTGCAACATTAGCCAAGGCTGGAATCAACGTTATGATGATCTCTCAGAATCCTTCTGAATCCAGTATTACCATTGTAGTAAAAAATTCAGATCTTGACAAAGCAGTTAGTGCACTTGAAATGGAGTTATTAGGAAAAATCATCAAGAAACTTGAAGTTACAACTGATGTTGCAATAATTGCGTTGATAGGTTCTGGAATGCGAGGAACTGTAGGTGTGGCTTCCAAAGTTTTTGGTTCAATCCAGAAAAACAAAGTAAATGTTTCAATGATTACACAAGGCTCATCAGAAATGAATCTTGCATTTATTGTAAAAAATTCTGACACTAGTGCAGCTGTTCGTGCATTACATAATGAATTTGAACTTGACAAAATCAATTAAGACAAAATCATTTAAAGGAAAAAAGGATTCAATGTTATAATGAAAAAACTAGTTGCAATTACTGTTATTGGCGTTTTAGCTTTAGGAATAATTTCAATATCTACATTTTCTGATCAATTTGCAGATGCTGGCTCTAGAAAAAAAATTCACTTTACTCAAACTATTCAATCTTCTCAAGATCCTGGTCAGGGACATGAAAATCATCAATTATCATTAATCTTATCTCCAAATGAAGGAACAATTTATGATGGCTCTATCACATATACTTCAAGTGAGCCTGTGCAGTTAGTAATTCTTCATGAAATAAGTCCTCAGGAGGCCAAAGGCCAACCTACTTGGAGTGTTGATGGAAAAACCATCTATGGTTTATCACTAATTGATTCGGAGAAAAAAGCTGGAAGTTTTGAATTTACAGGTGCGGCAGTAGGATTACATTCATCAAATTCTAAACAATTTACATCTACAATAAGTGTGGATGGTTGGATTAGAGGGCAACCAACTGAAGTTATTATGCAAAAAATTGAATTTGAAAAAGAAGAACCATCGTTACTACTTGCAAAAGCTAATGTTCCTGCCACAATTCCAATGCATAAGGGAATTTTTGAAGGAAAAGAAGTATTGTACATCATTACTGACGGAAGTGATGAAGAATATTCTAATTTCCTTACTGAAAAACAAGGCTGGAAAGTTGAACCTGCACCCCCTCTTGCTGAAACTCCTGAAGATGCATTAGAACAAATCTACATCTTCAAAAATGGTGTTGAAGGAGAAGGAATACTTGGATATCAAGCCGAAGTATTTTCATCTACTCCTGTACAAGAATCAAAATACAGTGCACTAAGTTCTTTAATTGAAATTACTTGGAAACCTGGACAAAAAGAAACAATTTTTGAAACTGAAGAAGAAATTCTTGAAGCTAAAGAAAAAGAAAGAATTGAATTTAATGAAACTGGAATTGTATTGAATACTCCTCAAATTGTTTGGCCTGAAGGTCAAATGCAAGTTCGTCCTGATAGTACTATCACAGATGACATGCCATATGGTGGTGGTCAAATTACTGAAATTAATTCTGAAGAGATGACTGTAACTTTTGTTGCTCATAGAGGATGGGGACCTGATGGAAGAACAATTTACTATATTGTTACTGATGCAACTCCTTCTGGTCCAGCTCAAACAATGGGTGTTATTTCATCTCCATCATCTTCTAATTTAATCACAAGTCTTGCAGCAGTTGATTTATTCCAATTCAAAAACGGAATAACAGGAACTGGTCCATTAGGTTTCCAACCAGGAATTGCTTCAGCTGCATTAGGTGATAAAAATTACAGTCCGATGTGGAGAATCTATCTTGTAGAGTGGAATGATAGTAATAATGCAAAACTACTTGAGACAAAATCAGATATTGATTCTTTTAGAGATGATAATATGATCTCGGTTAGTATTGCAAGACCAACAAACAGTGATCATATTGTAAATTGTCCATTTGTTGATCCCTTCCAATAGGAATCATCTCTAAACGGATAAATTATTCAAAAAAATTTCAATTTATGTTGACTGGGAAATTAAACATTGTAGGTGTTGGACCTGGACACCATGATCATATGACGTTTAGAGCAAAAGAGGTAATTTCTGAAAGTGATACAATTGTTGGGTATGAAACATACGTAAATTTAGTTCAAGATCTTATTGAAGGTAAAACTGTTTATCGTTATGCTATGACACAAGAAGTTGAGCGTGCACATCAGTGCATTGATCTTGCAAAATCAGGTAAAATTGTTTCTTTAGTTTCTAGTGGAGACCCAGGAATTTACGGAATGGCTGGTTTAATTTATGAAACTCTAGCAGAAACTGGATGGAATCCTGAGGATGGATTGCAAGTAGAAATTGTTCCAGGCGTTTCAGCTTTGAATTCATGTGCATCAATTATTGGCTCTCCATTAATGACTGATTTTGCAGTAGTTAGTATGAGTGATCTACTTGTTCCATGGGAAGTTATTGAAAATAGAGTAGAGTCAGCTGCTAAAGGTGATTTTGTTATTGTCGTTTACAATCCTGCTAGCAAAAAAAGAGTTCACCAACTTCAAGATACTCGAAAAATTCTTCTAAAGTATAGAAAACCAACAACACCTGTAGCAATTATCAAAAGTGCATATAGAGAATCTGAAACTATAGTGATGACTGACTTAGAAAACTTACCAAACCATTCAGATGAACTTGGAATGGTTAGTACGGTCATTATAGGAAATTCTTCAACTTATACTTACAAAGATTTAATGATTAATCCAAGAGGATACAAATCAAAATACAATCTAGAAGAACAAACAAACCCTGATCTTAAAGTTTAGTAACTTTTCTTTATTGCTTCAAAAATCTCATCACTAAGATTTAGTTTATCCCTAATTGGTGATACGATCTTTACAAGATAATTTCCTACAGTTTGTTTCAAATCTCCTGGATGCAATTTTTTATTTTTAAAATCAGATTCTAATTCTTCATAATTAGCATATGAAACATTTCCTCCAAATTTTTCTGGACGTTCAACATTCATCTCAGTAAATTCATGGAAAATTACAGTTCGTGCAATCTCTAAGAGAGGATTATTCTCGATATTTGCTTCTTCACACCATGCCTTGCTAATCTTTTTCTTGATTTCTTCATCAGAATTGTGAACAAATACGCCTGAATTTGGATCTGATTTGCTCATTTTACCTACAATTTCATTTGGATCAGCGGGCTTTGATAGTCCTGGAAGTAGTTTATGATGAATAGCTACTGGAACTTTCCATTTCATTTTTGGAAAAATCTCTCGAACCAACATGTGTATTTTTCTTTGATCCATTCCAGCATGTGCAATATCAACATCTAACGAATGAATATCAACTGCCTGCATTGCTGGATAAAGTAATTTGGCTACATCAATTTTATTATCATCTTCAGAACGTCCCATAATTGTAAGTGTTCTCATTGTTCTTGCTATTGACATATGTTTTGTAAATCGTACAAGCTCAGACCAATATTCAGTTTTTTCTTCATATAATTTTGATCCCAAAATAATTTCTGCATCAGGACAAACTAATTTGAAAGCATCTTGATAATATTTTGAAACTTTAGAAATTGTTTCCCAATTTCCACCAAGCTTATCATTAATCAATGTGTGCCAATCTGCAAGAAAAATTTTACAATTAACACCTGCCTTTACAAAATCATTAATTTTGAAACCAGTACTAATTAAACTTCCAAGATGCAAAAATCCAGAAATCTCTAATCCAATGTAATGGTTTGGTGAAGAATTTGTCTTGAATAACTCTGTTAACTCATCTCTGGTAACTACTTCTTCAGTTGGAGGTTTTTCAATTAAATCAACTTTTTCTAATACATCCAAATCAAAACAACTTTTACAAAGTTAGCCTATAAAGCTATTCAAAATAATTTTGAAACTTTGTATAATGGAACCCCTGTGAATTAGTATGACTCTTGAGGAAGGATTAGAGTTAATTGAAAATTATAAGAAAGGACTGGAGAAATTTTTAGAAACTTTACCTGAACAATCTGTTCAATTAGGCTCAGAAATGATCCAAACATTGACCCTAAACTCAAAAAATGAGATTGCTAATCTTGAATCTATAGAAAAAGCACTAAAACGACCAGCAAAATAAAATCATAATTTCATTTATTTGCAATTTTTCTCGTGCTTTCTAATTTCATCAGTTGTGTTAAATTCAGCCCCACAAACTCTGCATTTTTCTTTCTTTTTGTTGTGAGCTTTTTCTTGATGTCTTTTGAGGCGATCATAATCTGGAAGAACGGTTCCACATTTTTTACATTTTAGATTATTTGTATTTGAGCCAAACAATCCCATGATAAATTATAGACTAACTAGAAAAAATAGTTTTTAGAGATTTCTACTCTTCAGATTCATCTAAACTCTTTCTTGGCTTTATGCTAAGATAGAATGCATGTGTACTGATAATGAATGCAGCAAGAAATACTTTTGTTGCAAAAACTAAGTTCCACGGACGATCAGGATCTGGATACGCTACTGATAATCTATCAATATCTGGAACCATTCCGTCAATTACTCCAGCAGCAATCTGGGCATTTAGAACAGTGAAATTGTATAATACTTCGTATAGGGTAATGATTGAGAATCCTAGTAACATCAATTGTAATAAAGCCATTTTGACTCCAACAATTTTATTTCCTGCAGTTCTTCTCCATCCAATTCTTGAAACACAATACCATCCAATTATTGTTGAAAAGAAAATCCATGTTGAAACTCTAGCAAAATTCTCAAAAGGAATTGTTGTATTGTGAATTGTTTCTCCCATTACATAGGTTCCATTTGCTAACCATTCTTGCATCGTAACATAAACACCAAAGACCAAAGATGCACCCATGATGAAACCACAAACATAGAAAATGTACAGGTAGACTTTGTAACCTGGATCCGTTCTTTCTAGATGTCGTGATTTCATAATGCCGTTTGCCAAATTTTGAAATATAAAAATTCATGCGTTCCTGAGGAGATTTATAGACTAGTTATAAGCACAACTACTATTGAAGGTTGCAATCAACATTCCTATAGTAGGCAAAGAGGAAATTTCAGCCGTAACCTCAATCTTACGAAATGGAGCACTTACATCTGCTGCCAATCATGGTGGAAAACACGTTCAACAATTTGAAAAGCAGGTTTCATCCTTTACAAAATCAAAGTTTGCCATTGCTGTAAATTCTGGAACTGCTGCCCTTCAAGCTGCTCTATTAGCATTAGATATCAAAAAAGGTGATGAAGTATTACTACCATCTTTCACATTTGTTGCAACAGCAAATGCAGTTTTGTCAGTTGGTGCAAAACCAGTTTTTGTAGATATTAAGAAAGAAGATTATACTATTGATCCACTAGATTGTAAACGCAAAATTTCAAAGAAAACAAGAGCAATAATTCCTGTCCATCTCTATGGAAATGTTGCAGATGTATCACAACTATCAGAAATTTCAAAAAAATATCATATTCCAATTATTGAGGATGCAGCACAGTCATTAGGTTCAACATTCAAAGGTAAACATACTGGAACATTTTTTGAAATGGGATGCTACAGCATGTATCCTGCAAAAGTTATGACAGCTGGAGAAGGAGGATTTATTGTAACAAACAACAAAAAATTACATGATAAACTATTGATGATTAGAAATCATGGTATGGTAAAAGGATATGATACTAGGATATTTGGCCTAAATCTTAGATTACCAGAAATCAGTGCAGCTATTGCAACAATACAAATGAAAAAACTACCAAAATTTTTGAAAGCAAGAAAGAACAATGCAAATTATTTATCAAAACTAATTTCTGATCTAAAAATTGATTTACCAAAAGTAAAAAAATATGAAAATGTTAATTGGTATTTGTACACAATTGCTACAAACAAACGTAACAAATTACTCAAGAAATTAAATGAAAAAGGAATCGGTGCAGCAGCTTACTATCCAACCCCAGTTCACAAAACTCCATTTTACAAATTAAAAACAAAATTGCCGATTACTGATTGGGCAGCAGCAAATGTTCTTTCCATCCCTATTCATCCTAAAGTAACAAAAAAGAATCTCGATGAAATTGCAAAGATTATGCGTGAAGTTTTATGAATGCATTAGGAGAAGCAATTGGAGAACTATGCAAGGTAATTTTGCCTATTCCTGAAGAAAGATTTCTGGGCAATTCAGGCTCATCTGTGGCAGTATGTACTCTTTCAAGCATAGATTTACTAAAAAAATTCCAAAATTCTGATATTTTGAACCAGATTTGTATTGCTGGGAGATTATTATCTGAAAATAAAGGAATTGATTCAATGATTGATTATGTTTTCAAAAACAAAAATGTCAAGACCATTATCGTGTGTGGAAAAGAAGTTTGGGGACACAAGGCTGGTCATTCACTTTTCGAATTACATAAAAATGGAATTGACTCAAAAAATAGAATTATAAATTCACAAAGCCCAGATCCATTTGTCACTTGCTCTGAAAACAAAATAAAATATTTTCAAAAATATATTCATTTAGAGAATATGATTAATGAAATTGATTTTGATATTATTGAAAAAAAGATAAAGTTACTTCAATAACCGTTTCTTTGTCTTTCTCTGTTGATTTCATTTTTTCTTTTATATTCTTCGACAATATCATCAGGAGAAAGATTTAGCTCTAGTGATGCTTGTACAACAAAATGCCAAATATCTATAAGCTCTTCTCTTGCTTCTGCCTTATTAAATTCTGTAGGCGTTTTCCACCATTTCCAATTTGTGGTTCTTTGTAATTCAACTGCTTCATGCATTATTGCAGTAGATAATGCTGAAACCCTTCCTTCAGAATCCTTTGGATATCTATCTAGTTTCATCATTTCTGATAGTCCTTTTTGAAGTTTGAATATAGTTTCTAATCGATCTACATCTTCAGAAATTTCTTGTGTCAACTAGAATGATTTGAAAAATAATTAGACTTAAGTCTTTTTAGAATCTAATCATCTTTTCATACATTTTGACTCGTTTACCAATATCTCCTTTCTTGATTTTTAGTAATCCATCTAAACCATATCGTTCTACTGCAAAAGATCCCATTACATTTCCATAAACAACTGCTTTTTTAATTTCAGATAGACTAGTAGATTTTTTGCTAGCCAAATAACCAATCATTGCACCTGCAAATGAATCTCCAGCACCAGTGGGATCAACAACATCTTCTAATGAAAAACCTGCAGTTGGGAAAATTACATCATCATAAAACATGAGAGAACCATGTTCTCCTTTCTTAATTATCACGTATTTTGCCCCCCAATTCATCATTTTTTTAGCACATTTTATCAAATTGAATTCTTTTGTGAGTAATTTTGCCTCTTCATCATTGATCACAACTGCATCTACAGATTTAATCATCTTGATAACTGCTTGACGTTTTGTTGCAATCCAAAAATCTATTGTGTCACACATTGAAAATTTAACATTGTCAAACTCTTTGATTAATTTTGTATTTTGCTCAGGATCATTATTTGCAAGATATACAAATTGAGATTTCTTGTATTCTTCAGGAACAGTTGGCTTAAAATCTCCTAAAACATTTAGTTCTGTCTTTAATGTTGATCTTGTACTTAGAGTATCATCATATTTTCCATCATATCGAAATGTTTTTCCATTTTTTATTGTAAAGCCTTTCAAATCAAGATGCTCTGATAACAAATTATGATGCTTTTTAGGAAAATCTTTTCCTACAACTGCTATTAATCCAGTATCCACAAAATTACTGGCTGAAATTGCAGCAAATGTAGCTGCTCCACCTAAAACATTTTTGAGAGTTTTTTTTGGGGTTCTAATAGTATCTAAGGCTGTAGAACCAAAAACTGTTAGCATTTGAGATGAAACTACTCTTGATGTATAAATTCTCTTGCTTGCTCTTCTGTAGGGTAATAGACAAATGGAACATCAATAGATGTTAAAATCATATCATATTTTGTCACTCCAGTAATTTTTACTGATTTTGATTCATCATTTTCTTCAATATCAGTGTGGAATGTTCCTCCAACATAACTACTGGATAATGGCTGAAGAGTAAATGGTTCTAACTCACCCTTTCCAATCATTTCATCATTTGATAATACAAAGAATTCAGTTTCACCAGCAGTTAAAATCAAAAGTGATGGATTTTGAAATTGTAATTCTACATTATAATTTGAGCCTGAATCGGTTTCACTAAGTAATTCACTTTGAGTAATATTCACTTCAATTTGTGAAGCCGATGCATATTGAGAGTATCCAAAAATACTCATGGCTAGAACAAATAATACAATTAAGCCTCCTTTTTTGGATGATTTCATGCCTAATAATAACAAAATAACATTTTAACTCAAATGGAAAAAAATCCGAATAAATTGTGTAAAAGTTTTGATCTAATCTTAAAGCTCCTTAGAGCTAACAAAATAAATCAAAATTACATGAGTATTTTTCAATGGCTAGAATAAAACTAAAGCTTGGAGAGAATGAAATTGAGGTTGATTCTAGAGATTTCTATGTTGACAACCAAACAATTAGTGAAGTAATTGAAAATCTTTCTAGTCACTTGCCTGAAAATAAGGCTCAAATTGTTTATGAAACTGATACACAACAAACTCCAGAATCTGAACCAGCACAATATGGTTTAGAATATCTTGATGATGCAGAAGCATTTGAACCTGAATTTAATGAACCTAAATTAATCAATGAAAGAGAAATCAAAGCTAAATTAAGAATTTTAGAGACAAGTAAATTCTTTGATTCCCCAAGAACTGTTACTGAAACTGTTGAACAATTAAGAGAATATGGATGGGCTACAAGTCCTTTGGATGTTTCAAAAGCTTTGGCCAAAATGGCATCAAACAAAGAAATTATGAAAAATTCAAGTGATAACAGAACACATTATTTTGTAGAAGAACAAATTATTGCATAGAATAATTACATTTTTCACATTTTTCAAAAATTTGTCCATCTAGATGATCAAAATGTGTATTACATTGATTACATGTGTGATGCATGTCAAAATACCCATCTTTTTCAGTTTTTCCAACTTGAAATGACTCTAAATCAGTACTTTTGCATTTTATACAATGACAACCGCATTCAATCTTCAAATTTTCTCTGAGAACTTATCTATACTTGGTATACTTATACAATTCATTGGAAAAAAAGCGAGAAATTCCTATTGAAATTGATGATCACTTTAGATTATTTGGAAAAGAACCATGGGAAGTCGATTATGGGGAAAAATGCCCTGTTTGTAATGTTAGAATAGATGAATATGGATTTTGTTCTTGTGGCTCTAGTGGAGATTGAATTTCTTTACAAATGGCATAGCTAGAATTATCAAAAATCCTATTGCAAGGGGAGCAATTATAGGAAATTCTGGAACAACCGTAGTTCCAATAATACTGATCTCTCCTGAAGTTTCAGGTTTTATCAACAAAGAAACATGAGTTCCATTACTACTAATTGGAAGAACTTTGATTATTTCATCATCTAAAAATACTGTGTATGGTTCCCAAAGTAATTCCAGTGGAATTACAATTGTCAAAAATTTACTTTCTTCTGAAATCTCAAATGTCAAACTTTTTTCTGGCTGATTAAAAACAAAATTACTAATTTCTACATGAGAAATTATTTCTACATCAAATTTTTGTTCTTCCCATTTTACATTTTGTATAATTCTTGGTTCATCAAATGAATACTCTAAAATCATTTGACATCCATGACAAACAAAACCTTGCTTGTCTCCCAAATTTACTATTTGATCATTTACATAAAATGACTGTATTCTGTCTGGCATGAAGAATTTGGTAGATTCTAAATACAAAAATTCTAGTGTCCAATAATCATTGTTAAATTCTAAAACATCTTCTAACTCATAATTTACAATTGTATCTGTTTGTGAAGATAAAATTAAGATACTATTCTCTCCAATTGTTGTAATTTGTCTTTTATTTCCGTTTTCGTCTGTTACTGACAGATTCTTGATTGTTCCATCCATTAGATCTAATTGTTGTTGAGAATTTGATGAATCAATTATATGGGTAACAAATAATCTACCATCTTCTGAAATATTTACTTCAACTGATTTTTGTTTAGCTTTTTCTCCAAAACTAAATTCTTGTGCATATGCTGAAGGTAAAATCACAATTAATGAAAATAAAATTAAAAACGAAAATAAAATTTTCTTCATTTATTCCACAGTTACACGAACCATTTGTGCTTTCTCTAATGGACAGTCATTGCCATCTCTGTCAAGATTTACAATTTTGTCTGCTACATCCATTCCTTCTGTAACTTCACCAAATACAGTGTACTGTCTATCCAAGAAAGTGCTATCTGATGTAACGATGAAAAATTGTGAGCCTGCACTATCAGGATCTTGTGCTCTAGCCATAGAAACTATGCCTCTCAAATGTGAACGAGAATTGAATTCAGCTTTGACAGTATACCCTGGTCCTCCCATACCCCATGAACCTTTGTTATCTGTTTTTGTATTTGGATCCCCTCCCTGAATCATAAATCCAGGAATAACTCTATGAAAGAGAGTTCCATCGTAGAATCCGTCTTTTACTAATTTCTCAAAGTTTCTGACTGTTTCAGGAGCTAATTCAGGTAATAGGTTAAATGAAATTTTTCCAAAATTTGTTTCAATATTAGCTGTTGTCATTAAGAACGATTTGATGTCTTATCATAAGAGTCTTTTGTGAATCAATACTTGAAAATTTTTATAGATACATGAAGGATGTTGAAAAATCCATAATTCTCTGTACGTTTTTCGTTGATCAATTTTTAGAATTAGGACTTTGAAAATTTTTTTATTTTTTTAAAAACAAAAATCTGCAACTTTCAAAAATGACATTTTAGAATTTTCAAAGTTATAGTCTTATATAGAACAACTAAAATTTAGAATTCGTTGAATCGTACAAACCAAAGTACAATCATTAAAGAAGCAATTAATTCTTATCTTGACAAAGGGGTAACCGACAAGCAAGATATCTACACCAAAGTTGTTGATGAACTTGGTGTTCCAAGACCAACAGTCAGACGAGTTGCAAGGGATCTGAGAACTGAACTACTACAAAAAATCCAAATTCTACAATCCGATATGCCTAAAGCAACTGCTGCTACTGAAGAAGACCAATAAACACGGTTCCTTTTTCTTTTTAATTATATTATCAAGGCACGGATCCCAGCATTACTATTATAAACAATGATTTTTTCAATTAATTTATGGGATATTTAGGAAACCATTTGGCAACAATTTCCACAGGTATTTTTGCTGCAGTTCTTACTGGTTTGTGGCCCTACTTTGTAGACATGGCACCAATATTGAATTTTGTATTCATTATGGCAGTTCCTATCACATGGTTTCTAGTTTTCACATGTTGGATAGCACAAAAAAGTGCTGATTACATGCATAATCATGCTCCAGCACACGCTCACAGCGAAAAAAAAAGCTTGAGTAACACAGAGACTATTCAAACAACAACTTCTGGTTCACAAGTTAGTCTAACAGAGATAAAACAAATTCAAAATGAATTATCTTCAGAATTAAATGATCTAAAAGAATCTGTAAAGATAAAAGATAGTGAGATTGAAAGATTAAATCAAGAAATATCTAATTTACAAACACTTGTACAAATTGAATCACTAAAAACAGAACTTGCAAATCTCAAAATGCTTGCATCTGAACGAAAGACTAAAGGAAAATAGAATTATTTACTACAGTGAGAACATTCCATTCCGTGATTACTTTTACAACTAGGACAACTGATTGCCCCACCAAAATGACATTTACATGAACAAATTTCGGTTAGATCTTCTTTCATACTCACAAAGTTCCTAGAATATTCATAATATTTTACTTTTACATTCTAATTTTAATAGAATATGCCAAATTTATCTAAATTCAGCATTTGTGAAAAAATATTGAAATCTATTTTTTTTCTAAATAAAAACCATAATTTTCAATTAAAAACCAATCAAATTTTTTCTAGTTTCAAAATTTTTTTTATTTAACAAATTATTTTCTCAACTTGGAAGCAATTTCTAATGTCTCATCCACCATTTGTTTTAGTCTATCTTGAGCATCTGTATCTGAAACAGAATTTTCAGATATTGATTCTGTAGTTAAGAAAACTGCTTTAGGATTTGTTATGATTCTAAAGTATGAAAGTAATTGGGTAAGCAAAGTTTGAACATCTATGAATCCTATTTGGCCTGCTGCAAGAATTGCCATACCTGCAACTTTACCCTCAGTTTTTTTATAATTTACATACTCAAAGAGATTTTTCAAGGCAGAACTAAAAAATGAATTATAGATTGGAGTGCCAATTAACCAAACATCTGCATCCATTAGGCTATTTGCAGCATCAATTGTAGCCTGATTATAGTCCTCATCGGGTCCTCTATAACATTCAACTTGACCATCAGATAAATTGATTAGTTTTGTATCTTGATTTTTTGTTTTTGTATATTCATAAACATAATTCATTACATATTGTGTATTAGCTGTTTTTCTAGGACTTCCTGAAATCACAACAACTTTCATACATTGAACAATTTGTCTTTGTATTTAAATTTCCAAATTTTTTAACGGGCTTGGAGGGCTTCGATCCCTCGACCTGTAACTTAGGAGGCTACCACGCTATCCATGTTTCGCGTCAAATTGACTCTGCGCCACAAGCCCAGCA
>NZ_JANQTA010000012.1 GCF_028278985.1 Candidatus Nitrosopumilus sp. | reverse complement strand
AGCTGGTTTTGGAGCATCCTCTTTTGGAGCTTCTGCTGGTTTTTCCATTCCTTTAGGAAGAGTTCCTTTTGGTTTGGTTGGTTCAGCAGGTTTTGTCTCTGCAGGTTTTGCTTCTGCTGGTTTTTCAGCAGGTTTTGGAGCTTCCTGTGGTTTAGGAGCTTCAGCTGGTTTCGAAAGTTGGTCAGAAAGTTGTGATAACTTTGCTTCTAATTCGGCTATCTTGGCTTCAAGATCTTTTTTTGTTGCCTTTTTAGCAGCTGCCATATTCTGCATGGACTATCTGGGGTTTATGTACATTTGGGTCGATTACCGCTAACAAAACTTGATCAAGTTTTATATGCATAAACGCATCTATAGTTGCAATGGACGATTTTGAGAAAGAATTTCCAGACTTTGATTGGAAGAACACCCCTGCATACAAACATCCAGGAGGCAAAGATTGTCCATGTCCAAAACACGAATACATCAGAGAGCAGATCAATTTCACAAAACAGGTTAATGAAAAGGGAAAAGAACCATCCAAAGTCACACTCAAGTTTTGCCCCGATCATTACAAAGTATACATGGAAGAAGTGATCCCTGCAATGCCACTAAAGTACAAACTGCTAACAAAGATTGCTTTGAAACTTGGAGCAATTCAAGTAGAGCAGCTAAAATACATGGAATCTGAATTATGCTTTTACTGTAAATTTGGTTCTGGCGGTCACGACAAAAAAACAGAATTGCCTCCAATGTGAGAAGGACAGTCAGTAACATTTTAACTTGAACTAACTTTCAGATCTATATTGCCAATTGAGGACATTCAAGAGTTTATCACAGAGTTAGAAAAGCAAGGAGAGTTAAAACGAGTAAAAACTGAAGTTGACTCTAATCTAGAGATTGCAGAAATTATGAGAAGAGAGATGTACTCAGATGGTCCTGCAATTCTATTTGAGAATGTTAAAGGATATGACATGCCAGTTTTAGGAAATGCATTTGGTTCAATGAAAAGATTAGAGATTGGTCTTGAGATGACTGACTTTACAGAGATTGGTCAGAGGATTGTTGATATGACAAAGATGGATATCCCTTCAGGATTATTAGGAAAAATAAAAAAACTTCCCGAGTTATCAAAGATGACTGCATCTTTTCCTAAAGCAGAAACATCAGGACCTGTTACAGAAATTACATCAACTGATGCATCATTTGATGATTTACCAATTCTAAAATCATGGCCTAATGATGCAGGACGATTTATCACATTAGGATTAGTTGCAACAAAACATCCTGAAACAGGAGTTAGAAATTTGGGAGTTTATAGAATGCAAATTGTAGACAAAACTCATGCTCTAATGCACTGGCAAAAACACAAACGAGGTGCGCATCATGGAGACATTTCAAAAGACAAAGGAGAAAAAATCCCAACTGCAATAATTATCGGTTCAGAACCATCAACAGTATTTTCATCAATTGCTCCAGTTCCTGAAGGACTGGACAAGTACTTGTTTTCAGGTATTACAAGAAAAGAAGGAATCAAGACTGTGAAATGTAAAACAATTGATTTGGATGTTCCTGCAAATGCAGAGATTGTTTTAGAAGGATATGTGGATCCTGCTGACATTAGAGATGAAGGACCATTTGGAGATCATACTGGATACTATACTCCAGTTGAGCCATATCCAACATTCACATTAACTGGAATTATGAGAAGAAAGAATCCGGTTTATGTCACCACAGTTGTAGGAAAACCAATTCTAGAGGATGCATATATTGGCAAAGTAATCGAGCGCTCATTTTTGCCACTAATCAGAATGTTCCATCCAGAAGTAGTTGATTTTAGTATGCCAGCTGCAGGTTGGTTCCAAGGTTTTGCAATAATTTCAATTAAGAAAAGATATCCAGGACAAGCAAAAAAAGTCATGATGGGATTATGGGGAATGGGACAGTTGTCTTTAACGAAGATGTTTGTTGTAGTAGATGAGGACATTAACGTTCATGACATGAATGATGTCTTGTGGGCAATTACAACTAGAGCAGATGCAGCAAGAGATACTACAATAATTGACAATGCCCCAACTGACACATTAGACCCAGCATCACCTCTTGTCAACTTGGGCTCTAAAATGGGAATTGATGCAACACAGAAAACAAAAGAAGAAGGATATGAACGGGAAATTCAACAACAAGTCAAAGTTGATGACGAAACAAAAAATCTAGTAGACTCTAAATGGTCCGAATATGGATTATGAGACTGAAATAGGATTATAGAAATTATCTCTCTCTTCTACCTGATAACCAATTTGATGAATTGCATCGATAATGATTTTGTCAGTTAGTTCAGTTGAGCGGGCTCCAGTACAAGAAACGACTTCTTCTCCAATCAGAGTACCGCCAAAGTCATCAGCACCATATTGAAGTGCTAGTTGTGCCATTCCAACACCGTTGGTAAGCCATGAAGATTGAATGTGAGGAATTAATCCATCAAAGACTAGTCTGGAAATTGCAATCATTTTCAAGAGTTGAATTCCACCTGTTCCATATTCTACAAGACCTTCTTCATTCATCAAAGTATTGTTTGGCTCAAAGTTCCAAGGAATAAATGCCATGAATCCTTTAGTCTTTTCTTGTAGTTCTACAATTTTGTAAAAGTGATCAACAATGTCTTGTTTATTTTCAACATGTCCATACATCATTGTTGCAGATGCTGGGAGACCAAGTGAATGTGCTTCATCCATAATTCTAATCCAATCAGCACTGGAAATTTTCTTTGGACTGATCACATCTTTTACAGAATCAACTAAAATTTCAGCTCCTGCGCCAGGGATAGATTGCAGTCCAGCTTCTTTTAATCTAGAAAGAACTTCTTTAGTAGAGGATTTTTCAACTCTTGCAATCATATCAATTTCTGAAGTGGACAATCCATGAACTCCAACTTTTGGAAATTTCTCACGAATCATTCTAAATGCATCTTCATAATATTCAATTTTCAAATTTGGGTTATGTCCACCTTGAATCAATACTTGACGAATCTTGAACATATCCCAGGAGGTCTTTACTCTAGATTCAATTTGATCAAGTGTTAAAGTGTAAGAATCATCAGCTCCAGGTGATCTATAAAATGCACAAAACTTGCAATCAGTGATGCAGACATTAGTATAATTCAAAATAATATTATTTACAAAAGAAGCCTTTTTGCCAAATTGTTTTCTAGTTAGATGTCCTGAAACCAGTCCCATCAAATGAACATCATCAGATTCCAATAATCTCATACAATCTTCAGGACTAGGTCTTTGTCCATTTAGAGAATTTTCTAAAATATCTTTGATATCGCTTTTTTGAATTTGCTCAGTTGTCTGACTCAATTGATTTTCATCCTTTGGAATTTCTATTTAATCCTTGATAGAAATAATGAACAAAAAAAGAATTAAATCAAATGAGTGATTTGGGCTCAATAATTCAGAAAATTGAGTGCAAAGATTCACGTTATTTTTAAGTAGGGCACAAAAATCAGATCAACGCATGGTATCTGGCAATCAAATTAGATTAAATCGAATTTTAAGAAAAGGAAGAATGCTCTGTATCCCAATGGATCACGGTATTTCAAATGGTCCTATTGAAGGTCTTGAAGACCCCGCATCAACAATTTACAAATGTGAAGGACACGGACTCACAAGTGTAATCATCAACAAAGGAATTCTCAAAACTTTACCAAAACCTCCAAAGATTGGAGTTTTAGTTCATTTTTCAAGTAGTACATCATTATCATTATCTCCAAACAGAAAGATGTTGACTGGAACCGTTAAAGAAGCAGCTGCAATGGGTGCTGACGGAGTTTCACTTCACATCAACATTGGCGGAAAAGAAGAACCAGAGATGTTAGAGCAATTAGGAATGACAGCTGACCAATGTCACAAATGGGGAATGCCACTTTTAGCAATGATGTATCCAAGAGGTGAAAATGTAAAAGATCCACATGACCCAGAAATTGTTGGACATGTTGCAAGAATTGGAGCAGAATGTGGTGCAGACATTGTAAAGACAGTATACACTGGAGATGTAGATTCATTTTCAAAAATTGTAAAGAGTACACCAGTACCAATTGTAATTGCTGGCGGACCAAAAGCAAAAACAGATTTAGATATTCTTCAAATGACTGAAGACGCAATGACAGCTGGAGCAAAAGGTGTAACATATGGAAGAAACATCTTTGCTCACAAGGCTCCTGAAAAAATGGTTGAAGCATTAGCTGAAATTATTTTCAGAAAGGGAACTGCAAAGGAAGCAGTGAAGAAAATTGAGTAAATCAAGAGAATTAATTATTTCGCCAAAAGGTTCACAGGCACAAATAGCTAAACTTCTTCCACAATTAGAGACTGAAGGAGTAAAGATGGTATATCTTGATCCAAAAAAATTAGGAAAAAAGAAATCAAAACTTCAAACAGTTTATCCTTCAAGCAATGCAAACTTTGTAGTTCTTGATAAAGAAGGTGCTACAAAGCCAAAAGGAAAGAAAGTAGGAAGAAAATTCCAAGTTCTCTCAAATTCAGATATTGAAGATATTCTCAATATTGCAAAGAAGGGATTAGACTTTGTAATTGTAGAAGTTAAAGACTGGAAGATTATTCCATTAGAAAATATTATTGCCAAACTTCACAAAATCCATACCAAGATTTTTGCAATAGCAAGAACACCTGAAGAGGTTAGAAAGATGTTTTCAATTTTAGAGGTAGGGGTAGACGGTGTTATCTTTAGCACATCATCAATTAACGAAGTAAGAGAGGCCATGGTCTATCTAGGAACCAGAAGCTTTGACATGAAACCTGCAAAGATAATTGAAATCAAAGAGGTTGGAGACGGCGAAAGAGTTTGTGTTGATACAGCATCAATGCTTCACAAAGGAGAAGGAATGCTTATTGGTAGTAGATCAAACTTTTTGTTTTTGGTGCATAATGAATCAGTTGGTTCATCCTTTACATCACCAAGACCATTTAGAGTAAATGCAGGAGCAGTCCACTGTTATACATTATCACCAGATGGAACAACAAATTATCTATCAGAAGTTGAAACAGGTTCTGAAGTTTTAATTCTCAATTCAAAAGGTAAAGCCAGAAGAGCAACTGTAGGAAGATCAAAAATTGAGCGTAGACCAATGCTCATGATAAAGGCATCAGCTGGTGGAGAAATTGGCGGAATCATTGCACAAGATGCTGAGACAATTAGATTTGTAAAACAAAACGGACAATTAGTTTCTGTAACTCATCTCAAAAAAGGAGACACAGTAATGGTTCATGCAAAACCAGCTACTGGAAGACACTTTGGTATGGAAGTTTCAGATGAATATATTCTAGAAAAGTAAAATGAAATACAAAACCTGCGTTTCAATAGCAGAAAAAACACCATTAAAAGTAAAACAAACTACCAAAATTGCATTAAAGAAATCAGACTATATTGAAGTTAGATTTGATTTTTTGAAAGTGGAAGATATTCCAAAAACACTTGAATTAATCAAAAAAGATCTTAACAAAATAGTTTGTACCCTAAGACCAAAAACAGAAGGAGGTCAATTTCCTGGAAATGAAAACGAACGAATTGCAATCATCAAACTAATTGCAGAATACAATCCATACCTTCTAGATATTGAATTTAACACAATAAAGAAAAACGCAGCATTAGCAAAGTTTCTAAAATCCACAAAGACTAAACTTTTGATTTCCTGGCATGACTTTAAGAAAACCCCAAGTACACTTGAGCTTAGAAAGAAGATGAAAGATATGAGTAGGTTTTCAAATTTTGTTAAAATTGTAAGTACAGCAAAATCAACTGATGACTCTACTAGAATGTTAGAATTGTACAGTAAAAAAGGGAAAAAAAATCTAATCTCATTTTCGATGGGGGATTTTGGAAGAATTTCCAGAATTTTGTGCCTATATTTGGGCAGTCCTTACACATACGTTTCATTAGGAAAGGCAGTAGCTCCTGGTCAGTTTAGCGTAGATGAAATAAAGAAAATTACCAATCTCAAAAAATAAAAAATTGAGAGTTTAAATCAATCATAATACTCTGAGAAATTAGATGTCAAAAGCATTTGCAGTAATAGGGGATCCAATTGATCATTCTCTCTCACCAAATATTCACAGTGCAGCTTTTAGAGAAATGGATTTAGACTGTTCATACATTGCATATAGAATTCCAAAAGACGAATTAAAAGATGGAATTGAAGGATTGAAGAAAATTCAGATTAGAGGATTCAATGTAACAATCCCTCACAAGGTGGAGATGATGAAATATGTTGATAAGCTTGATGAATCATGTAGTTTGATTGGTGCAGTAAACACTGTTGAAAATAAAGATGGAGTTCTAAAAGGATACAATACAGACATGGATGGATTTTTAGAACCATTTAAGAAAAAAGATATCCCAATCAAAGATTCCAAAGTACTACTTTTGGGAGCTGGTGGAGCTGCACGTGCAATTGTTGCAGGATTTGCAAAAGAAAAAGCAAGTAACATCACTATTGCAAACAGAACATTACAAAAAGCAGAAGAGTTATCAGAATTTTCAAAAAAAATTGGATTAAATGCCATACCAATGAAAATTGAAGATGTAGGAGATTCAGCACAAAACTATGACATTATAGTAAATGCTACATCTATAGGATTGAAAAATGAAGACAGTCCTATTTCATTTGACAGCCTAAAGGAGAATACTGTTGTTTACGATATTGTCTATATGCCAATGAATACTGATTTTATCAAAAAAGCAAAAGAGAAAGGAGCCAAGATAATTTTTGGTTATGAAATGCTCTTAGGTCAAGCAGTTCGCGCATTTGAGATTTGGCATGATATGGAAGCACCTTATAATGCCATGAAAAAAGCACTCTTAGGAGGAGTCTAGATGGCAAAAGCAACAGCTACTGTTCATGGAGCAATTTCCCTTGTAAATGCAATTGCTACTCAAAAGGGGGCAACGTTAGGAATTGACCTCAAAGTAGAAGCAATAGTTGAAACAAGTGAGGGAAAAGGAATTTCAATTCACTCTGAAAACAAGACTTTGAGTTCTAGATTAATCAACAAGACAGTAGAAAAAATAATTCCAAAAAAAGAACTAGACAAAAACAAAATTGCAATTACTCTTAATTCTGAAATTCCTACAGGTTATGGGTTAAAAAGCTCTAGTGCAATATCTTCAGCAGTTGCACTAGCATGTGCTAAAATTTTCAAACCAAAATTAACAGATCAACAAATTCTTCTTGCAGGTGTTGATGCTTCAATTGAATCTAAAGTTAGTATTACTGGTGCATATGATGATGCATGTTCATGCTATTATGGAGGTTTTAATGTCACAGATAATGCAAAAAAGAAAAGAATTCAATATGAAAAAGGACAAACAAATCTAATTGCAGTAATTTTTATTCCAAAAAATCGTAAACGTGGAAATCTCAAAAATCTCAAGGTGTTATCATCAGTTTTTGATAATGCATGGGAGTTAGCAAGAAAACAAAACTATTGGGAAGCAATGATCATCAATGGTTTGGCAACTGCATCGATATTGAATTCTGATCCTAAAATAATTACAGCATTGATTGAGAAAGGAGCATTAGGGGCATCTGTTTCAGGTAACGGACCATCCATTGCAGCAATCACTAAAAAAGAAAACGAATCTAACATCAAAAAGATATTTTCAACATTAGATGGAAAAATTATTGTTTCAAAAATTAGTAACAAAAAGGCAGAAGCTCATGAGTTGTAGAATTTCAAAATCAAAGATTTCAGGAGAAATCACTTGTCCTCCTAACAAGAGCTACACACATAGAGCGATTTTTCTTGCATCTCTAGCAGGAAAAGAAAGTACGGTGGAAAATATTCTACTATCTGCAGACACCAAAGCAACTATTGAAGCATGCAAAAAATTTGGGGCAGAAATCGAGGTTAATGATTCATCAATAATAGTCAAAAATCCCATAAATTTAGGCACAAATGTGCCTGAAATCAACACGGAAAACTCTGGCACCACCATCAGAATAGCATCAGGCATTGCAGGATTGTTTTCTCAAGAGATTACCCTTACAGGAGATGAAAGTTTGCAAAAGCGTCCAATGCAGCCATTGCTTGATGCATTAAGTAGCATAGGTGCAAAATGCTCATCAACTGATGGAAAACCTCCAATAAAGATTCAAGGAAAAATTTCTGGAGGAAATGTTTCAATTCCAGGAAACTTTTCTAGTCAATTTATCTCATCATTGTTAATTTGTGCACCATTAACGGAAAATGGAATTAATTTATCAATAGAAGGTAATCTAGTATCAAAACCATATCTTGATGCAACTATAGCTACTATGAGAAAATTTGGAGTAACAGTTCAAACATTGATACCTTACAAAAAATACAACATTACACCACAAATTTACAAAGACACTACATTTACTGTGCCAATAGATTTTTCAAGCTTGGCATTATTACTTGCAGCAGCAACATTATCAGGAGAAGAAGTTACAATCAAAGGAAATATAGGAAATTTACCTCAAGGAGACGAAGTGTTTATTGACATTTTAGAACAACTCGGAGTATCAATTCAAATGGACGATGAAGAAATTAAAATAAAATCACCTGAAAAACTAAATGGTGGGAAATTTGATTTAAGCAATTCACCAGACTTACTTCCACCACTCGCAATTCTTGTTCTAAAGTCTTCAGCACCAATCGAGATTGTAAATGTAAAACATGCAAGACTAAAAGAGACAGACAGAATTGCAATTGCTTCTAGAGAATTAAAAAAAGTTGGAATTAAAATTCAAGAAAACGAAGATGGTTTAATTTTAGAATTAGGAGATAGTTTAAACAGTGCAGAATTGAATTCTGAAAATGATCATAGACTTTTCATGGCATTCTGTATTACTGGAATGTTTGTTGGAGATTGCACTGTAACTGATCCTGAATCTGTAGATGTATCATATCCAAATTTCATCGATGAAATGAGCAGATTGGGTGCAGAAATAAAAATCCAGTAAACAGAACTATTTTCAAAAAAAAATCAACTAAAGGGGATAAGAGGCGCGACCCTGTATAGAGTGAAAAGCTTTCTCTTCACCCTCAACGCTTTTGCGTAGATAACATGTCTTTTTCGCAGAGCCGCGCAAATTATGCGTTATAATTTACACGTTTTGTCATATATAATGTATGTTATTATTATATTTAAGAATATATTATAATTATTTCATGTTTTTACAATTAATATTGTAAATTTTAAACATGCGTAAGTTATAGTGAAAATTATAACAACAGATTTGAAAATTATTTCAAAATTTCCAGAATGAGGAATTATAAGCATCATTTTACAATGATAGTTGTTGCTTGGAAGTTCTATTGGTCACCGTCTAGTTTTAACGAGTTTTGGAGAAAGCCACGGAAAATCAATTGGAGCTGTTTTGCAAGGATGTCCTGCAGGATTAGAGCTTGAAGAAAAAGACATTCAAAAAATGTTAGACCAAAGAAGACCAGGACAGAATTTAATCTCAACACAAAGAAAAGAAGGAGATATTGTAGAAATTATCTCAGGAGTTTTTAGAGGACACACAACAGGTGCTCCAATTACAATGTTAATTTGGAATAGTGATCAAAAATCAAAAGATTATGAAAATTTGAAAACAAAGCTTCGTCCTGGCCATTCAGATTACCCTGCAATGATAAAGTATAATCAACAAAACGATTACAGAGGAGGAGGAAGATTTTCAGGAAGATTAACTGCAACACATGTAATGGGAGGTGCAATTGCAAGAAAACTTCTCAAAGTAACATTAGGAATTGAAACTAATTCATTTACTTCACAAATTGGAAAAGTAAAGATGGAGAAAAAATTCAATGAAAAAATGATAAATTCTATTTACAAAAATGAAGTCAGATGTCCTGAAATTAAAACTGCAAAAATAATGAGAGAGAAAATTTTAGAAGCTAAAAAGAAAGGAGATTCACTTGGAGGGATAATTGAATCGGTTACAACAAATGTCCCTGTAGGGTTAGGAGAACCAATTTTTAATTCCCTAGAATCTGATTTGAGTAGAGCAATGTTTTCTATTCCATCTGTTAAAGGTGTAGAATTTGGTTCAGGTTTTGAAGGTTCTGAATTATTTGGTTCAGAAAATAATGATTTGTACACCATAAAGAGAGGAAAAATTGTTACAAAAACAAACAATTCAGGAGGAATATTGGGAGGTATCTCAAATGGTATGCCAATAACAATGAGAGTTGCATTCAAACCAGCATCATCAATTGCTCAAAAACAGAGTACAGTAGATATCAAAACCAAAAAAGAGGCAGTACTACAAGTCAAGGGAAGACATGACCCTTGTGTTGTGCCTAGAGCCGCACCTGTTGTTGACTCCCTTGTTGCACTAACTATTGCAGATCATGCATTATTATCAGGAACAATCAAACCAGTACTGTAAGAAATGTCTGACATTGAAAGCCTGAGAAACAGGATGGACGAAGTAACTGTAGAGATGATAAAGTTACTCAAAACCAGGACAGATATTGCAAAAGAGATTGGAGAAGTAAAGAAAACCATAGGAAAAGGTGTTACTGACGAATCAAGAGAAAATAACCTACGTCAAAAAATTATTTCATTATGCAATGAAATTAAACTAGAAGAAACAATTGCCACGAAATTTTTGAACTTTTTATTAAACGAATCAGTAAAAGTTCAATCAACTAACAAGCAAACACATCTTTCTATTTTCCTTAAAGCTAAGTCATTAGAACAAGAAGGAAAAAAGATCATACACATGGAAGTTGGAGAACCAGACTTTTTGCCACCGCAAATTGTTAAAGATGCATTAAATGAAGTATTTGACAAGGGCTTTTTCAAATATGGTCAGGCTAAAGGAATGCCTCCGTTTAGAAAAGCACTAGCAGAATATGCTACAAAGAAATTTAATCAAAATGTTTCTGAAGAAAACATAATTGTAAGCCCAGGTGCTAGATTTTCGATATTTACTGCAATTACTACACTACTGAATCCAGGAGATGAAATGATTGTGATTGAACCTGCATGGCCTGCATACAAAGATTGTGCATTAAATGCAGGAATCAAGATTAGAACAATCAACACAACTTTTGAAAATAAATGGGAGCCAAGTCTAGAAGAGATCAAATCAACAATTAATGCAAACACAAAGATGATAGTACTAAACTATCCTAACAATCCAACTGGGAAGATTCTTCCACAAAAATTACAAGATGACATTATTCAAATTGCAAAAGAAAACAATCTGTATGTTCTAAGTGATGAGATTTATTCAGAATATGCAAAAAATAATTGGAAAAGTATTCTAAGTTACAACTATGACAAAAGTATCGTAACTCAATCATTTTCAAAATCTCATGCAATGACAGGATTTAGAGTCGGTTATGCTATTGCAGATCCTGCAGTGATAGACAAAATGGCAAAATTAGAGGCACTATGTCTGACTAATGTATCTGAACCAATCCAATACATTGCCATGAAAGCACTAGAAGCAGATACATCCAACAACTCTAATACAGTACAAAACAGACTAGAACTATTGGTAGAAAAAGCTCAAGAAATGGGATTAGAATTTGTGATTCCTGATGGGGCCATGTACCTTTTTGCCCGAGTAAATCAAGAGGGATTTGATGGTGTAAAATTTGCCAACAGCACACTTGAGAAGGGATTGGCAATAGCTCCTGGAGAAGGGTTTGGAAACTATCAAAATTTTATTAGAATTTCAGCATGTCAAGACGAAAAAACACTAATTGAAGGGATGAATATATTGAGTAACATTATGAGTGATAATCAATGAAGAAGAAAGTAACAGTAATAGGCGCAGGAGGACAAATGGGTCAATGGTTTACAAAATATTTTGCAGGTATGGATTTCGAAGTAACAGGATATGATTCTGAAAATAAAGTATCAGGAAAAGACATTATTCAAGCAGAATCCCTTGTTGGCGCAATTTTGAAAGCAGACTATGTTGTGTTATGTACACCTACAAGAAGGACACCAGAAATTATCAGACTAATTGCAAAAGAAATGAAACGTGGAACATACCTGATTGAAATTTCTTCAGAAAAATCCAAAGTTGTTTCTTCATTATCAAAGATGCCTGCAAAAATTAATCCAATTTGTATTCACCCAATGTTCGGACCAGGTATCAAAACAATAAAGGGGCAGAACATAATCTCAGTTCCAATTAAAGATGCTAAAAAAGAATTAACAGTTGCAAAATCATTGTTTGAAGGTGCCAATTTTGTTACAATTGATGCAGTTGAACATGACAAAAAGATTGCAGTAATTTTAGGATTAACTCATTTAATGAATTTAGTATTTGCAAACATTGTTTCAAAAGATGAGAAGATGTTATTGACAGAAAAAATGTCTGGTACAACTTTCAGAGTCCAAAAAACATTGGCCGAAAGCATCATGACAGAGTCTCCAGAATTAATTGAAACAATTATTGCAAACCCAGAGATTCGAAGAGTTGCTGAAGAATTATGGAAAGACATTGGAAGATTACTTACTGCAGTACAAGAGTCAAAGACTGAAGAGGTTGTAAACTACATCAAAGACTGCCAGGAGAGACTAGGTAAACATACAGACATTAACGAATCTTACAAAAAGATGACTAAAATGGTCAAAGCCGTTGAAAAATAACGGAAATGCGCTCAACAAAAATTGTTACTTCATTCATTAGAGATAATCAAAAATTACTAATTCTAAAACGAAGTGAAAAAGTAAAATCCATGAAAGGGTTATGGGCAGGAGTTAGTGGCATTATAGAAAAAAATGAAGAACCACTTCAACGAGCAAAAATTGAAATTTTTGAAGAGGTAGGAATTCCTGAAGAAGAGATCACATTAGTTAAAGCAGGACAGGAAATAAGAGTGAATTCACCACAATACGAAAATCATGAATGGGAAATTTTTCCATTTTTATTTGAATCAAATAATCCAACGGTCAAACTAAATTGGGAAAATTCAGATTTTAAATGGATTAATGTTGACGAATTAGAAAATTATGAAACAGTTCCTAGTTTACAAAAAGTATTACTCAATTTGTTGTAGTTTTTCATTTTCTTTATCATAGTTTTTCTGCTGTGGAAGCATCATGTATACACATGCACCACCACACATCGTACAAGGAACATTGTTTCCAGGATGTTGACCAGTTCTACCATGAATTTTTGCTGCTTCTTCAGGATCAATAGATAATGCAAGTTGTTTTTCCCAATCAAGAGTTCTTCTAGCTTCAGTCATCTCCATATCCCATTTGATAGCTTTTTCTCTAATCTTTACAAGATCTCCTGCATGTGCAGCAATTCTATATGCCATCAATCCAGCTTTTACTTCATCAGCATTAGGTAATGCCAAGTGTTCTGAAGGAGTAAGATAACATAACAAATCAACACCTTCACTAGCAGAAACTGCAGCGCCAATTGCACTTGCAATGTGATCATGACCAGATGCAATATCAGTTACAAGAGGTCCCAATACATAGTAAGGAACATCGCCAATCAATGATTTTGCCAATCGTACATTTGCTGCAACCTCATTTAGTGGAACATGTCCTGGACCTTCAACCATTACTTGAATATCCTGCTCATGGGCCCGTTTAGTTAATTGTGAGATGTTTATCATCTCTTGAACTTGTAATTCATCATGAGAATCCAAAATCGAGCCTGGTCTTAGAGCATCTCCAAGGCTAAATGTTACATCATATTTCTTTGCAACTTCAATCAGATAATCATAATGAGTAAGATAGGGGTTTTCCTTATCATGTTTTAACATCCATGCAGCAGTAATAGTTCCACCTTTGCTAACTACACCACCATATCTTTGAACTTTCAAAATTCTTTTTGCAATATCTTTTGTAATGCCACAATGAATTGTAGTATAATCTACACCATCTTTTGCATTATTTTCAAATGCTTTGATGTAATCATCTTCGGTTAAATTTAGAGGATTTTTGTGAACTTCAACACCATAATTGTATGCCTCATAAATTGGAACGGTTCCAAACGTGATTGGAGCAACATCCAAGAGTGTCTGTCTAATTTTTTTTACATCCCCACCATCACTAAGATCCATCATAGTGTCAGCATGATATTTTACAGCAACTTTTGCTTTTTCAATTTCTTCATCTAAATTAACATTTAATGTAGAAGTACCAATGTTGACATTTACTTTAGTTTTCAGACCTTTTCCAATTCCGACATTGTGAATTTTTTGGGGTCTAACATTATTACTTGGAATAATGATTGAACCTTTAGCAATTTTTGAAATTAACCAGTCAATTGAAACATCTTCATCTTTTGCAACTTGTTTCATTTCATCAGTTGCAACACCCCTACGAGCTGATGTCATCTGTGTTGTCATAAGTAATCTTTGGGTTCACCTGATTTAAACATCATTGACCCATAACAAATTGATCGCAAAATCATTGACACTATATTAGTAAAATTGATCGATCTTATATGCTAGAAAATGCATTAGATCACCATGAGATCAATTAGAGAATGCAAGCATTGTGGAAGGGAGTTCTACAGTATTAGAGATGATTTCTGTTCTTTTGATTGTGTGGCTCAAGCAACAACTTAATTTTACAATTCTAATTCTTTGGATAAGGTATCTTTTTCAGCCTGAATTTTAGAAATTCTACTCAAAATAGGCTCAATTATGCGATTTAATTCAGGAGAATTTCGGAAGTTTTCGTTAATTTCAGACACTCTTTGAATTAATTCCAATTCAGCTGAAAGCAATGAAATGTAATGTCTAAGTTTCAAATTTTCTTGTTCAAAGAAATTTTTTTCTGACAAGATTATCTAGGGGGACTCCAGCTTTCTTCTATATTATCATCAGGATTACTTGATACTAGAAATTGTTTCCCACATTTGAAGCACTGCCAGAGAAACTTTCCATCTTTTTTTGTTTGATATTGCATAGGGAGTAAGCAAGTAGTACAACGAAGTTCTTCAGGAGGAGTGTCATCTACCATAGGAATTTCATTCAATATTTGTTAGAGACTTTTGAAGTATAAAACAGCTATAGTAAATTCCGCAGTGAAAAAATGGAAAAATAGATTAGGAGAAATATGTAGAAAATAATGTGAATTTACTTTCCATAGGGGGATCAGATCCGTCAGGAGGAGCTGGAATCCAAAGTGATGTTAAATTATTTGCAAATATGGATGTTAATTGTTTTACAATCATTACAGCAATTACAGGTCAGAATACTTCGAAGTTTGGAAGTGTTGAACCAGTATCAATTAAAATTTTAAAAAACCAACTTGATTCAATTCTTTCAGATTTTAAAATTGATGTAATTAAAATTGGAATGGTTTACAATTCTAAAATTATAAAATTTCTTTTCAAAGAATTAAAAAAATTAAAAATTCCAATTATAGTAGATCCTGTAATAAAATCATCAACAGGTGGTATGTTAGTAGAAAAATCTGCATTAAATGATTTTAGAAAATACATGATTCCAATTTCAACAATCATCACACCTAACAAATTTGAGGCTGAAATCATATCTAATTCCAAAGTATCATCCTCTAACAAAATTGAAAAAATTGCAAAGAAAATACAAAGTATGGGTGCAAAAAATGTCATAGTTACCGGAATTGAAAATAACAAAAACCAAATTGAAGACTTGGTTATTGAAAAAAATTCAAAGTATTCTATATCAAACAAAAAAATCTTTAAAGAAAATCATGGTAGTGGTTGTACATATTCAGCACTCATTGCCTATTCACTTGCAAATAAAAAAAGCATCAAAGAATCGGTAAAATTTGCTAAAGATTACACAGTAAAATCCATTAAAAATGCCAAAAAAGTTGGCAAAGGGATTCCAATTACAAATATTTCTATTGGAGATTCACTCAAAAAGGAACTATCATTAGAGATTCAAAAATTTACAAAAATCAAAAATATTTATCAAACGATTCCCGAATGTCAAACAAATTTTGTTACATCTAAAATAAAACCAAAGTCAACAAATGACATCATAGGAATTTCTGGAAGAATCGTGAAGGCTGGAACAAAAGTCATCGTTGCAGGAGATTTAGAATATGGAGGATCAAAACATGTTGCTACAGCGCTTCTTACAGTTAACAAAAAATTCCCTGAAATAAAATCAGCAATTAACATAAAATATCAAGAAAAAACTTTAAAAAAAATCTCCAAAAGAAAATTTGCAGTAGCAAACTATGATAGAAAAGTAGAACCAAAGAATGTAAAAATTAAAGGCTCATCAATCAAATGGGGAATTAATTCTGCAATAAAGAATTCACAAAATAGCCCAGACATTATTTTTCATAAAGGCGACTTTGGGAAAGAGCCAATGATAATTGTATTTGGAGAAAATCCAAAAAAAGTCATGGAAAAAATAACCAAAATTGTTTGAGGTCACAAAACATCCTTGAACATAAATACTCATTTCATAAGGAAATAGTATGAAAGCAGTAATTCTAGCCGGAGGATTAGGCACAAGACTGCAACCATATACAACATTTTTGCCAAAACCAATGCTACCATTAGGAGAAAAACCAATTTTAGAACATCTGATTGATTGGAATAGAAAAAATGGAGTAAAATCAATTGTACTTTGCGTAAGTTATCTTAGAAGAACTATAGAAGATTATTTTGAAGACGGAAAGCGATTTGGAGTAAATATTGAATATGCAATTTCAAACAAACCACTTGCAACAGCAGGTCAATTAAAAACTGCTGAAGAATTTTTGGATGAAACTTTTGTTTGTATGTATGGAGATTCTATTTTTGATTTTAGCTTAAGAAACATGATAAAAGAACATTTGAAGAAAAAATCATTTGTTACTATGAGTCTACATGAATACAAAACTAATCTTCCATACGGAGTAATTGAAACGACAAAAAATGGCAAGGTAACAAGCTGGAATGAAAAACCAGAAATCAAGGCAAATATCAACATGGGCTGCTATGTAATGGAACCTGGAGTTCTCAAATACATTCCAAAAAACAAGCCATATGGAATGGATAGTGTGATAAAGAAAGCAATGAGCAACAAAAAAACAGTAAATGCATTTGTTACAAAGAAAGGATTCATGGATATTGGAAATAAAGCATCTTACAAGAAGGCATATCAAGAATACATCCAAAAATTAGGTAAGATCTGACTCAAATGACAGAACCAACTATTCGCGAATTAAAAAAAGAAGATTTGTGGAATGGATTTCTTACATCTCTAGACTCATTGAGAGAAGCAAGTAATATCGACAAAGCAAAAGCTGATGAAATTTTTGAGAAAATTAATTCAAATAAAGACTACATTATTGCAGTTGCAGAAGTCGATGGGAAGATTGTTGGCTCTACAACATTATTGATTGAGCAAAAATTTATCCACGATGGAGGCTTGGTAGGCCATATAGAAGATGTTGTAGTTGATAAAAAATTTCAGGGGCAAAAAATTGGAGAGAAAATCATGAAATTTTTGCTTGAAAAATCACAAAATCGAGGCTGTTACAAAACAATTTTGGATTGTACAGATGACGTAAAACCATTTTATGAAAAATTAGGGTTTAAAGTAATTGCAAATGAAATGCGATACGATCACATCTAGAAATATTCTTTCTTTGGACGTCTTTTCTTGTGTTTAAGCAAATACAAACCAAATCCCATAACAGGTGCAGATAATCCCATGAAAAGAAGTGGAACATAAACAACTGCATCAGTTACAAGTGCTTCAGGAATTTTTGGAATTACAGAATAGCATGCAATCATTCCAACTAGTAAAATTATTCCACCACCAATTATCAAACCACCAACTTGTTTGGAACCATATTGTCTTGACATGATAAATGCAACAGCTGCCAATACTCCTGCAGGAGCTACACCAATGGAAATGAATTGAAGAATTTTAGGATCAGCTGCAAACGCTTGAGCAAATTCAAAATCTTCAGGAACATCAAGCATAAAATTATAAATTGAAAACATCTCTCCAGCAAACATTGCAAATAATCCAACACTTGCAATTGCTAGCCATCTTTCTAGTGCCATATTAGTAAAGAAAATTAGTTGATAAATAAACCATTCAAAAACTTACACGATGCCTACAAGATTTGCAAGTTCTTTTCTACATGCAGCACCAAGTTTTTCAGCAGCCTGTTCTGGAGAAATATCATTAAGATGTATACCGTATCCACGTTCTAGACCAGACCACGCTTTTGTAATTGGATAAATTTCAATATGCCAATGAATCTGACGGCTATTTTTCTTCTCAGGAGATAAATGAAAAACAAGATTGTATGATACATTTTTGATAGTTTTAGACAATCCACCTAATGTTGCCCTCAAAATTAATGATAAATCATTAATCTCTTTTTGAGTAATTTTTGAGAAGCTAGTAGTGTGTTTTTTAGGTGCAATCCAAAATTCATAAGGATATGAAGGAGCCCAAGGGCAAAATGCAATGAATCCCTCTGTTTGGAGGACCTGTCTGGGACCACCCATTTCTTCATTAACTGTTTGGCACATTGGGCAGACACCTTTTTCATTCAGAATCTTGTGAGATGCTTCGGCTTCTTCTTCAATTAATGGAGGAATTGTAGAAAATGTTAGAATGTTTAGATGAGGATGAGGATTTGTACTTCCAGCCAATTCACCTTGATCAGCATAAATTGAAACATATGTCACACCCTTTTGGGTATACAACCAACGCAATCTATCCTGAACAACAACTAAAACATTTGACCATTGTTCAGAATCAATTGTTGCAAATGTATCTTTTTGATTTGGAGATGCAACAACAACATAATGATAACCATATGCAGGTTCACTATAGAATGGTCTATCACTGTAAGAATTTTCAGTTTCAACAGAAACAATTGGATTTTTACTTTCAAAAACTCTAATAGACCAACCTTCAACATATTCGTCTTCACTATCTTGCAATCTTTGTAACATTCCATCTTTTGCAACAAGTGACAACACTGAAGGATTTGTCATTGATTCATTTCCAGGAGCATATGGGGATTTTTTTGGATCAGCTACCTTGTCAGTTTTTTTGGAGACGATCATAAAACGTTCAGAAACATAGTCTTTACGCATATCTCCCATAATTGTAATTTGAAGCAACTGTCTGTTAAAACGTTTACTAAGATCTATCAAAAACAAAAAACAAAATTTCAAAATTAAGAAATTACGAAATTCATCAAAAATAATTTTTTGTAAAAAAATAGAAATTACTGATCGCAAAATTTTGTAAGACTTAAAGTAGAGAATTAGATCCCGAAAATATGAATAATTCTGATACACATATGATATACGTATTATTAGATGGAGTTGGAGATCTTCCACATCCAGATTTAGATGGAAAGACCCCATTACAGGCTGCAAATACACCAATTTTAGATAAAATTGCAAGTAATGGAGCTATAGGCGAAGTAATTTCTGTAGGAAAAGGAATTGCACCTGAATCAGATATTGCAGTATTCAACATGTTAGGATACAAATTCAATCATGCAGATTATGCGGGTCGTGGAGTAATTGAGGCAATTGGGATTGGTTTGGATTTTAAAGATGGCGACTTGGCATTGAGAGGAAATTTTTCAACTCTAGATGATCAAGGTGCAATTATTGACAGACGTGCTGGAAGACATATTGAAAAAGAAGATGCAACAGGAGTTGCAAAAGAAATTGAAGAAAAAATAAAATTTTCTAATCCAGATACAGAAGTTGCAGTAGCCCCTACAATTGGCCATAGAGTAACAGTTAGAATAAGAAATAATTCTCAAAAATTATCATCAAAGATTACAAACACTGATCCTGCATATAGTAACATCGGAGGAATGGGAGTTGCAAAAGCAGTAGGAGACTTCTTAAAAATTGAAAAATGTTTGCCGTTAGAAGAAGTTGAAAATTCTAAATTTACAGCAGACCTTGTAAATGAATTCTCAGATCAATCAGTCAAAATTTTGAAAGAGAGTGGAATTAATCAAAAACGAGCTGAACAAAACAAAAAACATCTAAGTTGTATTCTTTTAAGAGATGCCGGTAACAAATATCCAGATGTTATTCCAATCAATGAAAAATATTCAATGAATTTTTCATGCATTGTAGATATGCCTGTAGAATTAGGAATATCTGAAGTTCTCAAAATGAAAGCATTTGAAGCAGGAGGACTAACAGACTATGAGGAAAAAGCAAGAGTTGCAGCAAAAGCAATGGAAACACAAAATGCAATTTATGTTCACCTTAAGGGACCAGATGAGTTTGGTCACGATGGTGATGCTATTGGAAAAATGAAAAATATTGAAGAAATTGATCAAAGATTTTTCAAAACACTTGTCGAAAATATTGATAGCAGTAAGGTAGCAATAATAATTTCAGCAGACCACGCAACTCCATGTATCAATAAAGGACATAGTGATGATCCTGTTCCAGTTTTAGTTTCGGGAGATTTTATTAAAAAAGATGGAACAACTAGAATGACTGAAGAGCAAGCTAAGAAAGGAAGTATTGGTTTGCTTGAAGGTGCTCAAGTAGTTGAAAAGTCCCTTGAATTAATTAAATCTCAAACAGAGTAAGTTGATTTGCTTGTTGCATTTCAACTGCTTTAGTTCTCATTCTATCAATATCAATTGAATGGTATGTTGAAGGAGAAGTCCCTAATTTTTCTAAGGATCTACTAAGCATTCCTATCGCTATAGTCAAATCATCTTTTTGTACATGTGCAAATGCAACTGCTAACAAAATAATTCCTTGAACTAATTCTTTTTCACGTCCAAAACATTGTTTCCAAACGCCTTCAAAAGATTCATGGCTTTCCCAAAATCGTTCATTGTTAAAATAAAATATGCCGTCTTTGATTCCTTGCTCTTTCTCAACTTCTTCAACTATTACATGGCGAATATTATGCAAGGGTCCAATTGGAGCAAGTTTCTCTATTAATTCATCTAATTCATCAGGATCTACAGAAACATCAAGTTCAACAAATTTTCTCGCAATTCTACAAACTCGAATTGAGACATCCATATTACTTGCCAGATCGCGTGATTTGTAGACTACCTCCCTAGAATTCTCAGGAGAGAATTTTTCATTTTTGAGATGAAGCATGTAGCGTTCCATGATAAGATTTCAGATGAATTTCTTAAATTTCTTATCTATTTCAATCAAGGTTTATATGAAATATGTAAAGGATTTTGGATACATGTCCATAATTGAGACCATCACAGACGTTGATAATACGTTCCTATCCAGAAGAGAACTTACATGTAATTTTGCTGGATTGGCTGGAAAACTCAAAAAATTAGAGGCAGTATATATGATTACTAAAGAATTCAAGCTTGATGGCAAGGTAATCATCCCAATGAGATTAAAGACTCATGTTGGAAAACCAATTGTAACTGGAACTTTCTATGTTTATGAAGATGAAGGATTAGCAAAGAAACATGTCAATCCAACAATTTTCTCAAGATTAGAAAAGAGTAAAGCCAAAGCAGCTGAAGCAGAAGCTGCTGCAGCTGAAGCAGAGGCCCCAGCTGAAGAAGCAAGTGAAGAATCACCTGCTGAAGAAGCAGAGGTTAAAGCAGAAGATGCACCTACTGAAGAAGCTAAAGAGGAGAAATCTGAATAATGGCTGGAAAGAAAGGCTTTAGTCCAAAGGCTCACTCATATTATAAAATAGACGGAGACAAAGTTACAAGACTAAAGAAAATTTGTGCAAGATGTGGAAAAGGAGTTTACATGTCAGAACACAAAGACAGACGTGCATGTGGTAAGTGTACCGATACAGAATTCATACGATAAAAATAATTTAAAAAAATTAGTATAGTTTTTTCTTACGAACTTTAGAGCTTTTTTCTTCTAATTCGTCAATTTTTGTTAGAAAGTTTGGATCAATTTTTATTTTTGATAATGATTCTGCAGATAATTTTACAGTATTACTATCTAGTGTGATGTTAGTTTTTGGAAGATTTTTGTCAGACCAAAATTTCATCGCTTTATCTTCAAGTTTGTAATCTCTAAAACCTGCAGGAAATCGTTTGGTTATATGATCTAATAAAGTTCTATCCTTGAAAACAACTCTTGGTTCAAACAATCGTGTTTCATCACTATACACATTTTCAAATAGATTTCCTGAAATTTCATCAGAGAGTAATTCCATTTTTGAAATCTTACGTATTAATTCTAAGAAATGTAAAAATTCATGAGCCAAAATTGCATGAATTGTGCCTTTGAGTCCATATGCAACTAAGGGTGCTGAGATTTGAATAACTACCTGAAAACGTTCTTCAAACATTACAGGAATAGTTCTAGCAAATAAAATCCCAAATTCATATGAATTTGCATTTGATGAAGACAAAACTAGAGAGGGTTCAACATATGCCACAGGGTATCTAATTCCTGAAGCCTTTTCAATACGATTGATTCCAGCAACAGTAATTGGGAATCGCTCAATAGTCAAATCATAGACATCTTGAGGAATGACTCCTTTTTGATAAGCATCTTTTAAGCGGACTAAAGGATCCAATATCTCCTTTCGACAGTATTGAATGTAAAAAGGTTGATTTGTTTAGGAACGTGGTTTTCCAGCTTTAGCTTTTTTAATTCTTCTAGTTTTGGCTCTCTGATCAGCATGTCTTAGATGCTTACCTTTTTTTCTTATTGGCATACAATTTGAGAAGAATTAGTGATAGTTAATTGTTATCATTGATTTTGACATCTAGAAAATCAAATTCATCAACTTTACAATTCATTTTAAGAATTGAAGAAACACTTGGAACAACATCATCTCCGTTTACAAATCGCTTAATTGGCAATCCACCTTCAGCGTCAATTTTCAATTTAAATTTTTGATCTGAGAGTTTCTTATATGAAACTGAATTGATTTTTTTTTCTGTCTGTTTGCCAGATTTTTCATAAACAGTGATAGGAGAGGAAGAAAATGATTTCATTTTTTTAAGTTGGGGAGCTGAAAGTTTTGAATCAGCAGAAATTAGAATGTCAATTTTTGAAGAAAATTTGATTGGTTGTGAGGGTAGTTTAGTTTCAATTTTCAAATTCATAATAGATACAGAATTATGTTTTTTCGATATTGCACGAAATTGTCGTCTTTGAGGATTTTGAAGTTTCACAAAAAAAGGTCGCCCGGTCCCTAAAACGAGACTAGATTTATCCTCTCCACCTACCCAAGTAAATTTTGCAGTTGTACAACCTATTTTTTTAAAAAGTAATTCAGATATGATGCCTTCAACACTGTCAAATTCATTGATTCCATGAAAATCACATACCCTACATCCTTTTCCTGAACAATTTGAACAAGATTTTTGTTTTTGAGAAAGATTACGATTATTTTTGGTGTATCTTCCTGAAAGAAAAATAGATTTAGAACGGAGTTGGCAGTATTCATCTTTAGTATTTACAGTAAATGTAACATCAGAATCCAAAGAGTCAAGTATTTTTTTTGTATTTTTAGAATATAGTTTTGCTAATTGTTTTGTAATGTCAGTTTTTACACTATCAATTCCTCTTAGTTTGTATTTAGAACGTATAGCATCATCACGATCAATTATTGATGGTTTCAAGATGGCACCAACGCTAAAAGAAGTAAAAGAGAAATTAGATGAGGAGTCAATCATCATATTGAGATAGTAGTGCAAATTATCAAATAGATTTTTACAGATATAACATTTTGAAGTTTTTTGTTTTTTGTTTAGTTTTTTTCCTAATAGTTTGTTTGATGAAAGATGAAGTTTTTTTGCAAATAGACGGCCTAAACATTGATCACACAAATCATGTTTTTTTAAAATTTGATTTGCAATAGTAATTATTTGAGCATATTCAGACATGTTAGAAATTCAGAACTACTAACCCAATCCCATTCGTCTAAGGGTACCTTGCATCTGACGTCCTTTTGAGGCCTTCATCATATTTTTAGAATTTTTATAATTTTTTAGTAATTCTTTGACTTCTCCTTCTGGCCAACCAGAACCTCTTGCAATTCGTTTTATTCTAGATGAATTCAATAAATCAGGATCTGCTTTTTCATCTTTTGTCATACTCTGAATAATGTATCGCCATTTTGAAACTCTGTCTTCCATTTGATCAACTTGATCATCTTTTACCATTCCAGACAAACCAGGCATGCTATCTAGAATTCCTTTCAATGAGCCAACTTTTGTAACCTCTTCTAATTGGTAAAAGAAATCATCCATGTTCATTTTTCCACTAGAAATTCTCTTCATTCTAACATCATCACCTTCATTCTCTAGGCGTTTTGCCAAATCAAGGACTGCTTGAATATCTCCCATTCCAAGTAATCTACCAACAAATCTTGTTGGAGAGAATTTTTCTAAATCATCAATTCTTTCACCAGTACCAATGTACATAATTTGTGCACCGGTAGCAGCAGATGCAGCTAGAGCACCACCACCCTTTGCAGAACTATCCAGTTTTGTAATTATTACACCACCAACAGGAATTGTTTTGTGAAATGCTTCTGCTTGATTGTAACATTGCTGACCAATAGTACCATCAATTACTAATAATGCCAAATCAGGTTCTGCAACTTTGTTAATTTGATTCATTTCATCTAAAAGATCTTTTTCCTCTTTGTGTCTACCAGCAGTATCAATTAGAATTACATCAAGTGGTTCATTTTCAAAGTGTTTTAATCCACTTTTAACAATACTAGGAGAATCTTTGTTATTTTCTTCTCCATAAACCTCAACATTCGATTTCTCACACATGGTTCGTAGTTGAACAAGTGCACCAGGTCGATAGGTATCGGCTCCAATTACTCCTACTTGATACCCCTGACGAGTTAGAAATTTTGCAAGTTTGG
The DNA here is from genome assembly GCF_028278985.1 of Candidatus Nitrosopumilus sp. Lineage (GTDB taxonomy): Archaea > Thermoproteota > Nitrososphaeria > Nitrososphaerales > Nitrosopumilaceae > Nitrosopumilus. The sequence goes on along the minus strand of NZ_JANQTA010000012.1, from coordinate 2,395 downwards.
AAGCAACAGTAGTCTTTCCACTTCCTTGAATTCCCAATAAGATGATTTTATTTTGTTTTCCAGGTTTAAAATCAAATTCAGATTCATTTCCAAGAAGTTTAGAAAGCTCATCATAGAGAATTTTTACAATATGATCTTTTCTTGACAATCCAGGAGGAGGTGTTTCATTAAGTGCCCTTTCTTCAAGATTTTTTGTAATTTCTAAAACTAACCTAACATTGACATCAGATTGAAGTAATGCCCTTTGAACATCTTTGGATAATTCCTTAATCAGTTCCTCATCTATGCCTGATGATTTGACTATTTTTTTGATTGCAGCACCAAGGCTGTCTTTTAATCCATCAAGCATTGTAATTCAATCCTGCCTCCACTATTTCAAACCTTCCTCTATAGCCATCCCAATTTTTTTCAAATTTTGTTATCTCAATTGATGAAGAAAACAAAGGACAGTTTACTACAAATGTTTCTGCTTCACCTCCTTCAAAATTAAGATTAAATCCATACTTGTCAGATAGATTTTTTAAAATTGAAAGATCTGAATTGGAAATTTTTTTGCCTAACCACGATTCATCTAAACCTTCAGAGGTAACAGATGTCATGATAAAGGAAAAATTGTTTTCAAGTAAATCATTCATGTATTTTTCTGCATCCAAATGCCATAAAGGAGTAAAAACTTTCAATCCTAACTTTTGACAAATTGATTCAAACTTTTCTTTTTGAAAATTACTTTTAATTCCCCCATGCACAATTCCTTCAATGTTGAATGTGTCTTTAGCAGTAATCAAAAGATTTTCTATTTGAAGTAATTCGTCTTTAGTAGCATCAGAGTTTGATTCTATCGTTAACTGAGGAATTTTCATGGATTCGGCTTGCAGTTTTGTCCATTTCATATTTGGGTGATGTAGTAGGTGACTTTCAGGAGACTTTGGGAAAATTGTTAGTAAAACTGCAACTTCATAGGATTGTTTTTGCATTAAATGAATTGCAAATGCACTATCTTTTCCACCAGAAAACAACGAGGCAATTTTCATTTTCTAAATAAAATTCAATTTTACAAATTTTTTAAAGGTATTCCATAGGACGCTTCAACACTCATAATCGTCATCATAAAATCAGACGGCTTTTCCGATAATCATCAGCATCCGCACTAATTCTTAATGCGCATGATTTTAGTTTTATCCATGACAACCCAATATTCAACATTTTGGCCATTTTCTAATTTGCCTTTTACTTCATCGTCAATCATAGAGACATCAATGGTCTCAAAGGTTTCAGAATCCATTACTTGGACTGTATCACCATTAATTGAGATAATTTGGCCAACTTTTTTGTTAATCATTGGTACATGAATTTGCATACTGACTGGTCCTACATGAGGTCTCTTTTGACCATCAAAAATTCCCTCTGCAACAATTCTAGCTTTTGCTGCTCCGTGCTTTCCAGGTTTTGATGTATCATATTCTACAATTCTACATGGTTCACCACTTGGTTGATCAGAATGTGGCAATAGAATGTATGAACCAATTTTTAGTGAACCGAGGTCAGAAGGTTTACTCATGAAAAAACAGGTTTTGGTCGAATATTTAACTTTTCTACTTTAGTTGATCGAGAAGAGATAGACTCATCAAATTTGTCATTGTCAATCCTTTTCTATTGACATCTCTTCTAGTTTGCTCACAATATTTTTTCACACTTTGATGGCTCTTCTCACTTGCAACTTCAATTACGACAATATTATTAGAATATGGAAAAGTGAATTTTGAAGGAGTAGTACAATATGTTTTCATACTTCCTAGTCCAGCCTTTTCAATTTTTTCTCTTTTCAACAAGAGATTTGCGATTTCTGCTAAATCTTCATCTTCTTCGCCATATTCTAGATAGTAAACAGAAACAAAATTAGTTTCTCCCTCTACTTCACGTTCAAAAAGATCATCTTTCATATTGAAAACAAAAGAGATTTTTTCTTGATTATGAGATTCTAAGTCAGAATAAATTTTTGAACTATCTTTGAATTTTGCTAAAAGGTAATGATTGGTTGAATCTGAAAAGTATGGTTGACTATCATTTGAAAAGGTTCCAGTTACAAAATATAATGATTCAATATTTTTTGATTTAATCCAAGCATCTTTCAATTCGACTGATTCATGACTATGAAGATATGGTGCACATACATAACCAGAATAGGACATTTCCAATTCAGACATAAGTGAATCTCAACTTTTGTGAGTATTTATGCTTATTCAGAATTCTACGATCATAGGATCGGTTTTACCTACAATAGTTTTTTAATAGCAGAGATCTTCGTTTTTCTTGTCCCGTGGTAGCTCAGCCTGGTAGAGCTTCCGGCTGTAGTTGTTGGCTTTAGATGGCTGACCGAATAACAGCATATCAGGCA
>NZ_JANQTA010000008.1 GCF_028278985.1 Candidatus Nitrosopumilus sp. | reverse complement strand
GTAGCGGGTCTAAAGGGATTCGGACCCTTGACAACCGGATTAAAAGTCCGGTGCGCTACCTGGCTGCGCCATAGACCCTCATCAAAAATGCTTTTCGTGTATAATTTAGTCTTTTACAAAATTTTTTGTTGTGACAGAAACTTTTAATCTGGCAATCTGACTCAAAGAACTTGTGCCCTTGTAGTATAGCCCGGTCTAGAATTCGGCCCTGTCACGGCTGAGACGCGTGTTCAAATCCCGCCGAGGGCGCCATTTTTGTATTTTTATGATTGATTGAAGATTTTTCCGATCTAAAACAGTTTTTTTGTTAGAATTATGTTGTAAAATGAATTTTTCAAAGGTAGTCCTACAAGAATATTAAAATTCAGGCAATTTTAGTAATTTTTTGATGTCCGAAGAGAAAAAAGAATCTGAAGTAGAAGCAAAAGCAGCTGAAGATTCATCTTCTGATAAAACAGCTGAAGAAGCAAAAACAGCTGAAGAAGCAAAAACAGCTGAAGAAGCAAAAACAGCTGAAGAAGCAAAAGCAGCTGAAGAAGCAAAAGCAGCTGAAGAAGCAAAAGCAGCTGAAGAAGCATCTGTAAAAGCTGAAGCCGCAGCAAAAGCAGTTGAAGATGCAGAAAATGCTGTTAAAGAAGCATTAGCAAAAGCTGAAGCTGCAAAAGCAGAAGCAGAAGTAGCAGCTGAAGCTGAATACAAAGCAATTGCAGCTGAAGTAAAAGCTGATGCTGCAAAAGCACCTGATCATACCTTTAAGAGACAAGGTGAAGAAATCTTTAGACGAGAAATGGGTGAACCTGAGTTTTGGTTAGAAAAAGAAGATAGATTCCCAAGACCTATTCTTACTGCTGATCAACAAGAGTCACTTACAAGACAAGCTGAAATCCCACAAGATCAAACTCCTGAATATAATCCTCAACATGTATTGAGTCCAGAATTTCAGGGAATGTCAAATTATGAGCGTGGTGTTGATAGTTTTCTTAATGAAGCAAAAGACAATCTTGCTAATTTAAAAAATAATCCTGAATCTACTGAGAAAGACATCAAAGAAGCTGAAGACAAAATAATTTACTTAGAATCTTTACATGAAAATTACTTTATTGGAATGAATGTATTTCGAACTGCAAAAGGCGGACGCGATAAGATAAAGGCTTGAGGGTGAGATAAATGGGAGAAGTTAGATTTGACGTAATGAATGCAAGAGTAACTTTCAAAAATATTCCATTACATATATTGTCTAAATTTACTTTCAAAGATGTAAATGCTGCATGTGAAGAATTCAAAAAAATTGATGGAGTTGATGAATGTATTATTATTCAAACCGCAAGTAGAGTTGAAATTTTTACTGTAAGTAATGTTGAAACTGATGATTCTCCTGATGCAAGAAGAGCTGAAGGAAAAACACTTGTCTTAAACCAAGTAAAAGATACTTGGATATCATTATCTTCATTAGAACAAATTGATATTGATCACTTTGATCAAACTTTGGAAGTTTACAAAGGTGATGATGTGTATCTTCATTTGTTAAGATTAGCATCTGGAATTGATTCATTTGTTGTTGGAAAACAAGAAGTATTTGATGAGATTGTTCAATCATTAGAAAAAGCAAAAAGTGCTGGAAATTCTGGCAAAATTCTCAATAAACTCTTTGAAAGTGTAATTAGATTAGCCACAAGAATGAGAGATACTACTGGAATTGCAAATGATGTAGTTTCATTAGGCGACATTGCTGTTAATCTGGTTGATGAAAAAGCTGGATTAGATGATAAGAAGAAAATTCTGTTGATGGGTACTGGAGAATCTGCAGCAATGGTTGCAAAAACATTGAATTCTAAAGGAGTAAAATACGATGTTACTAGTAGAACAATAGAACGTGCAACTGGCTTTACAACTCTATTGGGTGGAAATCCAGTTGAATTTTCTGATGTACTAGCAGGTTTTGATAAATTTGATATTGTTTTTGTTGCCACAACAGCAGATTACTTTTTGATAACCCATGAAATTATTCGATTAGTCATGGAAGAAAAAACAAAGGGAACTTTGATTTTAGACTTATCTGAACCAAGAGCAGTAGCTGAAGATATTACTTCCTTACCTGGCATCAAATTATTATTTAGAGATCAAATTTCGGAAATATTTGAAGAAAGTGTTAAAGCTCGAGCTGGAATTGTTCCTGCAGTAGAGAAAATTATAGCAAAAGAATTACCTGTATTGTCTCTAAGAATGAGAAAATTAGACGCTTAATTTAGATTCCTTGTTTTCTTAATAGAAATTGCATTACTGCTTCTTTTGAGTAATCAATTCCGTGCTCTTCTTCCATATGAGCTCTGAATTTCTCTATAACTTCTTCAACTTCGCCAGAAACTACAAAGTCATCATCGAATCCATAATCTCTAGCCTTGAGTTCTGCCATACTTTTGCAAAAAAACTCTCAATATAAAAATCCAGAGGTATTAATTTTCTAGAGATAACTAATTTGGATGTGAAATTAGTTTGATATTTTATCCGTATGATTCAAACTTGATTCCAAAACTTCCGTCAGGTTTCTTTTCATGTTCGGTGACAAAACCTTGTGGACCTAATGAATCAATTACACCATCGATGGTTCCCTGATATCCACAAATGTAGATAATTGTATTCTCAGGTGTGATTTTTTCTCCGACCATCTCTTCTACAGGTGATAATCCTGATTTTTTATCAGGCTTGAAAAATGATTCAACTCTTCCTGTATGACCATTCCAAGATCTGTTAAAGAATTCTTTTGGTCTACTTATTGCTGCTCCGTATCTAAAATTCCATTTATCTCTGCCTCTTTTTTCACTTTCCAATTCAAGATCAGTAAACAATCTTTTGTAACTTAATTCATCAACATAACTTGCACCATGTAAAACTACAACTTCTCGTTTATCATTTACATCATGGAAATGTTTTGCAAAAGCAACAAATGGTGCAATTCCTGTTCCACCTCCAACACAAATAACTCGTCTGTTATCTGGTTTTCCATTATGTAATTTATCACTAATTTGTAATGCTGTTCCACTAGGATCTCCTAACCATACTTCATCACCAACACTTGCATAGAATAATTCAGTTGTAACACGACCAGGCAATGGTTTTCTTACCCATCTAATTACAAATTCAAAATAATCTCTATTTTCTGCATGAGATGCAATTGAATATGCTCTTCTTACAATTTTTTTCTCAGCTGGAATTGGCACACCAATTGTCAAAAATTGACCTGTCTTGTATTCCGGCATGCCAGTTTCAGGAACTAATCTGATTATGACAAGATCTTCTTTGAGTAATTCTCGATAAACTATCTTTGCTTTAGTTTCTGATACCATACAAGAGGTTTTTTTCTCACTTTGGATAAATATATTTCCTTTATAGAAAGTCTAAAAAATTAATTATTTCAAAAAATTCATTATTTTTCTTTGAAAATGTAAAAATTTTCAATTTTTTTATTCATTGATTTGCTGCATTATTTCATCAAGAATTTGTTGATTTGCTGCAGCAATAAAAGATACTCTAGTTTCATAACTTAGATCTGCATCCAATGGATTTAGATCTGCATCTAATAGTAATCCTCCTGCTTCTTTTACAATCAAATATCCTGCTGCAATATCTTGAATTCTAATTTTATCTCTCAAATCTATGAAGATATCCATTAATCCTCTAGCGAACATAGCCATTTCTAATGCATTTGCTCCAAAATGTCTAGTGTGATTATGATTCTCAAAAATTGGATGTAGCTTTTTCATCAAATCAATTGATGCACCTGAAGTATTGATTCCAACAATTTTGTAAATAGGATCCTGATTGTGTACTCGAATTTCTTCATCATTAAAAAAAGCACCTTTGTCTTTAGATGCCCAATACATTTCTCCATTTGCAAGATTAGTAATCACTCCATCTGTAATTGAACTGAGACTATTCTCTGTCGCAAATGCTAATGAACTACAGAAAAATGGTACCCCTCTAACTGAATTTGCTGAACCATCAATTGCATCCATAATTACAAATCCTTTTGGTTCATCTGATAGCTCAACTCTTCCACATTCTTCACCTAAAACAACACATGGAAAATTAATTTCTTTTAGATAATCTAAAACTGTCTTCTCTGCAACTATGTCAATATTACGTGAAATATCTCCACCTGCACCTCGACCAAAATCCCCTGCAGCATTTTCAGTTCCAGCAAGATCTTTTACATTTTCATAAATCTTGTTTGAAACTTCGCGAAGAATTTCAATAACTTCCATGACAAAATATACTTGATTCGTAATTTAAGTGAAGAAAATTTTTGTCTTGAAAGCATAAATAACAAAACATTGAATTTTGAATGTGAGTGGAAAAGACGAATCAGTAATTAGTAAAAGTGCTTTAATGGGAACAAAACCTGGAAAACAAATCATTAAACAGGCTTTATTCAAATCCAAGGGATACAAATTATTTAATCAGTATAAAGAAGAGACTGAAGAAACATTCCCTACATTTGCTAAAAGATTTGCAAAAAATCTATTTGAACAAATTAATGCTGATGACTCTCCAAATACTACACAACAACAATTTGCTGAAGAAGTAGGTTCTACTGAAATTATTTTGAATGCATCTGAAATTGAGCCTATAAAATCTAAACTTGAAGATTTTGATACCTTACATGATAGAGTACTTAGGATTTTGAATTCTAATTTTGTCAAAATGACGTTTCCTGTTTTTAATGGTCTTTTTGATGCATCAACAGAATATTTCAAAGATGATAAAAACACAACAATGAGGGAAGATATTGTTGATGGTCACATTATTGCAATTGATCTTAGTGAACCAATGGATAGAATTGTAGATAAAGATGAAGACTTGGAATACTTGGACGATTACAAATTGATGAATCCCTATATTTTAAAACTCGCAAGAGAAAAAATCTCAAAAGGTGGTGAAGATGTACTCAAAGAATTTGAAGAGGGTTTTAAACAAGCAAGAATTGGGCAATACCTTGATACAAAATTAAAAGAAAAACCTACAGAAATTACTGAAGAAGAACTAATTGAAAGTTACAAAAAATATCGTTCTGTTATGGGAACTGCCGGTAGAAACATGGCTCTAAATCGCGCACCTTTAGCTGATATTTTTTACACTGGAATGGCAAAAGCTGCTGAATGTGTAGGATGTGGAAACGAAATTGAAGACAGTATTAGAGACAAAGCTGCAAAAATTCCTTCTTGGCCATTATTTTATTCATTAAAAATGAATGACGCAAAACGTGGATTTGAAGAAACAATGAAACATAGTGAATCTTATTTGAGTGAAGCAAGAGATGCTTTAGAAAAATTACCTGATAACTTTTCACATACAAAATTTTTAGAATTCCTATTTCTTACTGTGGAACATTATAATCAATATTGGTATAAGAAATTACAAGAAGCAAACATTTGGTCAGATTTGAACAAAAATCTTCCAAGAAAGTGATAAAATTGATGTGGTCTGAAAAATATCGACCTCAGAAAATCTCTGACATGGTTGGAAATGAAGAATCTCGTTCTGCAATTTTAGAATGGTTTGCAAAATGGAAAAAGGGAACAAAACCATTACTTCTTGTAGGTCCTCCTGGAATTGGCAAGACTACAATGGCATTTCTTGTGGCCAAACAGTTTGGATATGATATGATAGGACTCAATGCAAGTGATGTTAGAAGCAAATCTAGGCTAAATGAGATACTCACGCCTGTTTTGAGTAATGTCAGTGTGCTTGGAACACCAATGATCTTTGTTGATGAAGTAGATGGAATTCATGGTAGAGGTGATTATGGAGGAGTTGCGGCATTAGTTGAAATTCTGAAAGAACCTACAGTCCCAATCATCCTTGCAGCAAATGATGATAGTGGTGATAAAATGAAAAATATTAAAAAAGTTGTAAAAACAATTTCATTCAAAAAAATTCCCCCCAGACTACTTCGTGTTTATCTACAAAATATTTTGAAAAAAGAAAACACAACATTGAGTCCTGGATCATTGATTAAAGTTATTGATAAATCACGTGGAGATATTCGTTCAATGATTAATCTTACTCAATCATATGTTACTGGTTTTAATCCACAAACTGAAACAACTTTTGAAAAAATTGATGTTGAAGATGGTGTTAATGCATTTTTCAAAGCTAAATCTATAGATGAAGCAAGAAGTGTTTTATATTCGATGCAAATTGATCCTCGTGAAAAAATAAATGCATTTTATTCTAGTATTATAACAAGCAATTTAGATAATGAAACATTTGCAAAATATTTGGAAATAATTTCTAATGCTGACATTCTTTATGGAAAAATTATTAGAACCCAAAATTGGAGATTGTTAAGATATCTAAATGATATTTTGATTAAACTATATCAAAACGATGATAGAATTCGATATGCACAATACAATCTATCTTGGCCACTTCTAAATAGAATTCGGTGGGATGGAGCAAAAATAAAATCACTTTCTTCTGTAATGGCTAAGAAATTACACTTATCATCAAGTGCATTTGTAACATTTGGCTTACCATATGTTTTGTTTTGTATGAAAAACAAATCTTTGGAATTAGAATTGGAAGAAACATTTGGTGATATTATTGAAAAGGAGATTGATTTGTTAAAATGAGTTGGAGAAAAATTCCAATGAAGTTCCCTGGAACATGTATTGTTTGTAATGAAAAAATCGAAGTTAACGAAATTGGTCTTTGGGCTAAAGGATTAGGTGTAAAACATGAAAAATGTGCTGAAGTAAATGAGTTACAATGTATTGTATGTGGAAATTCTGCCGGTTGCCAACAGTGTGAATTTCAGGATAGCTGTGATATTCCTAATGTCTCCCAATTTTGTATTTGCAAGAAATGTAGTGAAGAAAAAGATGCCTTTGGCTTGTATCAAAAGTCTACCAAAAAGAAATTTTCACTAATTAACACATGATCATAAATTTTTTCCAATGAATTTTGAATTTTTTTAAAAAAAGACCAATTTTGCGATCATACAAACTAAATTAATATAGGAAAACAAATTCTCTCATTACGGGCATGCATTCTGACAAACTTGAAAATTATTCAAAGAAAAATGAAACTGCTCTTCAAGGTGGCGGTCAGGACAGAATAAAAGCTCAACACGATAAGGGTAAATTAACTGCTAGAGAAAGAATTGGTCTTTTACTTGATGAGGGTACTTTTACAGAAATTGATCCTATGGTTACTCATCATTATCACGAATATGATATGCAGAAGAAGAAATTCTTTACAGATGGTGTAGTTGGTGGTTATGGAACCGTAAACGGTAGACAAATTTTTGTATTTGCTTATGATTTCACAGTACTTGGAGGAACACTCAGTCAAATGGGTGCCAAAAAGATTTGTAAATTAATGGATCATGCAGTTAGAACTGGTTGTCCAATCATTGGTATCATGGACTCTGGTGGTGCTAGAATCCAAGAAGGAATTATGAGTCTTGATGGATTTGCCGATATTTTCTATCATAATCAATTAGCATCAGGTGTTGTGCCACAAATTACAGCAAGTATTGGTCCTTCTGCAGGTGGTTCTGTTTACTCACCTGCAATGACTGACTTTGTTGTAATGGTTGAAAAAGCAGGTACTATGTTTGTAACCGGTCCTGATGTAGTGAAGACTGTTTTAGGCGAAGAAATTTCATTTGAAGATCTTGGCGGTGCAATGACTCATGGTTCAAAAAGTGGAGTTGCACATTTTGTTGCACAAAATGAATACGAATGTATGGATCAAATTAAAAAATTAATTTCGTATATTCCACAAAACAATTCCCAAGAACCACCAAAAATTAAAACTGATGATGATCCAAACAGATTAGACAATAATCTCATTAATGTAATTCCAGAAAATCCATTACAACCTTATGATATGAAAGAGATAATCAACTCAATTGTTGATAATCATGAATTCTTTGAAGTACATGAATTGTTTGCACCAAACATTGTTGTTGGTTATGCAAGAATGGATGGACAAGTAGTTGGAATTGTTGCTAACAATCCAATGCATCTTGCAGGTGCACTTGATATTGATTCATCTAACAAAGCAGCACGTTTCATTAGATTCTGTGATTCATTTAACATTCCTATTGTAACTCTTGTAGATACACCAGGTTACATGCCAGGTTCAAATCAAGAACACAACGGAATAATTAGACATGGAAGTAAACTACTCTATGCATACTGTGAAGCAACTGTTCCAAGAATTACACTTGTAATTGGAAAGGCTTATGGTGGTGCATACATTGCAATGGGAAGTAAAAATCTTAGAACTGACATTAATTATGCTTGGCCAACTGCACGTTGTGCAGTACTTGGTGGCGAAGCTGCTGTAAAAATTATGAATCGTAAAGAAATTGCATCTGCTGATGATCCTGAAGCTCTTAAAAAACAATTGATGGATGAATTTACTGAAAAGTTTGAGAATCCATATGTTGCAGCATCTCATGGAACTGTTGATAATGTAATTAATCCTGCTGAAACCAGACCTATGTTGATTAAAGCACTAAAGATGCTTGCAAACAAGAGAGAAAAACAACTTCCTAGAAAACATGGAAATATCAATTTGTGATTGACGATGATTGAGAAAGTACTAATTGCTAACAGAGGAGAAATTGCACTTAGAGTAATTCGAACATGTAATGCATTAGGAATCAAAACTGTTGCAGTCTATTCTGATGAAGATTACAACTCATTACATGTAAAGAAAGCAGATGAATCTTATCATATTGGTGAAGCTGCTCCTGCAAAATCATACCTCAATCAAGAAAAAATTCTTGAAGTAATGTTGTCTGCTGGTGCAGATGCAGTACATCCTGGTTATGGTTTCCTTTCTGAAAACGATGATTTTGCAAGACTATGTGAGAAAAATAAAATCAACTTTATCGGTCCTTCTGCTGATTCAATGAATCTTTGTGGAGATAAAATGGAATGTAAAGCTGCAATGTTAAAAGCTGAAGTTCCAACAGTGCCTGGAAGTCCAGGATTAGTAAAGGATGCAGCCGAAGCAGAAAAAATTGCAAATGATATTGGTTATCCTGTTCTTCTAAAATCTGTCTATGGCGGCGGAGGTAGAGGTATTAGATTAGTCACGAATGATCAAGAATTAAGAGAAGGTTTTGATACTGTAACATCTGAATCAATTGCTGCTGTAGGAAAATCTGCAATCATTGTTGAAAAATTCCTAGAAAAAACTAGACACATTGAATACCAAATGTGCAGAGATCATCATGGTAACGCAGTACATCTCTTTGAAAGAGAATGTTCTATTCAAAGAAGAAACCAAAAATTAATTGAACAAACTCCTTCTCCAGTTGTTGATGAAGCAAAACGAGAAGAGATTGGTGAACTAGTTGTTAAAGCAGCTGAAGCAGTAAATTACACAAATCTAGGAACTGCAGAATTCTTAAGGGCAGACTCTGGAGAATTTTACTTTATTGAAATTAACGCAAGACTTCAAGTAGAACATCCAATCAGTGAAATGGTTTCAGGTTTAGACTTTGTAAAATTACAAATTGATATTGCAAATGGTGAACCACTTCCTTTCAAGCAATCAGATCTAAAGATGAATGGTTATGCTATTGAATGTAGAATTAATGCAGAGGATACATTTTTGGACTTTGCACCATCAACCGGACCTGTTCCAGATGTTACAATTCCAGCAGGACCCAACGTTAGATGTGACACTTATCTCTATCCTGGTTGTACTGTATCGCCATTTTACGATTCATTGATGGCAAAACTCTGTACTTGGGGTCCAACATTTGAAGAATCTAGAACAAGAATGCTTACTGCATTAAATGACATGTATGTACAAGGTGTTGAAACATCAATCCCTCTATACAAAACAATTCTAAATTCTGAAGAATACAAAAATGGTGAATTATCAACTGACTTTTTGAAACGTTATGGTATGATTGATAGATTATCTGAAGATCTTAAGAAAGAAAAAGAAGACAAGAGTGAGGCTGCTTTAGCTGCTGCAATCATTCATTCTGAGTACTTTAAGAGCCGAGTTCAAAATAACGAAAGTAGTAGTGCTACTTGGAAAAGCAAACTGGATTGATGATTAATGGACTATAAGATATCTGACGTTGAAAAATCCTTTGATGGAAAAATTGTTGAAAACTTAGGTAATAATGATTATGTTATCAAGATTAATGACAGAGAACACCAATTAAGAATTCTTAACATGGATGCAAAAGGACTTGAATTTGTTTTAGATCAACAATATCATAAAGCAAAATATCTTGAAACTGCAACTAATGAAATGAATCTTGTAATTGATAATGTTCCAGTTACTCTAAACATGAATACTCACTTTGATGAAGTTGTTTTCAAAAATTCAGGTGGTGGTGGTGCTGGTGGTGCTCAAATTGCACTCAAAAGCCAAATTCCAGGTAAAGTTGTATCAATTGCAGTTGCTGAAGGTGATTCAGTTAAGAAAGGTGATGTTGTTTGTACTTTAGAGTCAATGAAAATGCAAGTTGGAGTTAAAGCTCACAAAGATGGTACTGTTAAAAATCTCAAAATTAAAGAAGGCGGCACTGTCGCAAAAGGCGATATAATTTCTGACATAGAATAAAAAAGAAATTTTTTTCCTACTTGAGGAAATTTTTTATCTCTTCATAGTTTGGTTCTTTTAATGGATCTTCAGATACCCACTTGTATCCAATTTTTCCATCTTCATTAATTATGAATACAGAACGTTTTGCAGCATTGTAATCTTTAATGTGAAGCAAATCTTTCATCAAAATATCATAATCTTGAATGGTTTTGCTATTGTAATCTCCTAATAATGGAAAATTGAAGTTATGTTTTTCTGCAAATGCCTTGTTTGCAAATGGTCCATCGTTACTGATGGCAACAATATTAGCACCCAAGTCAGCGATCTCTTGCCAAGAGTCTCTAAATGTACATAATTCTGTTTCACATACTGGAGAACTTGCTGCAACTATGAATGAAAGGACAATTTTCTTATCTTTGAATTCTTCCAAAGTCCGCAATTTTAATTCAGTATCTGGAAGCTCAAAATCTGGAGCGACATCCCCCACATTCAATGACATGATCGCTCTTTAGCAATGTTCTATAAAGTAGTTTACAAAATTATTTTTTTTCGATCAAATCTTGAAAATTGGAAGCATACCTTTTTATACAAAAATCAGGGTCAAAAGCTAAATTGGTCGGGGAATTAGCGGGCAATTATAGTACCGTGGTATTGATGTTTGGGTTTGCATGTGCAGCTATGGCACCAGCATTGATTATTTCTAGAATGATTTCACCCCGAAAACGAAGTAATCCTGTAAAATTTTTGCCAATGGAATGTGGTCAAGTTCCAAGTGGTGAAGGACGTACTCATTTCATGATGCAGTACTACCCGTATATTCTGATGTTTGTAGTTTTTGATGTAATGGCAATATTCCTTTATGCATGGGGAAGTGCAATTTTAGAAATTCCTAAAGTCGCAACTTTGCCAATGATGGGATTCTTGGCAATAATGTTTGGAGCAATGGCATTTGCATTGTATCAATCAGGGAGAAGAAAAATTTGGTAGTTATTTATACGAATTACACATACGAGGATAGGGGATAAGATTGCTAAAAGACTTAGTTACACCAGAAAATGCAAATGTTTTCGTTGGAAAGTTAGGAGATATTTTAGAAAAAGCAATCGACAAACCATTGGGCTACGCCATCAATTGGGGTAGAATTTGGTCACTCTGGCCTGTCCACATTGAAACAGCTTGTTGCAGTGTTGAATTTGGCGCAGCATCAAGTCCAAGATATGATGTTGAAAGATTTGGTATCATTGAAGCATTCGGATCATTAAGACAATGTGATCTAATTGTTGTTCAAGGAACAATCACAAGAAAAATGGCACCACGTCTCAGATTAGTTTATGATCAAATGCCAGAACCAAAGTATGTAATTGCTATGGGAGCTTGTGCAATTACTGGAGGATTGTATTTTGATTCTTACAATGTTCTTCCAGGAATTGACGGAGTAATTCCAGTTGATGTCTACGTTCCAGGTTGCCCACCTAGACCTGAAACTCTCATCCAAGGATGTATGTTGTTACAAGAAAAAATCAAGAGAATGAAGGCTAGGAAGTTTGTATAATGAGTAGTGATTCTGAAAAACCTACAGCAGATGCAAAACCAGAAGCTAAACCAGCTGCAAAACCTGCACCAAAACCTGCAGCTAAAAAACCTGAAGAAAAACCTGTTGAATTACCAGCATTTGAAAAAGGAATATCTGATAAATTAGTAGAAAAATTTGCAGATAAAGTAGAAGTTGCTTTTGTTAAGGAAGACCGAGTTCGAATTAATGTTAGTAAAGAAAATGTTCATGAAGTAGCTGAATTCGTTCGTGATGGGCTAAATTATGATCATGTTGAATCTGTGACAGGCGTTGATTTTCCAGCAGATAAAGAGATTGAAGTTGTTTATCATATTGGTTCCTATTCTGATTCATCATTAGGAAGACAAATTCTTGTATTAGCAACTAGAGCTCCTAGAGAGGATAATCCAATCCCAGGACAAGATTCTACAAAATTACCAAGTCTCAGAGATGTCTTTTACAGTGTTGAGTTTGGTGAAAGAGAAGTTTTTGAAATGTTGGGTGTTTACTTTGAAGGTCATCCAGATAACAGACGTTTACTTTTGCCTGAAGATTGGGCAGACTTACCTCCACTTAGAAAGGACTTTGCAATAAAGGGTAGATAAAATGACAGCAGAATTACCTCCAGGATTAGCACTCCAAAAAGTAGACGAGAGAATTATGACTCTCAATGTTGGACCACAACATCCAGGTTCTGGTCACATGAGAATTGTTGTACAAATTGATGGTGACTATATTGTTGCATGTGATCCTGATCCAGGTTATGTACATCGTGGAGAAGAAAAAATGGCAGAGTATAGAAACTATATCACAAACATTCCACACTTAGAACGACCAGTAATTCATGATTCATGTAATGTTCTTTATCCATATGTTTTAGGGGCTGAAGAAATTTTAGGAATTGAAGTCTCTGAACGTGCAAAGTATGTTAGAGTCATTGCTTCAGAACTCAACCGATGTATCTATACTATGTACTGGCTTGCAATTTATGGTATCTTCTTAGGACACTCTACAATGTTTATGTGGCCTGCTGGTGATCGTGAACTCTTAATTGATCTTATGGAAAAAATGACTGGTGCTAGAGTTACACATGCACACTTTGTTCCAGGTGGCGTAAGAAATGACTTACCACCAAACTTTGAAGATGTTTGTTTACGTCAAGTAAATTACTTTGAAAAGAGAATCAAAGAATATGCTGCAGTATTTTATGATAACCCAATTCTGATTTCTAGAACAAGAGATACTGGTGTTCTATCTAGACAAGATGCAATTAGACTAGGAACTACAGGTTCTGTTCTTAGAGCAAGTGGCGTTGATTATGATCTTCGTGTAAAGGAACCATATGATGTCTATGATGAATTAGATGTTCATACAAATGTAATGAAAGAAGGTGACTCTTACGCCAGATCAAGAGTTCCATGGCTTGACATGATGGAAAGTTGCAATATCATAAGACAAGCATTACAAAAAATGCCAAAGTCCGGTTCAGTTAGAACAAAACTAAAACCAAATCCAAAAACCAAAGGTCCAGAGACTGTCTACAAACGTGTAGAATCAGGTAGGGGTTCTTTGGGTTGTTACATTGTATCTGATGGAAAACCTGAACCATACAGAGTAAAGATGAGTGTTGGTTCATTTAGAAATCTAATTGCACTACCATATCTTCTAAAAGGCGAAAAACTTGGAAACATGCCTTCTGTTTATTGGAGTCTTAATTATTGGCCAGTGGAGGCAGATAGGTAAATGTCAGTTATTGCACCAAAATTCAAACTAAGTGAATTCATCAAGTCTCTACTTGACAATATTTTCTGGATAATGTTGCTGTTAACATTTGTTGGACTTCCAGCAGTTCAGATTGTTCTATTCTATATTGAAATGCCAGTTATTCATGGAGAATTACTTACCCCATTCCTTGCATTTACATGGTTAGCGGATCCAACGAGAATTCTGCCAGTTGTTCATGCATTCATGGCAACTGATTTGTTTAGAATTGCAGCTTTCCCAGGATTTGGATTTGCTGCATTGCTGGCAGCTGGAACAATCTTTGTTGAAAGAAAGATGTTAGCAAAATTACAACTTAGAGTTGGTCCTTTCTATTGTGGAAAAATTGAAGGTATTTTACAATTAATGGGTGATGGATTAAAATTAATTTCAAAGGAAATTATTATTCCTGCAAAAGCAGATAAACCGATTTTCTGGGCAGCGCCCGTGATGTTTGTTGGTGCAGCAGCTGCGTTTGTTGCATTAATTCCCGTAGCACCTGGTTGGGTTGTTGCAGATATTGACATGGGATTACTTGCAGTCTTTGCAGTAATTGGATTCTTCCCAATCATCACGATACTTTCTGCATGGTCAGCAAACAGTAAGTTCCCATTCATTGGAGGAATTAGAGCTCTCTTCCAAATGGTCTCATTTGAAATTCCATTAATTCTATCACTGCTGGGAGTTGTAATTGTTACAGGAACTCTCAACTTATCAGAGATTTCTGCTAGCCAATCATTCTTCCCATGGATTATCTTCTTACCAGTTGGAGCCATTGTATTCTTCATTACTATGCTAGCTGAACTTGAAAGAATTCCATTTGATTTGCCTGAAGCAGAAAGTGAAATTGTCGCTGGATGGTTAACTGAATTTTCAGGAATGATGTATGGCCTAGTTCAATTAGGAACTTATCTGAAACTTTATGCATTTGCAGCTTTGTTTGTAGTATTATTCTTAGGTGGATGGAATGGCCCAATGGTTGTACCTCCATTCCCAGAAGAATTCCTTGTTGGAGTTGAAATGGGACCTGTTAAAGTTGGACCATTCCCAGGATTACCATTATTTGATCAAGCAATGCTAAATGGAACTCTTTGGTTTGTCATCAAAACAGTTGGAGTGATATTCTTTATACTATTGCCAAGAGGTGTTTTCCCCAGAATCAGAATTGATATGTTGTTGAATCTTGGTTGGACCAAATTAATTGGTCTAGCATTCGTTAACATCTTTATTGCACTAGCCTTGCTTTACGCTGGAGTGTTAGGACCAGGAGGTTTACAATAATGGGAACTGCAACAGGAATTATCAAGGCATTAAACTCTGGAATTAAGCACCTTGCAATCAAACGATTTACTTTACGTTATCCTGAAGAAAAACTAAAGTTTGTTGGAGATGGTTATCAATTTGATCCTTCTACTGGTGTAGGTATTGCAGGAATCAAAGGACGTCATATGTTATTCCATGACCATTGTACTGGATGTCAATTATGTTCAATTGCATGTGAAGGTGTTGCAGAAGCTATTGCAATGGTAAAAGTACCAGATAACCAAACACAAAACAAAAAATCAATCATGCCTCAAATTGATTACGGAAAATGTGTCTTTTGTGGACTATGTGTTGATGCATGTCCATTTTATGCACTTTACATGACTAATGATTATGAATTATCTTCCTTTAGTAAGGAAGGTTTGATTTACACTCCTGCACAACTTGCAGTCAAACCTTACGTTCAACAAGATAGTGAAATCAAAATTACTGACAGAGGTGCAACACATGGCTGATGCAGTGTTTTTAGCATTAACTGTAATTACAATTGGTTCTGCTATTGCAGCACTTGAATTAAGATCATTGGTTTATGGTTCTATTGCATTAATGGGAACTCTTGGCGGTATTGCGGGATTCTTCTTCTTGCTTGATGCCCCATTTGTTGCATTATTCCAATTAGCAGTCTATGTTGGTTCTATTGCCGTCTTGATTCTCTTTACAGTTATGCTGGTGAAGAGGGAACTCATCTTTAAGAAGATTGAGGATAAGAGAAGAAAGTTTGCAGGCATTGGACTAATGTTGGTTGTCATGGTTGCTCTAGGTGCAGTATTCTTGGATTCAGGAATTAAAACAATTACAACTGATGAACCAGCAGCCGAGTTTAGAGACATTGGAATGAGCTTTGTAACCTATTACTGGCCAGCATTAATTCTAATGGCCTTGATTTTAGCAGGTTCTGTAACAGGGGCCTTAGTTTTAGCCAAACGTGAGGATGTGGAGAATGACCAACGAACTAGTTGATTTCACATTAGTGTCTGTTGCACTATTAGGTATTGGAATTTACGGACTAGCAGTAAAGCGAAATTTCATTAGAATGCTTTTTGCAGTTGAGATTATTATCAATGCGGCAAATCTGAATGTTGTTGCATTTGGACGATTCTTGTCTCATGCAGGTGGTGAATCTTTAGCATTATTCTCCATCGCAATCGCTGCTGCAGAAGTTGGTGTTGGATTATCACTTATCATTGTAGCATACCGCATGTACCAGAATGTCGATATTGCTGACTTCAGGAGTTTGAAAGGATAATGGAATACGCATTATTGCAGGCAGTTTTCTTGCCTTTACTCTTATCTCCAATAGCCTATATTCTAGGTCGCAAGGTTGGACCTACTCCAGCTATGTGGTTTACATTTGCAATTCTGCTTTACACTACAATCATTGTCATTAATGCAGCATTATCTGGAACAGTTGAAGAACACTATCCATGGACTGAACAATTTGGTGAATTTGGATTCTTGTTGGATGGTCTTGCATCACCATTTGCAATAATCATCTATGTCTTGTCAACCATCTTGGTTCTTTACTCAAAACCATACATGATTCACAAATTCCATGAACAATTTGAAGAAGAACAAAAAGAAAATCCTTCATCTTCTGGTTCAAGTTCCGTTGTTGAATCATCTGCCCTTTCTAATTATGTAAATGCAAAATCTGGTTTGTACTTTGCACTCTATCTTGTCTTTGCTATGGGAATGCTTGGTACAGTTCTTGCAACCAACTTGATTGAATTTTACATCTTCTTTGAGGTAATGTTGATTCCAGGTTTCTTCCTTGTTGCACTATGGGGTGATGGTCCAAGAAGAAAGATTGGTTTAATGTTCTTGTTTTGGACTCATGCAGGTGCAGTTGTTTTACTCTTAGGCTTTTTGATGATAGGTTTGACTATTGGCAGCTTTGACTTTGCAGATATTCGAGAATCTGAAATTCCACAAGATGTGGTGTTAATTTCTGCGATTGCGATTGCAGTTGGATTAGGTGTTAAACTTGCA
The DNA here is from genome assembly GCF_028278985.1 of Candidatus Nitrosopumilus sp. Taxonomy (GTDB): domain Archaea; phylum Thermoproteota; class Nitrososphaeria; order Nitrososphaerales; family Nitrosopumilaceae; genus Nitrosopumilus. Next base: position 5,359 of record NZ_JANQTA010000008.1, on the reverse strand, counting down.
GTCTTTATGTTCCACATTTGGTTGCCTTATGTTCACGGCTCGGCTCCCACTCCAATCAGTGCATTATTGTCACCAGCTATGATCGGAATTGGTGCATATGGTATCTTTAGATTAATTGTTGAATTCTTACCTGCAACATTTTCAGAACTTTCAATTTGGTTCCATGTTTGGGGACTTGTCACCATGATTTATGGTGGTGCGATGGCTTTAATGCAAGATGACATTAAACGTCTCTTAGCTTATTCTAGTATCAGTCAGATGGGTTACTTGCTATTTGGCATCGGTTCCGCATCCACAATGGGGTTGGCAGGAGCTGAGATGATGTACATCACTCACGGTCTTGGAAAAGGCATTCTCTTCATGATGGCAGGAATCATTATTGTTAAAGTCGGTACAAGAAGTATCTCAAAACTTGGTGGTCTTGCAGGAAAGATGCCAATCACTGCTGTTTGTGCAGTAATTGGTGCCCTCACAATAATGGGTGTTCCACCAACTAGTGGATTTATGGGTGAATGGATTCTATTTTACGGAGCATTAGAAACTGCAATTGCAGAAGGTTCCACACTTAGAGCAGTTACATTTGGTCTTGGACTTGTTGCAACAGCTCTAACCATGTCTTACATGTTATGGATGCTAAAACGCATATTCTTTGGTAAAACACCAGAACATCTTGAGAATGTCAAAGAAGGCAGTTGGTACATGACAGCACCAATGATGGTATTAGCAGGATTCACAATTGTCTTGGGAATTTATCCAGATATCTTCTTGAAGGGAATCATGGGTTACATGAGCGGAGTGTTGGGAGTATAGATTATGGCAACTGAAGCTGTTGGATTACCATTTGAAGCTACATCAACTGCAGCTTGGTTAGTTTGGATTTTACCATTTGCAGCTGCTATGATTATGCCAGGTATCGGAAAATTATCTAAACAAGCTACTGGATACGTTGCAGTTGGATTTGCATTAATGAGTGCATTATCAGCTGCATCATTATTACCACTTGCAGTTGAAGGTTCTGAAATTCATAAACAAGTAATGTGGATTGAGGCAATAGGATTGAAAGGTGGGGTACTAGCTGACCCACTATCTGTAATTATGGCAAATGTCGTTGGTTGGATTTCATTCCTCATTATGATTTACAGTACTGGTTACATGAAAGGCGATAAAGACATTACAAGATTCTGGTTCTGGATGATGTTCTTTATTGGTTCAATGCAATTAATTGTATTATCTGACAACTTGTTACAAGTCTTCTTTGGTTGGGAAGGTGTAGGTCTTGCTTCATACATGTTGATTAGTTTCTGGTATCGTGACAAAAAGATAGATCATGTTGGACAAGAGGGACGTACTACTCTTGGTCTTCTAGATTATTATGCACCAACACACGCTGGAATGAAGGCATTCATCATGACCAAAGTTGGAGATGTCATGATGATTGCAGGTATGCTCTTGATATTCTTGTATGCTGGAACATTTGGTTTCAAAGAACTCATGGGAGGAACTGAATGGGCAGTTGCAATGAGTGCAGAAGGAATGCTAGTTCCTGCATTTGTATTACTATTTGGTGGTGCCATTGGTAAGTCTGCTCAATTCCCACTTAACGAATGGCTCTTAGAAGCCATGACTGGTCCTACTGCCGTTTCTGCTCTTATCCATGCTGCAACAATGGTCAAAGCCGGTGTATTCTTGGTTGCAAGAATTGGTCCTATTGTCTTTGCATTAGGAGCAGCAGGAATTATGGCAGATCAATTCTTTGAGATTGTTGCATGGGTTGGTGCAATTACAGCTCTCCTACTTGCAACACAAGGAATGGTTAATCCAGAAATCAAAAAAGTTCTTGCATATTCTACTGGTTCTCAGATTGGTTACATGATGATGGCACTAGGTGTTGCAGGATTATCTCATCAATATGTTGATGGTTATACAGCAGGTTTCTTCCACTTAATTTCTCACGCAATGTTCAAAGCTTCATTGTTCATGGCAGCAGGTTCATTATTGCATGTCGTTGGTTCAAGATTTATGACAGACATGGGAGGCTTGCGAAAATCCATGAAGAAGACTTATGCATTCATGTGGGCTGCAGGTCTTGGTTTAATGGGTGCACCATTTATCACAACAGGTTTCTGGAGTAAAGATGCAATCTTTGCATCAGTTTACACATCAGGAAACGAATGGGCATTACCTCTATTTGCAATTGCAGTCTTAACTGCAATAATCACTGCATTCTATACAACAAGAATGATTGGTATGGTATTCTTTGGTCCAAAAAGCAAACACATCCAAAAGATGGAAGAAGAAGGACATCACATTCACGAAGCATCATTATCAATGTGGGTTCCATACGGAATTTTAGCTGTACTTACAATCGGAATTGGATTAATTGGATTATCAACTGAACATGGTTTACACCATATGTTCGAAGTATATCTTGAAGATTCATTTGGTATTCACAGTGAATATGCAAAAGCTGAATCCTCAATACTTCCAGACTTCTTGAAAGGCATTAACCCAGTAGCACTTGGTGCTTCACTTGTAGCATTTGCTACAGGAATTGGATTGGGTTACATATTCTACATTGGTAGATGGGTTGATCCAGTTAGATTTGTAAACTCTAACATTTTCTTTTACTCAATTCACAAACTTTTCTTAAACAGATGGTATCTTAATGCAATTATCTACTGGTGCTTTGTTGTAGCACCATTATGGTTAGCAAGAGGTGTATTCAGATACTTTGAAAAGACCGCAATGGATTACGGTATGAATGATGGATTCCAGAAAGCAACTGCCTGGGGAGCCAAAGTTGTACAAGGAACTCAAACTGGTGTTTCACAATCATATCTATTCGTATTTGGAGCAGGATTACTATTCGTAGTCTTGATATTGTTGATGTAGAGGTACTATGAAATGTTAGAAATTACTTCCACTCCATTAGTTCTCATTGCAATCTTAGGAACTGTAGGCGTTATTCTTCCAATCATCAGCATTGCAAGAAAAGAAAAAGGCTCAAACTCATTTTATGCAGTAATCGCATTTGCAGCACTTATTGTCTCAATGGGATATGTTGGTTATCAGTTTGTTAACGAACATGTTGTACCATCTGCCTTGTTCTCTGAGGATGTAATTGTAGATGATGCATTTGGTGGATTCTTTGCAATAGCATTACTGATTGTTGCAGTATTCACAACTGTTGGTTCATTCAACTATATGAGAAAACACAATTCTCCTGCTGTTTACTATTCACTAATTCTACTTTCAACAATTGGTATGGTTCTTGTTGCTTACTCAACAGACCTTGTAATGTTATTCGTTGCTTGGGAACTCATGAGTATCCCAACATATGTCTTAGTTGGATTCATGAAGAGAAATCCAAGCTCCAATGAAGCAGCTCTCAAATACTTCTTGTTTGGTGCATTATCTTCTGCAATAATCGTCTACGGTATCTCACTATCTTATGGTCTAACTGGCTCTACAAACATTGGTGAAGTAATCCAAGGATATGCAACCCTTGATCCTTCATTGTATCCATTAGCATTACTGTCTGTTGGAATGTTCATTGCAGGATTCGGATTCAAAATGGGTCTTGTACCGTTCCACCAATGGTTACCAGATACATATGAAGGAGCACCTCCAACAATCACTGCATTATTAGCTGCTGCAACAAAGAAAGCAGGATTTGCAGCAACAATTAGAATTGTTGTTCTTGGAATGATGGTTCTAAATGTAGATTGGACTTTGGCTCTTGGTATTCTAGCTGTTATGACAATGACTGTTGGTAACGTTGCAGCCATCATGCAAAAGAACATTTCCAGAATGTTAGCTTATTCCAGTATTGCACATGCAGGATACATTTTGATTGGACTGGCAGTTGCTCCTCACAGCTCACTTGGTTTACAAGGTTCACTTTACCAGATTCTAAATCACGCTGTAATGAAAGGTGCAGCATTTATCGGAATTGCGGGAATTGTAACAACTCTAGCGGTAACTCATATTGATAAACTCAAAGGTCTTGGAAGACGAATGCCAATTACTTCTCTTGGTATGATAATCTCATTGTTTGCACTAGCAGGTGTTCCACCTCTTGCAGGTTTCTGGAGTAAAATCATGCTATTTGGAAGTGCACTTGATGCAAGTCCTACACTAGAATGGGCTCCATGGTTAGCAATTGCTGGTGTTCTTAACAGTGCATTGTCTCTTGCATACTATGGTTGGATTACTAGAAAGATGTACTTTGAGGGAGAGAAAGAAAAGAGAGTCAAAGAACCTAAATCAGTAATTGGTGTTATGGTATTCTCAATAATCTTCTTAGTAGGATTTGGTGTTTATCCAGAACCAATTCTGCAATTTGTAGAATTTGCAACACCAGTTCTTAGTTTAGGTCTTATGCCTTAAACGAAGTAAATTTAATTAAATTATCTAAATTATTTTTAGCATTATTGTCTGGAATTTTTCTTAAACCCGTTCTTGCTTTTTCTGAATATTCTTTTAGCAACTCTTCCATTTTGTTAAATACATCTCTAGGATCTGCACTTTTCTTAATTAACAAATTAAACAATTTGTCTTCATTTTTCCAATCAAGTAGATCATCTCTAATCTGATAAGCAATACCAATATTTTTTCCATATTCTGTTAAAGCTTCAATTTGTTCTTCTGTACCATTAGCAATTATTGCTCCTGTTCTAGCTGCAACTTCAAATGCCGTAGCTGTTTTGTATTCAATAACCTTAAGGTAATCATCAAAAGTAACATCCTCACTTGTTTCTAATCTACTCTCAATCATTTCTCCTTCACTCATTAACATAGCAGTTGTTGCCAAATCTTTTGTAATTCTTGCATTATCAAGTCTAGATGAAATTGCTAAAATTAAACCCAAAACAAAATCTCCAGTTAGCACGCTGGTATTGTATCCGTATTTAATATGAAATGGATCCTTTTGTCTTCTCATAGTTTCATTGTCTATAATATCATCATGAATGATTGATTCCATATGCAAAAATTCAACAGCACATGATGCAGCCAAAGTGTTATCATCAATTTTGCCTACGCTCTCAGCAGCCAATGTCAAAATTATTGGTCGAATACGTTTGCCTCCATCTAGAGAATACCTGAGTGGTTCGATAAATTCAGATTCAGAATACAGATCTAACTCTTTCTTGAGAGCCTGGTCTATTTTCTCAATATACTCTCCATAGGTTTCAAGTAAAGGATTAATCTCGATATTTTTCCTGTCCAAGATGACCTGATCAAAAAACTCTGTCATTAGTAATTAAATCTTGGTGCTCCAGCCGGGATTTTCATCGATTGATTTTGAACCCGGGATCACTGCCTTGAAAGGGCAGTATGCTTGACCGGTCTACACCAC
>NZ_JANQTA010000005.1 GCF_028278985.1 Candidatus Nitrosopumilus sp. | reverse complement strand
TGCTGCTACAATTACAAATGCAATCATGACAATTGCAGACTCTACACCGATGACTCCACGATGAGAATGTCGCGTTCCCTTTCGTTGTAATTTCATTGAATAATAAAAACGAGATATTGGTATATCCTAGCGTGTGTTTACAGTGATCGTACAGATTCCAGCAAAATCCTTGTTCGTTTGTAAAATACACACAGGATCTAATTATCTTTCAACCTAATTGTATGATAATGAAACATCAAACGCGACATCTGTCATATTTTAAAAATTCACATGATAGATCAAAAATAAATACCACCAAGTATGAGGAGGTAAAGGTACGATGTTAAGCAAAGATGAGGTTTGTGAATCTCTAGTTCATTTTGGATTAGAAGAAATTGATGCCAAAATCTATGTTGGTTTGTTACAAATGGGTTCTGTAACAGTTGGAACCATGGCACAAAAATTAGATGTTGATCGTGGTAAAGCTTACAGATCATTGAACAAACTTAGAAACATGGGAGTTATATCAACAACATTTTCAAACCCAACTATTGTAAATGCAGTAAAACCTGCAGAAGCATTGACAAGCATTATTCAGAAAAAGGAAGATGAAATAGTTATGTTACAAAAACTAGCTCATTCTCTTGTTGAAAACTTGAACAACTTTGAAAGAGAATCTGCTCCAACAGATTTATCATCCTTCTCAATTGTTCAAGGAAGATCAAACATCTATACTAGAATTGGAAAATTGATTCAAGAATCTACTGAAAAGATTTTCTTGGTAACTACATCTGATGATTTGATGCGAATGTACCATACATCAATTCCAGATAAAATTCATGCAAGAATTAATGCTGGTGGAGAAGTTCGAATAATTACAGAAGAATGTACCGCAAAAGCAATGGAAATTATTGAACAACTTGGAACCCCTGATATAAAAATTGGAAAACTACCTTCAAAAAGTAGAATGATTGTAGAATCTAAAAACCAATTGATAATGTCTGGTGCAATGAAAGAATCTATGGACTTGAATGATGATGTTGATTCAATCATGTATACTAATTCAGCAGAAATGGTTGAAAACATGTTCAGTCTATGTACACACTTGTGGAAGAAATCAAAACCTCTAAAGACACTTTCTACACAATAATTTTTCCTTTTATTTTATTATTCAAAATTAATTTTCTTAAACAATATTTTCAAATATTGTTTCATTACTTGCCACTATCTTAAACATCTCATTTGAATTAGTGACCTTCTTCAAAAGTTCCAAAGCTTGTTTCGTATTTCCTTTCATCATTTGAATTTTTGATTTCTCATATTGAGCAAAATCGTATAGTCTGTCATCTTCTGAAATTTGTTCCAAACAAAGAATTGCTGAATCAAATTTTCCTAAATGTGAAAATGCTTCTGATTTTTTGAATAAAATTTTTGAATCAAATTGCCTTTTCTCCAAAGATTTATCAAAAAATTCAATTGATTTCTCATAATTCTTTAAAATTAAATGAATTTTACCTAAATCATATGAAATTTTTCCTTTGTCATCCCTTTCACAAAGTAATTGTAGATATTCTTTACCTGCCTCCTCATAACGTCCAAGAATCGAAAGAATTTCCGCCTTTTTCGCTTTAAATTCGTTGAAATTGGGTTTCTCTGCTAACACTTTCTCTACATATGCTAGACCCTGATCATATTCTCCAATTTTTAATGAAATTCTAACAGCTTCTTCAAGAGCTTCCTGATTAAAATTATCAAAACCTAGAATATTCTCTAAACATAACAATGCTTCTTGGAATTCCTCTTTTTGGACAAAAATTCGTGCTTTGTATAATAGGGCCTGATTGTTCTCTTTTGATTTTCCTAAAATATTATTGAAAATTGCTAGTGCTTTCCCTGGTTCATTACAGTTGTATAGTAAAATTCCTTTTTTCAAAAGAATTTCTTTTGAATTAGGATTAACTTCTTCTATAGTATTACAACATTGAATTGCTTCTTTTGTCTTCCCCATTTTCTCTAGTACTGATATTTTTTGTTCTAATGCTTGAGGGTGATTTGGTGACAATTCTAACACTCTATCAAACTTTTCTAGAGAATCATTAAAATTATTAATTCTCAAATGAACTTCTCCCAGTTGAAGTATTGATTCAATATTGTTAGGTGATCTTTCTAAAACTTTTTGGAAATGTGAAATTGATTGATTGAAATTATTATTTGCCAAATATGATTTTCCAAGTGCTATATTTGCATCAATGTGATTGGGAGATATTTCAATAAGTTTCTCTAAGTATGAGATACTTTTCTCAAATTTATTATCTTTTAAATTCGTCTGTCCTAATAAGAGTAAGGATTCTGGATGATTTACTTCAGAAACTATCTCTTCTAATTTAGACATTCCTTTATTTTTACTTCCTATTTTTATCAAACTTTTTCCTAGATTAAATTTACATTCAATATTGTTTGGCTCTAATTCTAATGCTTTTTCAAAATTATTTACTGCTTTTTCCAATTCTTTCTTTTCATTTGCAATCTTACCTTTTACAAAAAATGCTTCAGGAATATTTTTGTAGATTTCTAATGCTTTATCATAGCATTCTTCTGCTTGTTTATTTTTAGATAATTTCCATAGACACAAGCCTTTGTTGCATAATGCAGTATATGAAACTGGGTTTTTTGCAAGGGCACCATCGTAATATTTTATTGATTCTTCATACTTTCTACATACCAAGAAAAAATTTGCCAAATTGAGCTCATCTGCAAAATCATCACATTCAGCATCATCAATTGCCTCTTTGACTCTATTTCTAGAATCTAATAATTTTTCAATTTTTGCTTGATTTTCTGAACTAATTTTAGGAATATTGGGGAATAATGTTTGAATTTTTATACCATTTTCATCTAAAATACTTCCTATTAGGCCATTAACCATCTTTAATTTAACTAGTGCAGAATTTGCTGACATTTCATATGATTATTTTTTTCATCTAATAGCATTCTGTACGTTCAAATTGTTTGAACTGTGGCTAATTTTTTGAAAAAGTCTGTACGTTCAATTTGGGTGAACTGGAAATTATATGACTAATTCCATTTTTTTATATATTGAAAACACTGGCTTTTGCAATAATCTTTTTAATGTTTATTGTAACAATAGAAAATTCTTTTGCAGCTGAATCAACTTTTGATCTAAATTATGATTTGTCTCCTCAAAAGATCCATGAGGGTGACATCTTTATTTTAGAAATTTATCAAACTGCTAAAAATCAAATTATTCTTGAAAAAATTGATAATATTCGTATTGAGTCATTAGATAATTCTATCGTTGAAGTTCTAGATTTTGTAGAAACTCATGAATTTAAAAATAGAATATCTCTAAAAGCAAATATTGAAGGTTCCACATTCTTGTATGCTTTTGTTGATGGAAATCATCCTTTAGAGATTCCAATCACTGTGTATGGAAATAATTCTCCAAGTAATCTTTCATTAGATATTTTTCCTGCCACAGTAAAAAATGATGAAAATTCACATGTAGTTTTGACTTTAACTCTGACAGACAGTAATGGAATTGTAACTCAAGCAGACAATGATTTTTTTGTAAAACTTAGTGCTTCAAAATCTGGAATTATTCCAATTGAAAATTCTAATTTGATTATTTCAAAAGATGAATTTAGTGCAAATAAAATTTTCACTAATCTAAATTCTGGCATCACAACCATATCCGCTAAATCTAATGATTTAGAATCTTTTGAATTGCTAACTGTGGATGAAAGTCCTGAACAAACAATTAAGATTTCTGTCTTTCCAAAAACATTAAGTTCATCTAATACTGCAAATGGACATATTGTTGCTCAATTATTTTCGGATGGTGAATTAATTAGAGCAAGCAAAGATATCACAATTTTTTATGAAATTCCTCTTGAATCTGAAGAGGTGAATTCAAGCACAGATATCAATTCACTTAATCCTTCTGGTTATTTCCATATTAAAGAAGGATTTTCTTTTGGTCATGAAATATTCTCTATTCAAAAGGGCATAACTGATTCTCACACCATTACTGTAACTTCTCAAGACCCTCTTGTAGTGGTGGAAGAGACCTTTGAAACTCTTGATGTTGAGGTTTATGGGGATGAAGAAGTAAAATTTGAATCCATAGATGTTTTGGCAGATGGCTCTAGACAATTAGTAGGTGTAATTTATCTAGAGGATGTAAATGGACATCCGGTAACAGCTGATAGAGACATCGTTGTTCCATTTACTTCTTCAGATGATCTAGTTTCTATTGAAACTACTACATTACATCAGGGATATAGCTCTGCTCTTGTTTTTGGTCAAATTGGAAGTTTTGTTCCTTCTACAACGGATATTAAACCACAAATTTTGAATTCTGAATTGACATCATTGACAATTCATGGATTTTCTGAAGATTCTGTTTCTCTAGAAATTCATAGTGTTTCTGATTCAATTCCAAAAGGAAAAACTCATTGGATAATCTCTTACTTGGAATCCTCAAATGGAGAATTATTTAAAATCCCTGAAAATCAAAAAATCCAAATCTCTGATTCATCTGTATTTAAAATTGAAGAGGATTTGATCCAATATTATCCCTATTTCACATTAATTCCTATCACAGCAGTTGAAGAAGGCGAAGAAGAATTACAATTTAGTTTTGATAACTTTGAAACAAGTTTGATGATGACTAGTGTTATCACAGAACCATCCTCCCTTCAATTAGATTTTTCAGAGAAATTGTATAATGGGATCTCTGACATCTTTACTATTCAAGTTTTAGATGGTAGTGGTTTACCTATTTCTGCAGAAAATGATATTGCAGTAAAAATTTTCTCTTCTCAATCATCTGTTATTGATTTTGAAAAAAATGTAATTATTCCTAAAGAAACTAGTTTTACTACATTTGAATTAATTCCATTAGGTTCAGGCACCACTGAAATTTCACTCGTTTCTGAAGGATTACCCGTTGTAACTGAAGAAATTATCATTGGCGATCTCACTCCAACAATACAGATTACTAGTGCTGATCTTATTGATGCGGGTGAATCGTTCCTTGTATCTATTTTAGCAAAACAGAACAACGCCCCTCTCAGAAATGCTCATGTTACCTGGGATTTTGATGGTGGAATTACCACTATTGCTGATGAAAAAACAGGTCCTACTGGTGAAGCAGTGGCATCAATTATCCCAACTTCCAATGAGTCTGTAAAAATCCATGCGACTATCAATAATGGGCCAATTCAATCAGCATATGCATCAAAAATTGTTAAAGTTAATGCTACTACTGTCCAAGTTTTACCTGATGAAATAGATGATTCTTTTAAGAAGCCAGATCTTGGTGGAATTGATCCAGTTTTGATACTGGTTCCTGCATTAATTGGTGGAATGATATTTTATATGAAAAAAAATAAAAAATAATTTTTTTTAATTTGATGCTATTCTTTTTATTTCTCTAAGTAAATCATCACTGTCTTGTATCAAGTACTCTGGAGTACAATTCAACATAAACCCATTATCAATTGAGTAAAATTCCCAATCCTCACACAAAGTATTTTCTTCAAAATTTGAATTATCAAATTTCCAATTAAAACCACTAGTAGAATCAGAAGTTGGATAAGATGAACCTTTAAGAAGTGTCATTAGATTTTCTTCATAGTTGATTTCTACTTTAGAGTCAAATGAACCGGGATAAAGATAAATCACGTTTGGATGATTCAAAATTGCATTAAATTCATTTTCTGTCACATATTCATTATGTAACAAGATCACAGTATCAAATTCTTTTAAAATCTCTGGATTTTTATCCACATCAAAGTCATTTATCACATAATATCCTAAAAATTCTAAAATCCTGAAACTTTTTGCACCTGTTGAAAAAATTGGCTCATAGTTATTGTTTATCTCAACTTCAGTACATGTCTCACAATATCCAGAATAGAAATCATGAATTCCTCCCCAAGAATATGCGTTTTGAGTCAAAATTGGGTAAATTACAACCGTATTTCCTGGTGAACTAAGTTCCTCATACTGTGAAAAATATCTTGTTTCAGGCATTTGAGAAATTCTATAGGAATCCTCTGAAAGTAATACTGCATTTGAGTTATTGTTGGTGATTAATACAATTAATGAAAGCATTATCATCATTGAAAAGATCATTATTTTTTTATGCAAACTAGTTTTCTATGCCTCAAAACGATAGAAAAAGAGCATTCTGTTCAATCTAAACAATTATGAACGTTCGTTCATGGTGAACAGACTCGAATATATCGAATTCTTTTCAAATAATTTACTTATGTTTGAAATTTTGAGGAAAATTGAAAACTTCCAATTATCTAATAAAGAAAAAACCCCCTCAAAAAAATTAAAATTAAAACATTCAAAATCCATTTTAATTGCCCAAATTGGGATTTTGATCTTTTTTGGTGGCTATTTTACAGGAATGCCCTCGTCATCTGGAGAAAACCCTTCTCGTGATCTTGGAAATCCTGCTGGTTTGTTTAACAGTGTACACATTGTCGAAAATCTACGAGGTGATACCATGGGGTATACCAAGGCTTGGAAAATCTTACCTCATGAATCTCTTAAGGTAAATATTCTCAACCCAACATCCATTCCTGATGAATCTATAGAAATTATCAAAAACACTATCTTATCCACAGAAACAATTGAGATAGAAAACTCTCTTTTACACAAAGGTCTTCCTAACACATTTTCTACATATTATATTGGATGGAAAGGTGCGCTTGAAGCAACATCTGAAACAAAAATTACTCTTCCAACTAATTTTGAAATAACAAATTCACCAAGTTCAGAAGGTGATATTATTGTCATTTTATCAAACATAAAAGATCATTCTGGAAACTCTGGATACACAAAGACAGTCCTAGAAGGCAATGAAATTGTTAAAGCATTCATTACAATTTATGATGTAGATTCTCTATCAAAAAGTCAACTCGAAACTATCATGCGACATGAATTTGGCCATGCCTTGGGATTAGGTCATTCAACTGCGCCCGAAGATCTTATGGCACCAACTATTGACATGACATATCCATATATCTCAGGTTGTAATGTAGATGCAATTTTTGATCTTTACAATGGAGATTCTGATGGAACTGTAATCTGTGAAATATGAGCTTATTTTTTACAAACACATCTTGATATAGAAAAAAAATTACTAAATTAAATGGTCAGGAAATTATTAATTGCCGAAGACAATAAATTCACTGCAACTCAATACAAAAAATTTTTTGAAAGTAATGGTTACAAAGTAATAATTTTTCAGGATGGCAAGTCATGTCTGGAAAAATACAAACATGAATTAAGATATCATAGAATTGTTCTTAAAAACAAATCTGCTCCTTTTGATTATGTACTTTTAGATCAAGATATGCCAATTATGAACGGTGCTGAAGTTTCAGCTCAGATTCATAAAATTTGTTCCCAACAAAAAATCATATTCTTGTCCGCATATGGTCAAAGCATTATTGACTCTCTTCAAAGCTCAAAAGAAGGGTATCTCCAAATCATGCAAAAACCATTCTCATTAGATTTTTTACTAAAAAAAATCACTCCTAAGGCATTTACCCAGGTCACACGAACAAATCAAGAAAATAACGTTATGACTAATACTCAAAACCCCGAAACCGTTCGCTAGTACAATGTTTGATCAGTTTGATCACACTGATCCCGTTATAGCTTGAAAACTACATTAATTCATGAATGAAAATGAGCAGAATTTCATGAAAATCGCAGCACGCCAGAAGGAACTAAATCAGTTTAGGCTACAAAAGTTCTCCAATATCAATTAGTGAGGGAATCGGGTTATGAAACAACAAGTCTATGGTACAGAAATTGGGAATGTGGAGAAGGTCTCAACCTGGTTGAGTTCTCAGGCAAAAGACAAAGGTCTTGATTTGGATATAGAATCAAAAAATGATCTTTTATCTACCCAAAATTTTGGAGATTTTGAACTATTTTCAATGTCTTCAGACTCAAGTCAAGTCAGAAAACTGCTTTTGAAGGCTGGAAAGAGATTTGGCATCAAAATGATTGAAGGTGGATACAAGGAAAAAGCTCGGATTATTCGTCGAAAGAAATCCGATTATGCTCGAGTACTCAAAGGCGATAAAATATTGGGTCATTTGGAACTAGAAACAAGTAGATTTGGTTCAAAAAAATGGGAAATTAAACTAGAAGAAAGAAGATAATTTTCTCAATTTTACTCTCTTTTTCCAATCTGGAATGGATTTTGCTGTGTTTTTTCCAGCGAATGTATATCGTATATTGTCATAATGTATTCATGTATGAGATATCTGTGGGATTGGGAACTTGTATTGTTACCATCAAAAACTCTCCTACAACATGTTGGACAGTTTTGAATCACTATGGAATTACACGAAATGATCTCAAAAAACTTGATCTCAGCTATGAAGAACTCTATGAGGTTTATTCAAATATCAAAAAACATGAAGAAATTCGTTCATTTCTAAAGGAACTAAAAACAAAAATTTCTATGACTACAAATAATTGATTTCAAATTTTTGAAAATCTAAACAGATTGCCTATTGTGCACATACAATATTCAATAAACTAATTTGCCGTATACTTGTTGTCATCGATTACTCTCGATGGGATGTCGCGTCCTTTACGACTCCCCCATCGGGGGAGTGTTTTTTAAAATTCTCTGCATTGATCGCATAGTTTGTTTTATCCGGACATACCAGATAATTTATTCCCTGTTTATGCATCTAGGTCATGGCAGAACTCAAAGCTAGAACTTATGGATTTGATGATGACTTTGTAGTTACTGGTGAAGTGGAAGAAGTAATTGAGAAATTCAAAGTTCACATGGAAAAAGAACATGGAATTGAATATAGTATTGAGGCATTGAATCAATTTCTTCTAAGAATGAAAAACTAGTTTTTCATATTTTCATACAGATCGTTAGAGTTGAACACACACGATTTTGTATCCTATCAAAATCTAGTCCTTTTATGCATGAAATGCGGATAATGATTGTAAATGACTCTAGAGCAATGAGGTTGTTTCTTGAAGATATGGTGAATTCTTTTGGAGATTGTACGGTTTCAGGGTCATTTTTTGATGGTGAAATTGCTTTAGAGAATGTTCAATCTATCAAACCTGATGTTATACTATTAGACTTGGAAATGCCAAAAATGGATGGTTTGACATTTTTAGAAAATTTAACTGATGCCAGAAAAACCCCAATAATTATTCTTAGTAGTTACGCAATGTCTGATTCTAGTCTTGTACATGATGCAATTGAATTGGGAGCAATTGATTCATTGACTCCTCCATCTTCAAACACTCCTGAAATGCTAGGCAAGTTTCGTTCAAAATTACATCATAAAATAACCATGGCGTCCTTAAAATCACCACGTTTCAATCGAAGTGTTTGTGCCTAATCCTTTATTTCAATATCCTCTAATGCATCCATGCAAGATTGGTATGTTTCAAGAATCTCAGGTGCATTTTTTTCTAGAGTTCTCTTGATCTCTTTAGAAATTTGAATGGTATTATCCATATTTTTTTTATATTGTCTTAGTATGAAAGTAATACTAACAAAAAAATCTTGACTGTAGCATTGACTTTTTTACATTCTAAAATTTTGTTAAATTATAACTGAAATTTTTTGTTCGTATGAAATAAACATACTCTGAATAATATCTTCTCTGAATACACATAATTCATGCTGGTAAGTGATTCTGTCTCCAAAGATGATTCTGTATTAAAGAATCTAACAGAAATTTCTGTAAATGC
Source organism: Candidatus Nitrosopumilus sp. (assembly GCF_028278985.1). Lineage (GTDB taxonomy): Archaea > Thermoproteota > Nitrososphaeria > Nitrososphaerales > Nitrosopumilaceae > Nitrosopumilus. The sequence continues at coordinate 6,231 of NZ_JANQTA010000005.1, read as the reverse complement.
ATTAAAAGATCTAGATCTTGCAAAAAAAGAGCTTAAAGAAAATGATCTAAAAATGCAGGAAATGAACAAACTTGCAAATGAACGTGTTGAAGAGATGTCTAGAGTGAATCAAAATCTTCAGGATAAAATTTCTTTTGTTGAAAATATGACAAAATCAATTCAAGAAAAAAATGAAAAACTAGAAACCGAATTAAAATCAACTCTAGGCGAAAAAGCCAACTACCATAAATTAAATTCGATGCTAAAAGATGATTTGGCAAAAGTAATCAAAAAAGAGAAAGAATTAGCCCTAAAACAAGTATTTTTAGAGAAAAAAATTGAAGATCAATCCGATGATTTAGTCCGTTCAGAAAAAATGGCAATTATTGGTCAATTCACATCTCGTTTAGCACATGATATTCGAAATCCTCTATCAAAACTGAAAATGTCTCATGATATTTTGTGTGAATCTCCAAACTTGAAAGTAATGGAGAAAATAAAATATCAACAAAGAATTTCTACAAATATTTTAAAAATGACACACATTATTGAAGATGTATTAGAATTTGTTAGAATGACTAAACTGGAATTAAGAGAAAATTCTCTTAAACCAATAATTAATTCTGCATTAGAGGACCTGACTATTCCTAAAAAAGTCACTCTGACAATTGATGAAAATGATGCAACAGTCTTATGTGATGCCAGGAAACTGGATGCTGTTTTTGTTAATATTTTGACTAATTCTCTAGATGCGGTAAAGGATTCTGGATATATTGAAATCAAAATTATTGATATGAAAAATAGTGTGGAGATATATTTTGAAGATTCAGGCGAAGGAATTAGTCCTGATATTCAAGAAAAAATCTTTGAACCCATGTTTACCACAAAGCAACATGGAAGTGGATTAGGATTGTCAATTTGTAAAATGATTGTTGAACAACATGGTGGCAAATTAGTTTACAGGAACCACCCTTCCGCATTTTCAGTAATCTTGCCCAAAGTCAAGCGTTAATTTTTTTAGGATCAAAAACCGTTATAATTCTTAAGATAGTGAAACTTTGAACATGGATGTTACTATCCCATTTGCAACGCAAATTCACGATGTCGTCGTTTAGATGTCTTTTTGGTGACATATTTTTTTCCTAAAAGAAGTTGTTTGGAGATAGCACCAACTACAGAACTAGCAGTAAATGGTTTGATGACATAATCTGCAGCACCACCTGACTTTATTGCCTCGTCAATGATATCCTTGTTGTCTCTGGTGGATGCAACTACAATTTTTGCTTCAGGATCATATTTTTTTATTTCAATCATTGCCTCGATGCCTCCTTTTTTAGGCATCATTATATCCATTACAACTACATCAGGTTTGTTTTCTACATATTGAGAAATTGCCTCGTTTCCATCTATTGCTTCATAGTAATAGAATCCTACTTTGGCATCTTTAAGAATAGTTTTGATTTTTGCTCTAAATGCTTCTGAATCATCAGCTATCAAAATTTTGGAAAAACGAATCGAATGCAATTTCTTAATCGAGTAAAGGTGATAGGAAATGATAACATTATGTTAGCTCAAAATAATGAGATACTTGAAGATTGTTTGTTTCAAACACACACAAGAATTAAACTAAATTTAATGCAAAAAAACTATGAAAATTCTTCAGATTGAAGATAATGAAGCAATTATTGACTCGTTTGGAACAATATTGCGTTTCTTGGGTCATGAGTATGAATCCACTATGGATGGCAGAAAAGGAGTTAAAATGATCACAGATGGTAAATACGATTTAATTTTTCTGGATTTGACAATGCCTGAATTTTCAGGAATTGATGTACTTCATGAACTTCTAAACTATCATCACTCTGGAAAAGTAGTAGTAATTACTGCAAATGAACTTGAATCTAATCAAGTCAATGAATTATTTGAATTAGAAGTTCATTCAATTATGCAAAAGCCTATTTCTCTTGAATCATTTTCCAGATTACTAAAATCATTTGAACCTGCAGAAATATCAAAACAAGTTAGTCAATTAACACAGTAATAATTTTTATAATCTATTTGACATAATCAAAAATTAAATTATTTATTTTGCATTATCAATGCATGCCAACCTGTTGAAAATCCTTCGTATCCAGTTGATTGTGCATGACCAGAAAGTAGTTGATTATCTTGTTTTGAAAGAATTTCAAAATTCTTAATTTCTTTTAGTAATAATGAAGTATCATAATCTGAAAATTTTATTTTGTTCTTCTTTGATTCTGATAGTTTGTTTCCATTTGAATCTAAAATGAATAAATTACTTGTGTCTAATTCGCTTCCATTAAGAGGAGTTTCATTAAATATATCTTCAATAAATGATTCCCACTTGAATACAATACCTAAAATTCCTACAGTGTCTCTTGAAACATCTCCATTTCTATGAACTTTGCATGAAAAAACTAAACTAGTTGATTCTTTTCCTCCTTCATTTACTTTCACTATGTCGAATCCATAACTTTCTCCATTTCGAGTTTTTAATGCACTTTGGAACCATGCTGAATTTTTCATGTCTGCATTTTCTTTGTTATTTGTTGATTGGCCATTTGCAATTACTTTACCATTCATGTCACAAACTAAAAGATCATCATATACTGTATAGTATTGAAGAATTGTTTTTAATCTTACAATTAACTCGTCACGTGAATCGTTGGTTTTTTCCACAAGAGCTTTACTGATACTATTTTCTGTAGCCCACCAACGAACATCTGCAGTTCTTTCATACAGTGCTCTGTCGATTAAATCTACATTTGTAAATGATAAATTTGCTAGTCTATTTCCTCTAATTTGAATAGAATTTGTTGAGATGAATGAATTCAATTCTCTTATTTTTTTCTGAGTATTGGCGTCCATTTCTGATGTGATTTTTGAAGTTGTTCTTGACAAATCACTCATAAAACCAGAAATTACTCCAAATCCACGTCCAGCATCACCTACTCTTGCAGCCTCGATGGCTGCATTTAGGGATAGAACGTGAGTTTCATCATTAATCTTGTTAATTTCATCAATTGCCTTTTTGGTTTCTTCAGAAAGATTTGAAACTAGATCAATTACTGAATCCAATGATTCATCATCATTTGACAAATCTTGATTACTACATGACATTTCTGTATCTTGTATTATCAAAGAATGCCATTCTTGTGATTTGTATCCTTCAAATCCTGGAGACAAAGCATGACTAATTACTTGAGTACGATCGTTTCTCTCTACAATAGAAAACCCTTTCTCGTTTTGAAATAACTCGGTTTTACCATTAAAATTTATTGTATCTTCTAAAATTTTCTCTTTTGTATCAGCTAAAACTTTTCCAGAATCATCACAAATTACTACTCTAGTTTTTCCTTTCTCTTCTTCTAATAATGATGTCTCATCTACAATTCTTTGAGCTAAATTTCTCCAATTGAATACTGCTCCTAAAACCCCGATAACTCTTTTTTCTACATCTCCATCTTCATGAATTTTGCATGAGTATGTTATGGTAAAATCATTATTTATGTTAGGAGAACGATGAACAGTGTGGAACCCATACTCTGAACCGTTCATCGAATTCATTGCACCAGTAAACCATGGTGATGATGAGAAATTCTTTCCAATTAAATTAAATTTTGTAGAACCTGATGCTTTACAATAACCTTGTAAATCACATAAAACTAGATCGTAATATACAGTGTATGATTTTAAAATAATTTCTAATCTCTTTGATGCTTCAAGATATTTTTCATCATTATCTTCCATCAATGATTTAACAAGTATATCATCTGTAGCCCACCAACGAACATCTGCAGTTCTCTCAAATAGATTTCTGTCAATTAATCTGATATTTGTCAAGGCTAGATCAGCTAATCTATTCCCTTGAATGCTTATTGATTTATTTTCTATAACTTTTGATAATTTCTCAATTTCTTGTATTGTTTCTTTTTTCATCTTGTCTAATGCATTGTCTGTTTTTGTGCTCAATTCATCAATAGAATTTGAAACAATTAGAAAATTTCTTCCTACATCACCTGTACGATTGGCCTCAATTTTTGCAGTAGTTGAGAGCATGTGTGTCCTACCATTGATTTCTTTGGTTGATTTTAAGGCACGATTAATTTCATTACTAATTGATGACGTTTGTTCAATAACCTCCTTGAAAAAATCCTTTTTTTCTTCTTTCAATTCAGTAATTTGAGACATACAGTACCTACTGATTTAAAAAATTAATTACGTGTGTGATCATATTGAACAAATTCTCAAAAAATTGGTTTGATCATCCTGATCATACCATTATGCATTACTCACTTCAGACCAAATAAAGTTGTGATATTCGACAAATCTAAATTAAAAATTTTAGCTATTTTGCCATTTTTTTGCATTTTGTTGTCAATGCAAATGACAGCTAATGTTATGGCAGATCATAAAATTGGAGATGATATAATTCATGAAAATCTTTATGAATTAAAAATAAAATCCTCACCAACTGGTTTACCGTTTGAAGGTTCAATTCTATATGAAGAGAACTCATGGGTTGTAACTGATATTGCTCAACCAAAATGGGGTGCATATGAATTTGTTAGTTGGACTGTTGATGATCAGTGGGTAGAAGGAAATCCTATAACCGTACTAATGGATAAGGATAGAGTAGTTACGGCAATTTATGCACTTCACCCAATACAAAAACAAGACAGTGTAAATTTTGTTCAAGATGAATCTGAAGAAACTTTTGATCTTTCTATAATCTCCCCTTATGGTAAAACGCTAGGTACTGGTAGTTATTCATCTGGTGAAGTTGTAGATTTTAGCGTATCTCAACAGTTTGTAGTTGATCCTGTAAACGAGGGAGTACGATATGCATTTTCAGGATGGAGTGATGGAAATACCCCTAATCTGATGACAAATTTTATCAAAATGGATGAATCAAAAACAATCACTGCAAACTGGGCAAAGCAATATAGCTTGAAAATTTTAGATTCAACTCAAAATATGGATGTCATTGGTGTCAGCTGGCACAATGAAAATTCTACCGCTCCTCTCACTATAAATAATTTTAATGCAAAATCAGATGGATATGTTAAACGAACTCTCAATGAATGGATAAGCACTGGTTCAAATTTTGCTAACATAAAAGATCCAAAATCTTCTGCAACAGGCGTGTTAATGGATAATCCTTTTGAGATTTCAATAGATTGGAAAAACCAGTTTTACTTGGATGCAACAAGCAAATATGGCTCTGTCATTGGAAATGGATTTTATGATGAGGGAAGTATTGTAACTGCATCAATAAATTCAGAAATTCAAAATTCAGGGATTGCTGGAACTAGATTAGTTTTTGATGGCTGGAATGGTGATGCAATTTCAGATGGTCAAAATGTTCAGGTAATTATGGATGAGCCAAAATCAATTGAAGGGGTATGGAAAAAACAATTTGAATTAACTGTAAACTCTGATCATGGCATAGCTAGTGGTTCAGGTTGGTATGATGAAGGAACTATCGCTACATTTGGTACCAATGTTCCAAGAGAACCAGGAGGATTCTGGCAACAAAGTTCTTTTGATGGCTGGATGGGTGATACAGTAAGTACATCAAATACTGGAAGTATTTTGATGAATGGTCCAAAGACAGTTAGTGCAAAATGGAAAACAGATTACTCAACTGCATTTATGAATATGGGATTAATCTCAGCTGCAGCAGTAGGTGGATTATTTGTCTATTCAAGATTTAAGAAAATAAATTCTAAAGATGGATTTTTTTCGTTTAACAATAAATCTGAAAATTCTGATAATGATGAAACATCAAGCATGTCTTCAGGATTCCAAGAATTCCATCAAGAATTAAAAAATGAACAATTTGAAAATCAAAAATTGCATGAATTAATGAATGAAATCAAAGAAGAAAAAAAATTAATTTCAGCTAAATCAGAGAAACTAGATGAGTCGATATCTCGGGTTGAAGCAGAGCAAAAATCTCTAAACGCCAAGTCTGAACAACTAGAAAAAAGCCTCAATAAGGCTGAAATTGAGAAGAATGCCGCTCAAATACAATTCCAAAAAAACTTGTCAGACCTGGAATTAGAGAAAAAGAAACTTGTATCTAAATATGAAAATGAAATGACCCAGACCAATATTGAAAAGGAAAATTTTGCTCAAAAATCATCTCAACTAGATACAACTCTGGCTCAAATTGAGCAAGAAAAACAATCCCTAGCCACAAAGTCTGAACAACTAGAAAAAAGCCTC
>NZ_JANQTA010000032.1 GCF_028278985.1 Candidatus Nitrosopumilus sp. | reverse complement strand
TTGGTTCTACAACTGGCTCTGGAGTTGGTTCTACAACTGGCTCTGGAGTTGGTTCTACAACTGGCTCTGGAGTTGGTTCTACAACTGGCTCTGGCTCAGATAATAATTCTGATACAACTTCTTTCATAGGTTCAGATTCTGTGGTTTCAGTAGTATGCGCTGAATTCTTAACTTCTTGAATTCTTTTTGCTTCTGCTTCCCATTCTGATTGAGCTTCTTCCTCTTTTGAACTGCCATCATTCAATTGAGATACTTTTTCCTCTAGTTTTTGAATTTCTGCGTTAGCATCTGTTTTACTTAATGACTCTTTATTGGAATTTTCAGTTGAATCTGTATTACTTTCTGACAATACTATATTTTTTCATATTATCCATAAAAACGATTTGCAAAAATCATTAATTTTTGGCACTATGTCGTTGTTTTGTTTTAAATGGCATTTTTGCCTCTTTTAATTGACATTCAATTCTCTGACCATTAACTTTTGCAAAGAATTTTCCATCATAAGTACACACACAATCTGTAATGTCGTGTGATTCATCCCAGATCTTAAAGTATTCACGTAATTCTCGATTTTCATATTTTCTTAACCCAATTCTTTTTTTTGATAAAAATTTGAATGCTAACAGAACCTGCCTTTTTTTGTAAATATCAAATGTTTTTGTCCACTGTAAACATCTTTCAATTTGATCAAATGGTACTACAAGCGAAGTACTGGTTCCTGATTTTGCTTCTATTGAATAAATAGTACTGTCTTCAGTGTTTACAGCTAAAACATCAGGCAAACCTACACTTGGTGAGCCTAGTCTAAATGCCTTCCAGTTTTCACTACTGTTGAATCTTTTTACAATGGTATCTTCCCACTGATATCCTCTTTGTCTACGAGTTTTTGCTGCTTTTTGATTATTTTTATTTGGTTTTGAAGTCTTTTTTTGTAATAATATTGATGAGTTCTTACTGTGCATGTTTCTTTCACTTATTTTTCATTATAGTACAAATGGTAATTGTATGATAACCAAGAAAAACTGGTAAAATGATTAAGAATATTAGTTTTGAATTTGGCAATAATATGTTCAAATTTGAAGTTGCTGGTCTTGAAATTTCAACTATTATGAGGCCATCAAACAACAGCTATTGAATTTACAATTTTTAAGTTACATATTGAGATGAATAATATGAGTGAGTTAGTAATCGAAAAACTCTTGGAACAAAGAGATGCTTATCTGAATATATTGAAGCAGATTGATCTTCAAATCGTAATGGATTTGGATACTGATCTTGAAAAATCAGAAAAACTGAAGACTACTACTATTGAACAAATTAAAAAAATCGAACAAGAAATTGCATATCTAAATTCAAAATCAAATTCTCAATGAGTTTATCAAACCCTTGCATTGACTAGGATCATTGGATAAACTAGTTCAAAAAATTACTACTCTTAAACAAGAATTTGTTAAAGCATATACTGGTAATGCCCATATTCAAGAAATTTTGCCTCTGAATTCATCAGATTCATTCAATATTGATTCTGACCACTTGAGAAAATTACATGAATTTGCCACAAAGAATCCTATTTACTATAATCACTACGAGGAAAAAGTTTCTGATACTTCTTGCATTGTATATGAAGGTGACATAAACCAGTACTGGCTTAATAGTATTAAACACGGTTCTAGCTGCCAACCCTTCTATCCAACGTGGATGATTTCAGCATATTTGATGAGCAACATTGCAAAAAGTTTAGGATGTCGAGAACTTGTTGATATTGGTTCGGGAGATGGACGAATAGCATATTCTGGAAAAATTCTTGATATGATCACTCAGAGTATTGAAATTGATGAAATGCTTGTTGATTTACAAAATGTAATTGTTGCACAAACAAATCAAAATTTTGATCCTACTTGTAATGATGCATTGGAATTTGATTATTCACAGCTAGAATTAACATCTCCTGCATTTTTTATTGGAGGATTACCTCAAATGGGTGGAGATCTTCTTGCAACAAGTATTATAGAAAAAATTAAAGGAATTTCAGACCTTAAAGAAAATACTTGTATTGTTTTTGCAGGCACTCATGCAAAACGTCAATTGTCAAATAATTTGGATGATGGGGGTTGGAGTGATTTGATTGATAAGCACAATCTAAAAGTGATTCAGACAGCATCACTACCGGCAGTTTGGACATTTGATCAAAAAGTTGAAACTCCGTATATCTTTACAAAATTTAATTAATTTCAAAAAAATAATCTCTATCTTTTATTCCGCATTTTGATATTGAAACTATTTTTCCAATAGTTGGAGTTTGATAGGTTTTAGCAATAATTCTGAATGAGTTCTCTATTTCTACTAGGCAAAAATAATCATCATTTTTCTTTGAAAATTCAACTATTTTAGCCTCAAAATCCTGTTTTTTTAGCTCAATTTTTCCAAAACAATAACTACAATAATCTGAAGAAGGCCAAATTATTTTTTTACATTGTGTGCACTTTGGAATGAGAAATTGACCTTTGCTTAAATTTTCTTCAAAACTCATTTTTCTAACACCAAAACTGTTGATGATGTAGCTGCAGCAGACATGTTATGTACTAGTCCGGTAGTGACATTATCAATTTGTCTTGAATCAGCTCTATCTTGTAATTGCTGGACAACTTCAATTGTTTGTGCAATACCTGTTGCCCCTAATGGATGCCCCGTTCCTATTAGGCCACCACGTGGATTAATTTTGAAATTATCTGTTTGATGTAATTCTTTAATCATTCTCATTGATTTTCCATTATCTGAAAATCCCATTGATTCTAATGCCATAGGTTCACATACTGAAAATGCATCGTGTAATTCAACTACGTCAATGTCTTTGATTTCTTTATTTGCCATCTTTAGTGCAGTATTGGATGCTTCTTTTGTTGATTCCATTGAATGAAACGAATTGTTTTTAGTAAATCCTGCAGATGTTGTTTTTTGTCCAATACCTGAAATCCATATTGGCTCTGATGTTATATCTTTCATTATTTTTTCTGAAGCTAAAACTATAGATGCACTTCCGGTGCATGAACGGGAACAATCAAGCAATCTAAGATCTTCAGTAATTTGTTTTGATTTGATAACATCTTCAACAGAAAATGTTTTGTTTGAAAGAGAATTTGGATTGCTTTTTGCTTGCTTGTGATTCTTTACTGAAACAATGGCCAAATCTTCATCAGAGACTGAAAAATGATTTTTGTATGATTTTGTAAACAACGATGCCCAAAATATTGGATGCTTGAATTGTCCTCTTGAATTATCCCAATCTAATATTTGTCCAGGACTATCAAATCTTTCAGCCCCTGAAACAAGAACCATATCAACTAATCCTGAGGCAATATACGAATATGCTGAAACAATAGAATTTGTGCCTGAATTACATAAATTTTCAATTGAAATCGTAGTTTTAGGCTGAATTCCAGCCATTTCTGCAACAATTGGGCCAAGATATTTTGAATTATTGTTGGTAGATACCATAACTCCTTCAATGTTTTTCTTATCTATTTTTGGATTTTTGACAAATAGATCTACTACTGAATCCATCAACAAATTCTCAATTTTCTTATCTTCCTTAGAAAAAGGAGTAATTCCATATGCTGCAATTCCTACTTTGTTCATATCATTCAAAAAATGTTTGTTTAAGTAAGTCAAATGATTCTTGTGTATTTCCTACAGGATTAAATTGAATTATTGGTAATTCAATTCCTGTGTCTCTGAATTCTTGTAATTGTTTTTTTCCTTCTTCAGGTGTTCCCGAAATACATAGTGCTTTTAACATTGAATCAGAAACTAGTTCATCTATTGATCTTAATCCTGAATTATTGTATTCCTCAAAAATATTTTTTGTTTCATTTTCAAAACCTGTATTAGCTAAAAATTCACGATATACTTTTCCAACTGCAATATAAAACGACAATGTTTTCTTTGCTCTTTGAATAGCTTTTTCTGAATCATTAGAAATACATGTAATTAATTGGCATGTGACGTCAATACTTTTCTTTTTTTGCATTTTTTCAATTGTTTCTTTTAATTCTGATTTCGGTCGCAAGTAAAATATGACTCCATCGGCTATGTCCCATGTTAACTCTACCATTTTTTGATTAATTGCTGCAAGATAAACAGGAATATTATTTCTATATGGTTTGATCAACAAAGAAAAATTTTTCAAATTGAAAATTTTCCCATTATAATTCACCTGCTTTCGTGACAAAACCAATCTAATAATTTCAACATATTCCTTCATTCTTTGGAGAGGTTTTTCAAATTTGTATCCGTGAAATGTTTCTACTATAGGAAGACTACTGGTACCCAGCCCCAATACCAATCTACCTTTTGATAGAGTGTCTATAGTTGCTGCCCCCATTGCTATGGTTGAAGGACTTCTTGAATAGATGTTGATGATTGATGACCCAATCTTTTGATTTATTGTTTTTTGCGCTACTGTGCTGAGCATGGCATAATTTTCCATCCCCCACGTCTCAGGAATCCAGATCATTTCTGCATCTGTATTTGAAATTGACCGAGTACAACTAACAACCTCTTCAATTGATAGGAGTGAGCCTAGACTGCATGAAATACGCATGAATCTATTACGACTAGTCGATATTTAGTGTATCAGTTTTAGCAATGGGTAAAATTTGATTGAGGGCGAATATTATGAGATTCAGATTTCATTAATTTTTGTTGGAAACATTCACTATTGAAGAAAAATCAAAAAGTAGTTTTTGGACAGATGCTACCAAATATGCATCCTCTAGCAAAGATGAATCCTTTGTTGAAGAAGTTGCATATATGATGGTAACTTTACATCGAACTGGTGCATAATTTTTTATCTATTTTATTATTTTATTTACATCCAAAGAAGCTTCTTCCATATCTTTGAATGAATCAATTGAGTACCATTTAACATTCCTAAAAATTACTGTACTTAGTTTTTCTTTTTTTGCATAATTTGGGAAAGTTGTTTTTTCAATATCACCTTTTACTGGTAAATCTTTGATCATATCTTTATCTAAATGATATAATCCAGCGTTCATCCAAACATCACTGATTTCTTTTTTTTCTTTAAAATTCTTAATTTTATTTTTATTAATATCAAGAATTCCAAACTTGGTCCTCACTTCAATAGCTGCAATTGAATTGTTAATTTTTGAAAGCTTTTTCAAATCTATGTTTGTAATGACATCTCCATTAATCACAAAAAATGATTTTTCTTTAATTAATTTAGATGCTTTTTTAATTGCCCCTCCTGTTCCAAGAGGGGAGTTTTCTATTGAAAAACTAATTTTAACTCCAAGATTTTTCATATTAAGGTAATTTTCAATCATTTCTGTTTTGTAACCAGTACAAATTATGACTTCTTTTACACCAAATCGTTTGAGATATTTTATCTGCCATTCAATAATTGGTGTATTGTTAATTGGAATGAGTGGCTTGGGAACATAATCTGTAATTGGTCTTAATCTTGTACCCTTACCTCCAGCTAGAATAATTGCTTTCATTAAACTATCATGTTGATTAGACTATATCAAAATTTTCAAGATTTTTTTTCTGTTTCATTAGAATCTACTATTGAATCCATTTTATCTGCAAATTCTTTGTAAATTTTCTCCAAATCTTTTAGTGGTAGTTCAGTTCCTAACAATTTCATAGTTTTATGCCAAGATTCAATGTATTTTTCATCTTCAAATCCTTTTCCTAATGATTCTGCAATAGAATTCAATCCTTCAGTTTTTCCCAATGCGTAAATTGCAATTTCTCGATTAGTTAGCATTTGATTCACTTTCTGTTAGATAATAATGCAATTCTGTATAGCACTCTACACAATATTCCTCAAAATTGGTATGATCACAATCGTAGACTTTCTTTACCTCATTGTTACATTTTGCACAAGTAGGCATGTTCTTTGTTTCTAAGATTTTGCTATTTTAATGCCACCTAATGCTAATTGAATTGCAGCAGGGATAAACATCATTGCCATTGATGCCATTGGATCTCTATCAGATGCTTCTGCCGGAGCAGGCATTGCTAAAACAACAAGACCTCCAATTACAATCAAAATACCTGAAATAATTATCATCACACCTAATCCTTTTGATGGTTCTTTTCTTGCTATGAAGAAGGCAATAATTGGTAAAATTAAAGCTGGACCTCCAAGACCCATTCCTCTTTGCATATGGTCAAGTGGTAAAAATCCATGATCACTATCTGAAGACATGGCAACTGCAACATCTGCAGCATATAGTACTAGCAATCCAATTGCGATTCCTGCAAGAATTAGTGCTGCTGATAGTGCCATAACAAATCCAAATTTTCACAATTAATAAACTTAATCAGGTGGATTCAACTATTGCTCTAGGTTTTATTGCTTCTAGACGTTCAATTAGTTGATCAATAGTTTCTCCCTCATTTCCAACAAGATTAAAGTGACCAAGTTTTCTTAATGGTTTTGAAACTTTTTTTCCATACATTTTGAGATACAAATTTTTATCATCTAGTTTGAGAGGTTTGTATTCTCCTTGGAAACTCTTGTTACCTAAAATATTGTACATTATAGTATTGTGCACCAATTTTGTACTTCCTAACTCTAAACCCAAAATAGCTCTTAGATGTTGCTCAAATTGTGATGTCTCGCTAGATTGTAATGAATGATGACCTGAATTATGAACTCTTGGTGCAATCTCGTTAATTACTATCTGATCATCTTGTGTGACGAACATCTCGATACCAAAAACACCAGCGCCTTTCAATACTGTCATTGTTTTTTCTGCAATTTCCTCTGCATTCTTGATAATTTGATCTGAAACTCGTGCAGGCGCAATTGTTTCTCTCAAAATATTGTCTTCATGAATATTCTCGACAAGGGGGTATGTCTTGATTTGTCCTTTTGTATTTCTTGATGCAATTACTGATACTTCCATTTTAAAGGGAACAAATCTTTCTAGCATTAGCTTTTGGCCTTTGAAATAATCGTATGCCTTCTGAATGTCTTCAGATGTATCTATTTTGTAATTTCCTCGTCCATCATATGCATCTCTTCTTGCTTTAAGTAAAGCAGGTAATCCATAATCTTCAACTCCTTTCTTTACTTCTTCTATGGAGTTAATCTGAATGAAATCTGGAACTGGAATGTTATTTTCTTTGAGAAATGTTTTCTGTAAGAATTTATCTTGAATTATTCTTAGTGTTTCAGGAGACGGATTAATCTCTGCATTTTTTTCTACAGATTTTAAAACATCACTATCTCCAGATTCAATTTCATAAGTAATAATGTCTGATTTTTCAGATAATTCTACAATTGCGTTTCTATTTTTAAAATCTGCCACAATTTGTTCTGCTCCAACCTGTGCTGCAGGACAATTTTCTGTAGGATCTAAAACAATAATTTTTTCAATTTCATCTGTCATATTTTTGGCAGCTTCAGCAATCATCATGCCAAGTTGGCCTCCTCCAATAATTCCTAGAATTTTGCCCATTAATTTCCATCAAATAATGGAATACAAATAGCTAATGCCAAGATTTTAGATATCGTTATTGTTAATTAGTCACTTGTATTTTCAATATGTATGACATTTTCAAAAAAACCACTAGTTGGCATTATTATGGGATCTAGTTCAGATTCTAGAATTATGAAAGGAGCTGCAGAGATTTTAGATGAATTTAAAGTAAAACATGAAGATCAAATTATCTCTGCACACAGAACTCCTGCCAGATTAGCTGAATATGCAAAACATGCAGAAAAAATGAATTTTGATATAATAATTGCAGGAGCTGGTGGTGCAGCACACCTACCCGGTATGATTGCATCACATACCGTTATTCCAGTTATTGGGGTTCCAATTCTTGTTTACAATGATAAACATCATAAAAAAACAGATACTGAGAAATTCTCTGCTTTTGGTGGATTGGATTCCTTACTATCGATTACAGAAATGCCATCTGGTTCTCCAGTTGTAGCTGTTGGAGTAAATAAAGCAGGTAATGCTGGAATTTACGCAATGAAAATATTGGCAAACAAATTTCCTGAATTAAAAAAGAAACTCAAACAACATAAATCTGATCAACATGAGTCTGTTGTTAAAGAATCTGAAATGATGAAAAAACAGGGATTATCTAGTTTTGCAAAAAAGAAATTCAAATAATCATGTCATTAATTTGAATTGAATGTTCTTTTGTCTTAGAGATTCAATTAATTTTTCTGCTTGTTCTTTTCCTTGTGTTTCTAAACTTAATGTAACGCCAGCTGAACCTGCATTAATATCCGAACTTAATCTATCATGAACAACTTCCACAATATTGGCATTTGCCATTGTTATTTCATCAACTATTTCCTTAAAAGCTCCTGGTCTATCAGGCAGCAAAACGGAAATTTTGAGTAATCTACCCATTGTTGCTAGGCCTTTATCCACAATTTGCCCAAGCAAATACATGTCCACATTTCCTCCTGCTAGTACTACCACTACTTTTTTTCCTGGAGATGGTTTCTTTGAAATTAAATATGCTAAACTAACAGCACCAGCAGGTTCAACAACAAATTTCATTCTCTCCATTAGTAAAAACATGGCTTTGGTAATCTCTATGTCATCAACTAGAACAATTTCATCAATTAATTCATTAATTATAGAATAAGTTAATTGTCCTGGAACTTTTACAGAAATACCATCTGCAATGGTTCTATCACCACCACTAGATGTCAGTGTACCTCGTTTTACAGACTCGTACATTGAAGGAAATGATTTAGACTGAACACCTATTACTTTGACATTAGGATTTTTTTGCTTGATAGCAATCAGTGTACCCGCAGCTAGTCCACCACCACCAATTGGTAAATACACTTCTTCTACATCGGGCAAATCTTCAAGGATTTCCAAACCAATTACTCCCTGGGCGGCAATGATTTGTGGATCATCAAATGCATGAATCATAGTGGCGCCTGTATCTTTTGAAATTTCTTTGGCTTTTGCTGAAGATTCATCATAGTTTATTCCTTCTAAAATAACTGTAGCACCATAACCTCTAGTTGCAGCAACCTTTGCAGGTGATGCGTTTTTTGGCATTACAATTGTACATGGTATGTTTTCTAATGATGATGCAAAGGCAACACCTTGAGCATGATTTCCTGCTGATGCAGCAACAACTCCTTGTTTCTTTTCTTGTTCTGATAATGATTTAATTTTGTAATATGCTCCTCGAATTTTAAATGAACCCGTCTTTTGTCTAAATTCTGCTTTTAGAAAAACATCTGATTCTGTTAATTTACTAAATGTAGGTGAATGTATTAGAGGAGTTTTTTTTATCTCATTTCCTCTCATTGAATTTGCTTTTTCAATTTCTTCATATGTCGGATTCATTGGAAATGATGCTAGTAATATGGCGTATTTGTCTTCTTCTATTCAAAAATTACATCTTTAGTCAATTTTTATGTGTAATTTTTCAGGAATGCCTAAATAGTTCAAAAATCTCGTTCAAATTATATCAAGGGATCGGAAACTCCCCTTTGAGAAATTTCTCATCTTCCGGTTCCTTGGTTTTATGATTTAATGATTTGATGAAAATTATCTAGTTTTTGTATAATGTTTTCTTTTACTTTATCTGACATTTTTTTTGCATCAAACAAACCTTCGCGATTATTATCCTTGATAAATTCAAGATCAAAAGTACAAAGACACCCTTCCTCCCCAGTAACCAATTTTGAATCATCAATTAATACAGGAGTTATTTGATATGTTTCTACTAACAAAGAATCTAATTCATTAAACAATTTTGTTTTTGTTTCTGATAATTTTTGAAAATCTACCCCCTCTGTTTTTTCAATTTCTGCAAAAATTTTCTCTCTAAATTCATCATTTTCATAAAAGATTTCAAATAATTTTTGATGATCAAAATCTTTGTATCCCATGTCCTTTAGTTTTTGTAAAACAAATTCATCACTATTGTCTGACAATTGTTGTTCTTGATTTTTTGTCAAATCAACAATTTCTGCTAATTCCTTCTGACAATCAATCACTCTTTGATCTGGTTTGTAGTACAATAAGACATGGAATTGAATTGAAACATGGCCTGATACTAAATAATTTCCTTCCATGATTTCAAATTTTGCAAAAATTCTTCTAATGTCCTCATTATTTGAAATTGAGACATCTTGTATTGACCATCCGTCTAAATTTTGATTTATTTTTTGGAAAAAATCTGATATTTTTTTTGGATCAAACGTTTTTTGTTCTGTTACCGTAGAATCACCCATCATTACTTTAACTGATACAGTATCAGTCAAATCTTTGATTTTATTTAGAAATGTACTTTGAATTTCTTCATTTTTTGAATTTAGCAACTGCATAAATTCATTGGGGGATCTAGTTCCAAGCCTCACAAAACTATCCTAATGAATGCTCTCCTTAAACCTTCATCAATATCTAAATACAGAAAATCATACTTTTTCATTATGGGGAAAAGAAAAATCATCTGTGAGCATTGTGATGCTGAAATCACAGAATATTACCATGAAGGATATAAGGGAAATAGGGGTAAATGTCCTAAATGTGGTGCCGAATTTCCGCTAGAATAGGTGAAAAATATGTCTGAAGAGCCAAAATCTGATAATATTGAATCTGAAGAAATTCCAGAAAATAACAAATCTGAATCTCAGAACACTATGGTAGATATGCTACTTAGTACTAATCAAGAAAAAGTCTTAGATTCTGAAACAATGATTTTAGAAACCCAGAAAAGAGTGTGGGGTGCATTAAAGAAAGGTTATGAATATTCTGGTGTAATTGATGATTCTGATAAATATCTAAGAAAAAATGTATTCTCAAAATTAGACATGATGGTATTGTATGTCGATTTAGTTGGCTCTACTACAATGACATTAGAAATGCCAGAAGAAAAAATTGCTATTATTATTAGCTCATTTGCACAAGAAATGGCATCAGTAATCCGTCAGCATAACGGGTATGTTCTAAAATTTGTTGGAGATGCAGTAATTGGATATTTTATTGCAGAAGGAAATGGTTTACTTGCAGCAGATAATGCAGTAAACTGTGCAAAATCTATGATTTCAGTTATTCAAAAAGGAATTAATCCTATCCTAAATCAATATGATTATCCAGATTTAATGGTAAAAATTGGAGTTGACTTTGGTCAAAATATTGTTGTTCGTTATGGTGCAGATGCTGAGAATTCTCATGTAGATTTGATGGGTCCTGCAATGAACATTGCTGCAAAAATACAGAATATGGCAAAACCAAATCAAATTTTGATTGGTAGTGATGTATTTCAGAGATTACATCCTACATCGCAAAAAGAATTCACAAAAATTATTTGGCAAAATAATGAATGGAAATATCGTTCTCGAAGAACTGGAGAATTGTATGAAGTCTATGAGCATAAAGGATAATTTGTTTTAGAAAATTATTTTATTGTTTGAGAATTATACTGTAAATTTGTCAGGACATTCAACATGTTCGTAATGGTGTTCTGTGAATTGTTCTTGAACTACATAGATGACAATCTTGTGTAGGTCCTTATCTTCAATGTCTTTTTTACATTTCAGACATATCTTCTTTTTTTCTGCCATGCGTATCAGCGATCTAAAGTGGGAATCTATAAGGATCAGCGATCAGCTTGAATTGAGCAATAATGACTGATTTTTTACTAATTGGTATATCAAGCGCCTAAAGCAAGGCAGAAATATACCAAAAAATGTGAATAATTATGGATGATATGGCAATAAAGCAATTACAAGACCTCTATGGGATGAATCCAAATATTCCTCACATGGCACTGCAATTTCCAAGATTACCTCCAGGACTTTCACACCCTATGTTCAAAATCTATGAAAATCCAATGAAGGAACAATTCTCAAAACAAGCATCTACAATCAATCAAAAATTACAAGGATTTCAGCACATGTATCAGCAATATGCTGCAGGATTGCTTACAATGAACTCTGCAATAATTCCACCAGGACATCCATTATACACAAGACAAAACTCTGTTGAAACATTACAAGCCGAAAATGACAAACTCCTTAAAGAAAATTTAGAATTAAAAAAGAAATTAGATAAAGAATCTGAAAAAAATTCCTAGTTTCAATCTTTGTAATTAGTAAGAATCCTTATAAATTCAGAAACCCATTTGATTCATGGTAAAAACACCTGCTGACAAATGGAAGGCAACCATTACAAAATATCGAAAACAATGTCAAAGCATTTTGAAACTTTCAAAAAATATTCGCTATTCTGGTGTGATTAACAATTATGGTAGAACTTTAACTGGAATAGTTCGTCCTGATTTGAAGCCTTTGCTAAAATCAGAACAAGTTAAAAATGAATTTTTCATAGTTTCAACATTAATGTCTCTGAGAAAGGAATCTGTTTCAACAGTAGGAAAACTAGAACATGTAATTTTATATCATCAAAAAGTTACCATATTACTTTTGCAAAAAAAAGATGTAACATACTATGTTTCAATTAACAAAAAAGAAAAAAACTTAGAAAAAATTATCTCTTCAATTAAAAAGATAATCTAAGCGGGGGTAAATCCTTGATAACCACTAGTTTGTTGAGCTTTGTCTCCAAAGATTGGCTCAAATAATGATATCAAATATCCATCTGGATCTACAATAACTGCATTTTTTCCTGCATCTTTTTCTACAATGTCACGATGAATTTTTACTCCTTTTTCTTTTAATTCATCAATTGCAGATTGAACATCTCCAACTAGAAAACCTATTGTGATGCCATTATCTATTGAACTACCTACATGTTCGGCAGTTAATGATGCAGGATGTAAACTCAACAGAGCCCCTGAAGTTCCCAAGTCAACCCATGATCTACGCTGATTTTTAATTGGAAGACCAATGATTCCATTGTAGAACTCTAATGATTTGTCAATATCAGTGACAGCTAAAATCACATTTCCGACTTTTTTGATGTTCACAGATATCTTACCTCGAAGTTCTTTAAATCATTTTCACTGAACCTCAACCATGGTTTCGGTTCTCTCAACACCTGTGATTTTTTGAATTTGGTGAGCAACTTCTTTGATTTCCGAGAGCTCTTGGACGTCAACAATTGCTACTGCATCAAATTGGCCACTTGTAGGAAATGAATCTGAAACAGAATTTACTTTTCTCAATCTTGCAGCAATTAGTTTTTTAGGTGATTTTACCAAAATTATTGCTCTTACCAACCTAGATTTACCTCCACTTCAATTAGGGTCTCAGTTGTAACAATGTCCTTGATTTTTTTAAAATCAATTACCATATTGTTAATTTCATCAATCCCTCCTTGCAATAATACGCTAATGTCTGCCCTTCCAGTAACTACCATCACTTGTTTTACAATTTTTCTTTTTTTCTTTAAAATTTGGACAACTGTATCTACTTTGCCGGGTTTAACAGTGATTAAACATAATGCTCGCATGTAATCTATACACATCCGACTCGGATAAAGATTTAGTCAAATGCCTCTTGTGAGCGTGCCTCTTCTAGATATGCTCTTCTTTCCTCATTGACTTTTTCTTGATCAATCTCAATATCGTCATCTACAATAACAATACCCATGTCGCCCATTGGGGGTTCTTTGGTTGCCTTTTTCTTGGATTTTGCTTTGCTTTTAGAGGTAGTCTTCGTAGTCTTTTTTGCAGTTGTCTTTTTTGTTTTAGTTTCTACTTTTTTTGTAGTCTTTTTTGCAGCCTTTTTTTCAGCCATGAATGTCGAAAAACAAGAGGTAGTCTAGGTATTAAACATTATGCAGAATTAAATTTTTGAAGAAGATTTTGTCTTTCTTGCGATCAGATAATAATATTTTCATATTTTTTTGATTTTGTTTAAAATTTCTTATTTGTAAAATAGAGGACACCTAAGTCAATAATTAACTCTTCAACTAATTTATCAAATTCATTACCAATTGATTTTAGGAGGTGGAGAGGATAGCAACATTAGCAGATTACGCAACAATTGGCGATTCAGTCAGCTTGGCAAAAATTGGCGATAATGCATTTACAATTACATTCATTGAAGATTCTGATTATACTCAGGGAACTGATGTAACAAAGGGTGTAAAAATCACTACAAAAGAAACATTTGAAATTGAGGGAAATTTCATTAACAAATTCTATACTACTCGGGTAGATATTGTAAAGAAATTCAATAATGAGCGTCTAAGAAACGATGTAAACAATGGTAAATCATTAGGACCTGTCAAATGCGTATTGGAGAAATCATCATCTGGAAAAAATTTCTATAATTTAGTTGATGCATAAAAGAGGTTTTCAACCTTTTTTTCTTTTTAAAAAAAAGGTGATAAAATGAAAACCAATATCACTAAAACAAGTCGGTACTTAATCATATGTCCGATTAAAATAAGACTCTTTTTTTGAAAATAGTTTTTTATTAATTACATTGTAGGCAATTGTATGAGATCTAAGATTGGTTGGATCGTTGGTTTGTGTAGTATCCCTTTGATTTTGTTAATTGTCATGCCTCAGAGCAATATTGATTGTACTGGTGATGCTATGTGTATCAAAGGAAAAATCGACAATATTGTGGATGGAGATACACTAGATGTAGGTGAAAATCGAATTCGATTATCCTTAACTTCTACTCCTGAAATAGACCAATTTGGTGGAATTGAGGCCAAAGAATATGTGGAAAAAACATGTCCTGTAGGTTCAGATGTGTTGGTTGATGAAGATGATGGTCAGATTGATGGAAGTTATGGAAGAATAATTGGTAAAGTATATTGTCAGGGAATTTTACTAAATGAAAAAATTTTAGAAAATAACCATGGAGAAATATCTACTGTATTTTGTTCTCAAAGTGAATTTGGAAATGAGGAATGGGCCACAAAATATGGATGTTGATTAAAGTGCCGCGGGCGGGATTTGAACGCGCGACAGCCCGGTCTTCAGCCGAGTGCTCTCCCAGGCTGAGCTACCACGGCACTTAGAAAAAAAGGATTCAGTTGAGGAATTAAAGTTTGTCTTTTTAGATTTTCCACAAAATATCTTCTTGATTATTTCTCTTATTGATTAGACGGCCCAATACAAAGAGAAAATCAGATAATCTGTTTAGATATTTTATACAATTAGAGTTAATCTCATCTTTTTCACTCAAATTTACGACCAATGTTTCTGCTCGTCTTACTACAGTTCTAACATAATGTATTTGAGCAGCAGCAATTACTCCTCCTGGTAAAATGAAATTGGTTAATGGGGGTAATTCTGATTCAAATTTATCAATTAACGATTCTAATTTTTCAATCATATCTAATGACACTCTATTTTTTGAATCATTTAGATTTGGATTTGATAAATCAGCACCGACTAAAAATAAATCATTTTGAACATCTGTTAAAATCTCTGAAATATCATCATCCAGAGAATTTGATAAAACCATCCCTAAGGCAGCATTAGTTTCATCAACAGTACCATATGCCATTATTCGTGGATGTGATTTCCCTATTCGAAGATTTCCCTGAAGTCCTGTGTTTCCATCGTCTCCAGTTTTAGTATAGATCTTCATGATTTTACTTGAGATAATCAACTATTATGTTGTTCGAAAAAATCTCAAAATTCATTACTTGGATTAAAATAGAAAAATCATGATAGATTATTTTCTTAATAGTGCAATTAATCTCAAAAAAATACCCCGTCAAGGATGGATAGAAAAATTAGATATGAAAAATCCTGAATCAGTAGCAGATCATACTTTCATGATGAGTATAATGGGTATGCTGATATCTGATTCTGAAAATTATAACTTTGAAAAAATTCTAAAGATGATATTGCTACATGATTTAGCTGAGTCAAAAATAGGGGATTTTACTCCTCATCAAATCTCTAAAGAGAGAAAACTTGAATTAGAAAATCAGGCTTTCTCCGAGTTACTAGACACACTTCCTTCTTCAATTAAAGAAAACTATCAAAGGATATGGAATGAGTATACAAAATGTAATTCAGATGAATCTAAACTTGTTCATGAAATTGACAAATTAGAAATGGCTATTCAGGCAAAAAAATACGAACAAAGTGGAATTTCTAAAGAAAAATTACGACCATTTTATGATTCGGCTGAACAAGAAATCCATCATCCAAAGCTAAAAGAATTATTTACAAAGATGTGTAAGTGATAAACAATGTCTGAGCAAAACAAAGATGAATTAATTGAAACTCAAAAACAAGTAATTGGGATATTATTTGAAGTGATTAAACGTCTTCAAGCAAACAATGATCTTGATGAAGAATATTTTAAACTTATTTACAATTCTGACAAAGATGAAAAACGATTGGAAGAGATCATCAATGAGAGAACAGAGAATGCTAAAATTGTTGGCAGACTGTTAGAGCAATTAGAAACCTAGAGTGAACAACTACTACCACAATCATCATCTGAGATTATTCTCAAATGAGCCGTCTGTTGAAATTTATCCTGAACATAGTTAGATAAATTAGCAATTCTGATTATTGGTTCTCTAGTTTTCCAACTTCCTTCATTTTCAAACCAAAACTCAATCTCATCAACATCGTATCTTTCTCCACTTTGTACTAATTTTTTAAAAATTGATTTTATTTCAACTACTTCTTCTTCAGATAGTTTTGATTTGTCTTCTACCATGGTAGTAATTTCATTTAGTTTTATAATGATTGGATTTGTTAGTGGCATATCCTTTTTGATTGAAAGATTCTATAACAATCTTTTGAAGCAATATTGTTTTTATAACAAATCAAATCTTTGCCTAGCATGCAATATTTTCAAGCCCTCAAATTAGGACAAAAAAGAGTGGCTGAAGCCCGTGAATATTTGAATAAATTAACTGATGGAAAAGCAATGCCTGCATTAGCACTAATTGATAATAAATCAAATGTGTGGGAACCTGTTGGTGAAGAAAATCTATATGCATTTGTTGATGAATCTGCTGGTTTTGTTCTAACTGATAATAGTGGTTACATTTTGGCCCTTGTCGACAAGAGTGGCGCATCTAAAACCATAGTCCAAGGTGTCACAAAACCTCAAAAAGAAAACTTGGAAAAAGCATTTCAAGCAGACAATATCCCAAAATTTGAAGGCAAGGTAATCCTTCCAGTATAGCCAAAAAACGTAAACCTTTAGTTATCATATTACGGAGAAAAAGAAATGAGCAAATTTACTCAAGAAATTGAAGTTAGTGGGCATTTGATTGATTCAATGATCTTAACTAAAATCTTTGATAAGATAATGGATCTTAAAGGAGAATTCCAAGTTGAAGAAATTAACATTGGTAAAAAGAAAAAGGATCAATCTTTTGCCAGATTGCAAATTATTGCTAAAAACCAAAAACATCTTGATGAAATTTTAAACACAATTTATCGTGAGGGTGCTGTTTCTAAAGTTCAAAAAGAAATAGTTTTGAAAAAATCTCCAAAAAATTGTGTAATGCCTGATGATTTTTACAGTACAACCAATAATCACACCCAAGTTTTTCACAAAGGAAAATGGATTCAGGTTGAAAATATGATGATGGATAAATGCATTGTAGTAAAATCAGGAAGGGCATTTTGTGTTCCAGTACGAGATGTGAAAAAAGGTGATGCTGTAATAATTGGGGACAAAGGTATCAAGATTACCCCACCTGAAAGACCACGAGAAGGTGTTAATGTCTTTGAGTTTATGGGAAGTTCAAGTTCAAGTGAAAGACCAACCCAGCATATTGCAAAAAAGGTAGCTGATGATATCTTTGAAACCAAAAAGAGGGGTGGAAAAATTGTCATAGTAGGTGGTCCAGCAATTGTTCATACTGGTGCAGCTGATGCAGTAGCTGAATTGATAAAATCAGGATATATTCATGGTGTATTGGCAGGAAATGCTCTAGCAGTTCATGATATTGAATATGCAACATTGGGTACTTCATTGGGAATGAATGTACATGATGCAACATTAGCATATCATGGTCATAGAAATCACATGGATACAATTAATGCCGTATTCAAGGCGGGTTCAATTTCTAACATGGTAAAAACCAAAAAATTACAAAGTGGAATAATGTATGAATGTGTAAAAAACAAAGTACCTTTTGTTTTAGCAGGCTCTATTCGTGATGATGGTCCATTACCTGATGTCATTACAGATGTTGCACAAGCTCAAAGAGAATACAAAAAAGTTCTCAAAGATGCAAGTATGGTAATAATGATTTCAACAATGCTTCACTCTATTGCTACTGGAAATATGCTTCCTGCAAATGTCAAAGTAATAGTTGTTGATATCAATCAACCCACAGTAACAAAACTTATGGATAGAGGTACCTGGCAAGCATTAGGTATTGTATCTGATGTAGGTGCATTCTTACCAATGGTCGCACAGCAAATTAAAAAGAAAAAATGATCAAGGCATCAATTTGGGATGCAGTAATTTCATTCCGTTTGAATCAAACTCTAACGGATGAATTTGTTCACTGTGTTTAACTCCCCTCATTTTTGCAATTTGTATGGTTCTCTCCATGGTATCTTCTTTTCTTGTATGTCTAAGTTGTATGATTCCAGAGCCTGCAAACCATTCTAGTGGAATTTTGGATGTTTCATCAAACTCTGATAAGACTATGGTAGTTACTCCAAAGTTTTCTAAGGCTTGGATTAGTCCTTGAAGACCCTGGCGTAAATAGAATTCGTCTGGATATTGCATGGAAAGAATGGTGATTGAGTCAATTACCACTCTCTTTGCCTCGATTCTTTTGATACTACTTAGAATCAATTTTGTCAAATGTTGAAATGGGATTTGCTCTCCCCTATACAAGGAATCATCTTTTCCAATCAGTTCATCTTGAATTTTAAATGGGCGTGCATCAACCATCATGATTTTATCTTGGGAGATTAGATCATCTAAATCCCAACCAAATGATTTTGAATCTTGTTTTATTTCTTCGATATTTTGAGATAATGTGATGTATACCCCTGGTTCATCAAAGTCTTTTGCACCAGAGTATAGGTACTGCAGACCAAATGTAGTTTTTCCACTACCTGGAGGACCTGAAACTGTGACTGCACGTCCTACCTTTAGCCCTCCAGAGATTACTGAATCCAGTCCAGGAATTCCTGTTTTTACCTTAGAATATGTTGAATCCAATAATAGAATTAATGAAAATTTTGTATATAAAGAAGGAGACTAGTTTAGATCTTACATCCTATGTTCATACTGTCATACTAAAGATGAATATTTTTTGAGTTTTTCCAAAGAGACTCAAACAGTAACTTCATAGAATATACCATTGAATGAGAGTTTGTCCACATTGCAAATGCCTCATCTTTAGAATTTGCATTCTTTGTAAAGAATAACATTTCATTATCATCCTTGATGATAAAGCACAAATGGTTTTCTACATCTTTACTTAATTTTTTGATATTTTTTCTTTCTAAATCATCAAAGATGTATGCCGTTTTATCTGTGCATGCGCTAAGTAATCTAAATTCTTGTTTGGATTTGATGAATGCTTCTAAAAAGTCTCCGTGGTATAATTTGAGATAATCTTTTTCAGAACCTAAAATTAAAAATTCTTTACTGAAATTATCTGTCATTTCTGTAATTTTTGAATGAATTTGGTTAGAACCTTGAAGCATTTGGAATTTCTCCTCTACTTCTTCTTCTATTGCATCAAACGTTGGAATGTTCTCCCACAATTCTGATAATCCCTTTTCCATTTGCTCTAGAGATTTTACACGTTCTTTTTCTGAATTGACTAGAACCCAAATTGCCTTGTCTAATGGCTCTGCAGTGAATCTAATTGGATGATCAAACGTGGCTGAAACTATTCCTTTGTTTTGTAATGCTGAAAGTAAATGATATGTTTCAGTTCTAGGTAATTTTAATGCCTTACAAACTTCAGGAGCGGTCTTTGAACCATATTTTCCAAGATAGATGAATACCTTGCTTTGGTTTGATGTTAAGCCATATTGGGATAATTCTGCTTGAACTTTTTCAATTGATAGTTTGTATTCATACATCTGTGAGTCTGGTGCTGAATCAAATACTGATGTTTGAGTTGCTTCTTTTGCCATGTTTTTTCAGGATCCTCCGTAAGAAAATACTAGACTATATTGTGATATAGCTAAATTTGTTAGATCGGATTGATCGTTTTTGTCAATTTTTGATAGTCTTTCATTACAGAAATTAGGCATGATTTTTCACTTAAACTCCGATTTTTACAGTATTTTCAACTGGAATAGCAGATCCAGTATAGGTAGTTTTTAGTGTGAAATTTTCTCTAAATCCAGAACTTTTCAGAAATGCGATTTCCAAGATTCCTTCATTACCTTTGAATGCAATGCATCCCATATCTGCTTTCAAGCCTTTTTCAATTACATTGTTTAACGTTGCCAAAGTTCTTTGAAGCGATTCCAATTTTGCTTTTAATTCGTCAATTGCTTTAAAGTAAAGTTCTAACTCTCCTTTCAACCCCATTCCATTATACACTAGAATTTCATTTAGATTATACCATTTGTCACTAAGACCTTTTTTTGATTTTTTCTTTTTTTCAGTGGATTTCTTTGATTGTTGTTTTTCTTTTTTAGCATCTTTCTTTTCATCTTTTTTAGCATCTTTTTTATCCTCTTTTTTACTGTCTTGTTTCTTTTCTTTTGATTTTGGGTTACTTTCACCTGTAATTTTTTCTTTTAATGCTAAAAATTCTGGATCATCTGCTGAAGATTCTTCATTGATTCTAATTTTTTCACCTAAAAGATTAGAATATTCCTTAATGATTTTTTCTGTCTCTTCAATTTCTTTTTCAAGATTTACTTTCAGAGAATTTACTGAGTTAAATCTCTCAATAATTGTTCTCAAGTATGTCCCTCATCGGGAATTACTAAGGTTGGTAGATTTTCTTTTAGTTGGCTTAATGTGCTTAATTGTTTTGTTGCAGTTCTCAAGAAAGTGATCTTTTCTGTAAGATATGATTTTTGTTTCTGTATCAAGTCTAATAATTGTGGTGTGACATATTCAATAATTTCTGTAATTGTTTCAGGATTGTAATCAGTAAATTTCTTTGTTTCAGTTTTGCCGTTAGATAATTTTATAATTAATTTAAGATTGGGCATCAAAGTAACAGTAGTATCTTCAGGAAGATTGAATATTTTTGGATGAATTGTAGTTGAGAATCCTAAGAATTCTGTAATAACTAGTAATGCATTGTTTAAATCATCAATGACATTGGTTTTTTGGTCTTCTAACTCGTAAATTTGAAGAGATTCTTCCATCAGAGTGTTTAACTGGGTCAGAGTCTTGGCATTGACATCATTAGGGTCTATTTTTGGTGCTTCTTGTTGTTGACTCTGGGCAACTTGCTCTTTATTTTCTACATTGTCTGATGCTTCGCTAGCCTGCATTGATCTCAAAAACCCTAAAAATTACATTAAAAGTTGTATGTTCCTCAATGTTACACCATTTTTAGGAATTATTGCCTGCAAAGTGGTGGCTAATTTCTTGAAATATAGGGGAAATGTGTAGGTTTTACTTGATCGCTACTATTCATATTTGGAAGAAAATTCTATTCCTCTACCACTACTCTACCAATGTCTACTTGTCTTAGAAATGACTTGCCAGTGCTGTCATATCCATTAATGAAAACATAAAGATGGTAATTTCCGGGTGGAATTTTTGTTCCTCCTGAATCGTTTTGATCAGGTCTGTCTTGAATTTCCCAAAAATACAGATATGCAGAATAGTCTACTGGAATGTAAATACTATCTCTATCTTCATCAAGCATCCATCCACTATTTTCATTCCATCTTTCACACTTGTTTGTAGACGTCTGTGAGTGTAAGATACTAGGGTTTGTTGAATTTACAGAACAAATTAAACCTGAATAAGAGGTGCCGCTAGGATCATCAAGATTTTGAAATACTGCACGAGTTCCTTGATATTGGAACCAACTTCCTTCAGGACCGGTATTATATGTGATAACTTGTAGAATTTCATCATTATCATAGGTCCAATAAGATGGAAATTGAACAGATGGTTCTGGAACTTGAAGGTAAGAACTGAAAAGAGGAGCAGTGTCCATAGTTTGATCATCAATTCGCATGTAAGTATCTAATCCACTAACATAATTAACAGTGAAATTTAATCTATTTCCGGATTCAAGAATAGTCTCAGGAATGGCTAAATTTGTAAAGTTGTAAACACCCCAAATATCATCTGCATCAAAATCACCATCTGTTTCAGGAATTGAACCTGCATCTAAAAATGGTAATGAAACATCTTCATCCACAGCAATTGGAGGTTCAATGTTTGTTCCATCTTGTGTAGTTTCATAAATATACAAATCAACAGTTGATGATGTGTCTCCAAATCTTGCATTATACAAATCAGTAACTTCCGAAGAAATCAAGTCTCTATCATTCCAATGGAAAATCTGATCAATTCCTCCAGTGAAATAATTGCCAGTTCCATCATATCCTATATGCCAGTAAGGATCACTTCCACCATCAATGTCAACAGAAGTACCTCCACTGCCAAACGAATCAGTATCAACAGAAACACCGTCTACGTATAATTCACAACTTCTACTTCCATCTCTTACAGCCACAACATGATGCCATGCATTATCATCATAATCAGATGAACTCATACAACGAGCAAAATTGGAGCTATCTGTAGAAAATTCAAAAACAATTTTCCCTTCATTGCCACTCGTACCATCTCCAAAAGATATCATGTAATGATCACCGGAACTGGTATTATCTGCATGAAACATGAACTGTCTAGCTCCATCAGGTACACTGTTGGCCCTAACCCAAAGAGCAGTAGTATCAGGTGTACCTTCAATATCCATATTGCTATTGCTTGTAGTGTCCTGACTATCAAAACAAGAATCTCCATCAAATGAATAATATGGTGAATTATCTGGTCCGCCACTTGAAACCCATGTGGGTGAGCTACTTGCTGGAGGAACAAGACCAAAAACTGCTATAGCTGCAGTGGCTTTTCTATCAGTACCAGACCAATCTGCTTCTGATTCTTTAGTACCTGTTGTAGTTTCAATTCTATATCCTGTATCTAAATTCATACTAGATTCGGTCCATTCTAAAGTATTATAATATGAACCACGCCAATCAGTAAAATCTGTATTATCTCTAGTCATTGCAGCAAGGATAGTAAGTGCATCAGAATGTGAAGTTGATGCAGTCCATCCAGTAGATTGTTTATCTACATTGGAATTTCCAGAGTTTGCAGTCTGAGAAACATCATATACAAACGAATAGCCATTACTTACAGAAAATTCTAGAATTCTCAAGTTAGTTGTTCCAGCACCATTATCCCATCTTGCGTCTATCGAAGTAGGTTCACTTGCACCTGCAATTTTATACCACATTGCCATTCCTCTGCGTTGTCCAGTATCAACATATCTATAATCTTGAAGAATTTTTGTCCAACCATCTGAAGTTGTTGAATCAACATTAACATATTCTTGATTAATTGCAGCATCAGTATTACTATTACTACCGGTACGTGTAATTGCAATTGCTATCAATAGATTACCTTCACCAGGAGTTGAACCAAATGTTGCAGTTGCTTCAGGATTTGAGGAATCTCGATCATATTGTTCTCGAGTAACTGTACCAACAGAAGTATTACACACTTCTAGGTCACGACTGTTTTCACCAGAATCCGGTTCACTTGAAACATCAGAGTCAAAATGATAAATCACATCTACTTGTTCATTATTTCCAGAACGAAGGTCAGATACAGAATCAGGTAAATGTTCATGCATTAGTCTAAGAGAGCCAGTCCATTTTCCAGTAGGAATTGTAATTACAGAAGATGAGTTTTGACTGAAAAAATTCACGACTCCTGAAGTAGATAAATCAATGTGCTCTCCAGGTTCATCTGCAGATGAAGGAGCCATTTGATAAGATGAATCAGGAGTATCTGCAGTTTCTTCATGGAAAATCAAAACACCATTACCAATGACCGTATCATCAAGACCAATGGATGTTAACGCAGTACCTGATTCTAATGAGGATACCACCTCTCTTACTTTGACTCCTGATGCTACTGTATTTGTTGGAACCCCATTGAGAAGTGATGTAGTAAACGTAATCTCATCAGCATCTTGGCCAGCTACAGTGTATACCCATGAAAAATTTACGCTCTCTCCAGGCTGAAGATTTGGAAATGATGCAGGAGTTGGTCCTGAGACATAAGTAGCACTACAATTTGGAGAACATGAAGAAGTATCAACCACTGGAAGTGGGGTTGGAGTCAAATTCAAAAATGGTGAATTGTTTGTAGAATTATTTACAACAGTCATAACAACAGTAGTGTCAAATTCAGTTGAAATAACAGGCGGATAAGTACTGCTTGTAAGATAAAGAGCATTATTTCCTACCGAATTGATATATGATGATTGAATTCCTCCTCTACTTGAAATTACCTTAATCTTGTAACCTGTAGTGTCCACCATATCATAATCAATAATAGTTCCCAAATCAACGGTATTTCCAGGAGACAGTGTTGCATCTACATCAAATTTTTTTGTAGTTTCAGGAGAGCCATCTTCTTCAACCCATATTGATTTGATATTTAATGGAACTTCGCCAACATTTGAAATAATACCATCAAGTTTACCAGTATTTATCTCAACGGATTCTAATTGGAAAATCTCTTCTGCTTGCTCTCTTTCTCTTTTCTCTGATACAATCATAGATTCTGATAACTCACCCATCATGTTCATGCTATAAGTCACATATGACAAAGACGCAATTACTATGGTAACTAAAAACACTGTACCAACAACTGCACTTAGTCCACGATGTTTTCTCATGGTGCTATCGCCTGTGTCCTATATTGATTTCCTCTCTCAGTGTATACAATAATATCAAAATCCCCTCCTGATTTCCAAGGATGTGTTGCATTTGTAGAAAATTCACCTGAAGGATTTATTCCACCATCAGTATAGTAAAAAGTTGTCAAAGATTCCAGTGTTGTTCCATTAACAAGTTCCATTTCAGTTACGTTTAGTCCCAAAGTTCCAACATTTGACATTGTTACATTAAGACAGTTTACGTAAGATGGGCCGGGTTGTGTACATGTAGTAGAAAACCAAACATTTTCAATAACTAGATCTTCATTTAATTTATTCATCTGAGTTGAAAACATTTCTTCCATTTCCTGTTTTTGCACAGCAATACTTGTCTGTGACCATGTATATGCTCCAGTCCCTATGATAGCAACAGCTGCTAAAAGAATTCCACTAGTAACTACTGCAGATACTGCTCTCCTTTTTTTGGAAAACCCTTTAGGTAAATACACACAATACACATATTTTATTTCAAAATTTTTCATATTATCTAGAGTATGTAAGATAACAAACTTACACTGTAGGCTGAGCAACAGGCTCTTCTTCAGAAGGCTGTGATTCCGATTCAACATCGTCTACGGATTTTGGTTCAGCCGTCTCAGAAACTTGTTCATTTATTTCAGATTCTTGTTCAATATCCTCAGAAGCAAGACTATTTCCCATTTCTCCAATAGTATGAGGAGGGCAGGATACATTGAGAGTTTTGGATAATAAGAAAAATGTAGGAAATAATTCTTGATAAATCACAGTCAAAATTTTAGGTATATCATTTTCATCTTTATTTAGAATTTCATCTCTTTCAATTGAATCTCCAAAAATTCTAGCAACGCCTTGAATTGACAATCGGACATTTCTTGGTGTGGATAATGCTGTAAATCCGTATTTGAATACAGATCGTTCATTTGTATTATCTACTTCTTCAATATTTGCTTCAACATCATATTTTTCCAGGCTTTTCAGATTTGGGTCATTTTTGCTCATGGAAATGTCATTCAAATCAATTTCAGTCTTCATATTGAAGAAATTTCATAAATTTTTCATTAAACAATGTGTATGTAATATCCCCACACACATAACAGCATTAGTGCTTTTTTGAATGAAAATAGGCATACTTGGAACAGAACAATAAACTAATTTCATCAGTAAAACACTCAAAGGTACAGTCTGATAAAG
The DNA here is from genome assembly GCF_028278985.1 of Candidatus Nitrosopumilus sp. GTDB lineage: Archaea > Thermoproteota > Nitrososphaeria > Nitrososphaerales > Nitrosopumilaceae > Nitrosopumilus. The sequence continues at coordinate 2,759 of NZ_JANQTA010000032.1, read as the reverse complement.
TAAATCTTTCAATCTCGATCTCAAAAATCAAGAAAGATTCTCATAAATTGTCTGAAATGTATGATTTTAAAAAATACATGGATTCATCAGACATGAATTTTCCTGAAGATATGCTGGAAATGATTCCTTCAGATACGCCCCCATATCTTGATAACGGTGAGCATTATGTAGAAAGAATTGGACGTGCATTGAAATTTTTCAAACAATGTGCTTTAATTGGTCCTAGTGGAACCGGTAAAACCCATATTGTTTATCTTGTAGCTGAATTGGCAGGACTTCCAATGTGGGAAATTAACTGTGGTTTGGCCACATCGGTTTTTGATTTATTTGGAAGATATGTTGGGTTAGGCAAAGAGAATTGGATTGATGGCTTAATTACTAATTGGTGTAGACGTGGAGGGATATTGTATCTGGACGAAGCAAACATGATGAAACAAGACGTAGCAACAAAACTCAATCCTTTGTTGGACCAAAGAGGACACATGGTATTAACTGAAAAAGACAGTGAAATTATTCATCGACACAAACATGCATACATGATAATTAGTATGAACCCTGTATCTTCAGAATTCGCTGGTACTAAACCAATTAACGCTGCTATGAGAAGAAGAATGAGTGTTTGGTTGAATTTTGATTACATGAGTGTAGGTGATAAAATAGATGATAAAGAAATTCAAATGGTTTCAGAACGTGGAAACATCAACATGTTTGATGCAGAAACCATAGTGAAGATTGGAGCTAAATTAAGACAAGAATACAAGATGGGAGATTTACCTTATGGTCCATCAATAGGAGATTTAGTTAATTGGGCAAGAATATGTTCTGATGGAGCTAATGTTGCTGAAGGAGGAGATGAAACTCTAGTTCCAATGACAAGTGATGATCCTGAAGTTCAAGATGAGGTAAGACATATCATTAAAAAAATCATTGAAAGTCAAGCAGCTGCAAATAAAACAAAGGTGTGATTGTTGAAAGATACCATTCAAGACATGGCACATCAGTTATTTTTTGAAATTTGTGATAAAAAACCAATTGATATTGATACATTTTTTCTAGATCAATTGAATTTTCCACGAATTGATTATGAACCTAGAATGACAGTATATATCCCAATGCCAAGACAAGTTCAAGGAATTCAGGCACTACAAGGATGTGCATTCATAGAAGATGAGCATGCGTATAAGACATTATTTGCACTTTATTTTGCATCGGTTTGTCATTCAGCAGGTCATGCTCAAGTGACAAATTACAGTACTTATAAAAAATGGATTTCTGGGAAAAATAAGAAACGAGCATTTGAAACAATGGAATTCATTGAAGACATTAGAGTAGATGAATTTTTGAAAAATAACTTCTCAGAATATTATTTTGAAATTAAAAAAATTGAAGATTATTTTAAAATTTTAAATGAGAAAAAAGAGACTGAGGATAAAGAAAAGCGTACAAAAAAGGTGTTTACACAGAAATTTGTTTCAGATATTAAAATAGAACGAGAAAAAATCAAACAAGAAATTTTAGAACTATCCCTAAAAGATAAAGAAAAATTCATTGAGGTTGCAAATAGAATTTATGATTCCTCAAATATTTTAACTGATGACAAACTGCCTTTTACAGATCATTATGCCCATCCAAAAAGAATTGAAAAATGGGTTCAAAATCCAAAAATTTCTGTAGAGGGCACATTTTTTAACATAGTTGATAGGTTTGGTGAAGTTTGGATTGATCAATTAAAACGAAGAGCCAAAGTCAAGAAAAAATATGGTGGAATAACAGAAGATTTAGAATTTGACAAAATTGATTTTGCACCTGAAAATATTGGAGAATATCTTAGACTAAAAAACGCAACTCACTTGTTTTTAAAGAAAATGTCTTCCCAAATCAAAATGACACCAAATGTAATGGATGAAGGAATGCCTGAAGACATGGGTCTGTTACAAATGCAGGCCGCCATACAGGCAGTTGCTTCAGATAATCCTAGAATTCAAATCTTTGAGCAAGATGACTATAGAAGAATTGAAGAAGAATGGGCAATTGTTGTAGATACCAGTAGCAGTATGAGACTAAAATTTGATGAAATGAAGAAATTTGCAATTTGTTTAGGTGAGGCTGCAAACGAAGTTAATTCAAAGAATGGAAAATGGGGATTTTTTACATTTAACAATAATTTTACGATTGTGAAAGATCACTATGAACAATATGATCAAAACTCAAAATCACGTATTGGAGGAATTGAGATTAAAGGGCTCTCATTTATTGCTGATGCAGTAAAACTATGCTCAAGAATTTTAGATAGAGAAAATATTGAAAGAAGGTATATTTTCTTAATTACCGATGGGCAAGCACTTGGTACTCATGAGGCAGATACAAAAATGCAAGAAGCTATTGCAGAAGCAAGAAAAAAAGGAATTAGTGTGGTTGCAATTGGAATTCCAACAGGAGTAACAAAAATTTATTCAATGTGTATGCCTTATGAGGGACTAAGAAAGACAGTTTCCAAATTCTTAAATGCATACACTCTACTAGTGGGAGATGATCTATAACGTGAAACTTTTAAAACAGACAAATTTTTTAAAAATCCAAATGTGGAACATTTCAAATTTATTTTTATATTCAAATAAGAGGTTAATACTAGAATGAAACCCAAACTAAAGCAAAGATTGGCAATCAGTACAGTACTTACAACTGTCATCATCTTGGTGTCTTCAGTTGTACTCGGTTCTGGTGTTGTACTTTACGGAACATCATTGTTCCAAGGGGGT
>NZ_JANQTA010000006.1 GCF_028278985.1 Candidatus Nitrosopumilus sp. | reverse complement strand
GTATCTTGGCATAATGCTAAGTCTTGATTTTGCAGAGATTGCAATTATTGATATGATTGCAACTGCTAGAATCATGGCTGCGATTGTACCAAATTCTGGAACTACAGTACCATCCAAGATATCTACTTCGATTGAATCAGTGTACAATGGATCGTCAAATTGTTTTGCATTTACAGTATAGAAACCATTTTCTTTCCATAATGGTCCGCCGACTGTAATGACTTTCTCAAATTCTCCATCAAGTGATGGTGAAATCTGAGCAACTGTTACTACATTTCCATTTGGTGCAACAATAGTTATTGTGATGTCTTGACTAACTCTGTCTGTGATACCGGAAACTGTAAACTCGTCAGATCCGTTTACAAATTGTGCCATATCAAGCTCAAGTCCTGTAGCCATTGCAACATTTGGTTCTTCTGGGTTTCCAAGAAGTCCTGTTTCTAAATTAGATTCAGTTACAGAAGTTCTTTCTGCCATACCATCTGTTACTTCAACAAGTACGTTAAGGGTATACAATGAATTTTGTTGTACGCCTTGCATTGCAGTTATTTCATAGAATCCATTTTCTTTCCAAAGAGGTCCGATTTTGAATTCAGTTGCAAAGTCTCCATTTGCATCAGGTGAAATTTGTCCCAAAGCTACTACATTGTTACCACTTGGAGATGTTACTCTAAATGTAATGTCTGTAATATCTGAGATAGTTTTGCCTGTTACCATAATGGTGTCGGATCCTTTATCAGCTGTTGCTGTAATTGACATTCCTAGACTTTGAGCAAAAGCATCTTGTTGAATTGAAGTCACTGAAATTAATGACACTGCCATGAGGACTATTGCCATTGATGTTGTAGAACGTTTAAAATTCATACTAATTGAACCCAGCATTCTTGGTATTTATGTATATTTAAAAAGGGAATTGTGCAATCTACGGGGTTTATTTTGAGATCTTCTCCATGTTTACTTCGGGGGTTATTCAAAAGAATTTTTTAACTATGCTAAATATGCCAAATCCTATAATCACAATCCCTACAAATTTTATAATTTCCATGGAAATACTAGGTAATTGTATATCTACCACAATCAGACCTACGATTACTAACATTATTCCAATCACTATGCTTGACAGATAACTCTCTCTTGTCTTTCTACGTAATCGTGCCATGTCCAATATACTTCTCATGCCTAGTTAAATCCTATTACTAAACATTTAACTCACAACATCATAATTTGATCTAAAAAGGACATGATGAACAAATCACTTCTAATCATTTGTTGTTTTACTGCCTTAACAATTATGCCGATCTATGCAGATGTTTCGGTACAACAGATAGATAACAAAACCTTTGTTTTTAACATCACTTCTGTGACTCCTATTGAGATTAAAGAGGACAATTCTGAATTATCTGCTATTTTAGAAGAATTAACCTCAACCAAAGATATATTGTCAAAAGGAGATATGATAATTGCCTCAGCAACCATTTTTGCATTCTTCACATTTGGTTCGTTTATTGTCACAAAATTCCAAAGTAGTCACATTGAGGAAGAATTGGGATTGATGGACATCATTCTGGGTTCTACACTTACTATTCAAATTATTCATCTGTTTGCCATATGGAGTATTGTTAGTGAAATTGTCGAAGCAAATTATCCAAACATCATACTAGTTACCATCATATTTCTAGTAGTTATTTTCTTAGCAATTAGAAAATTATTCCGTCTAGAAAATAGAGACAGAGACAAATCAAAATCAGCTAGCCAATATTTTGATTCGATTTTGGAAAAAGCAGTTAAAGACAACACTACAGAAGAAGCGTACTATAACTTACGAAGAAAATACAACAAAGATTTACGTGAATCTGGATACTAAGTTATACGATATTGTATTTTGTATTCAGGTCTTTAAAATCAGTTCTGATTGTTTCTATTATTAATTCAGCAAAATCTGAATCATCTTTCTTTATATCAGACAATACATTTTTGACTGCACTTGCAACACTATCTTTATCCAAATCTTTTTCATCAAATAATTTCACCACATTATTTGCAAATTCAAATGCTAATCGTTGGTCTTGAATTCTTTCAAATTTTTTTCCAAAATCCGGTTTCTTTAATTGCTCTAACATACTATTACTATCACACCATTTGATTTATTATTATAGATTTCTTCTCTTCTGTTCATTTTGATCGAGCTTCAGATCTAAGATATTCACTTAAGATGACCCTAATAGTTTCTGGCACTGTTTCTAACAATCTTTCCTTACGTTCTTTCTCTAGTATCTTCTCCATCTCCTTAGGCACAGATACCATGAACTTTTTCATTGCCATATACCATTAGATATGTATAGGTATCTTTATAAGTATAATGCTATCTATATACCAATAGATATCTAATGGAATTAAACAACAAACGCCAAGAAAAAGGAAAGAAGATAGCAGAAAAACAAGATCAAATTACTAGAATTGACGAGGATCACTATCTTGTAAAATCACAATCAAATAACAAACAGTATGACGTTATTGCCACAGAAAACGGATGGACTTGTACCTGTCCTGACCACTGCTTCAGACAAGTTTGTTGCAAACACATTCATGCAGTAGAGGTCTCGTTAGAAATTAGAAAAACAGTAAAAGAACAAGTAACAATCAATGAGATTCAAAATAATTCATGTCCAAAATGCCACTCAACAAACATCAAAAAAGACGGAATCAGACACAACAAAAACTATGACATTCAGAGATTCAAATGCAGGGATTGCAACAAGAAATTTTCAATTAATCTTGGCTTTGAGAAGATGAAAGCAAGTCCACAAATTATTACCTCGGCATTACAGCTTTATTTCACTGGAGAATCTCTAAGAAATACTCAGAAATTCTTGGAGTTGCAGGGAGTAAAAGTGACTCACAAAACCGTCTGGAATTGGATTAGAAAATACACAAATCTTATGGAAAAATATCTTGAAAAAATCACTCCGCAGGTCTCAGACAAATGGAGAACAGACGAGCTCTATTTGAGAATCAAGGGAGACAGAAAATACCTCTTTGCTATGATGGATGATGAGACAAGATTCTGGATTGCAAAACAGGTCTCAACTCACAAGAATACTGATGATGTAAGACCAATGTTCAGGGAGAGTGTCAAGGTTGCAGGAAAGAAACCCAAAGTTTTGATTTCTGATGGAGCTAAAAACTTTGCACAAGCCCATACAAAGGAATGGTATTCCAGATACAAGAAAGATCAGTCAATCCACATTCGCCATGTCCACTTCAAAAACGACATGAACAACAACAAGATGGAGAGACTCAACGGAGAAATAAGAGATAGAGAGAAAATAATGAGAGGGCTAAAGAAAGAAGACACGCCAATCCTTTCAGGCTATCAGATTTACCACAACTACGTAAGAAGCCACATGGGTTTAGACGGGAAAACACCTGCCGAAGCTTGTGGGATAAAGATTGCAGGTAAGAACAAATGGAAAACTCTGATTCAAAATGCAAGTCAAAGTTAATTGAAAACTTCATGAGTGAACATCTCCATTTTGCAGAAATAATTTCACAGATTTAACCGACTGTGCGGTCATTCTAATAATGACAATTAGTACTTTTTCTTGATCTAACATAGAATGTCTAGGATAATTTACAACAAGAGAAGTATTTGAAATGGGGAATTTCATACCCACAATAATCAACAATGGCATATTAGGACGATGAGCTTTCTTTCCTAGTGAAAATTAGATCAATAAGATTATTACTTTCTTCAGGTAATAGGTTATTCTTGAGTGAAAAACCTGAAGACAAGAAAGAAGGAATTGACTGGACTCCTGAAAAAATAGAGGCCGTTTTCAGCGGTATTGGGATACTAGCAGAAAAATATCTGTCATTCAGAGATAATAATTCAAAGCATGAGACAGATGCAATTCAACTTACTGCAAAACATGATCGAAAGATTGTTGCTTTACTGTTGGCATTTCTTGGCTCTGTAATAATTGCAATGTCTGTATTGGTTGCTTTTGATAAGGTAAGTGGAGAAGCACTTTTGTTTGCCGTTGGTCTCACCATTGGTTATGTATTTGCATTAATCACCAAATTCATTTTTGGTGCTAGGTCTGATACTGTCGAACAAGAATAGGTTTGAAAAAAGAGTCTTTGATTAATTAGGAAACCATTGTGGTTGTTTCTTTAACCATCGTATAAAATCAGAAACAGCAGTATTTGATGTATTATCAATTACTTTGATCATAGATTGATTTCTAGGATTTACTAATGTCTCCATATACTCATTCATTTCTGTAAAATTGACAATTTCCCAGTGAACTGTTCCTTCTAAAGATTCTCGTGTAGTCTCTGGAGAACGTGGGGAACTTTGAAAAATAAACACGATCCCATCTATCCATCGTGCAATTACAGGTGGAACATTTGGAGGAATTGGTCTTACAAAATTATCTAAAAACTCATCCATGGAATTTTTCATTATTTCGTGAACCACAATCTTCTGAATCGGCTTATATTCGATTTCTACCATAAATTGATCTATATCCACCTGAATTTAACAGATCCGTATAATACAATGACCACTACGAAAAAAATCGTAGTGGCGGTATTTTTTTAAAAATTTGATCGGATAAACCAGTAATGGTTTTTAAGTTAGATTTTGGTATGGGATCTTGCAATGAGAAACAAGATATTGTTTCTTATTCTAAAAATGACTTCAAGAGTCGTGTTAGAACTTCTCTTGAGATCATAGAATAAGACCGTGTTTTTGCTCATTTCTATCACCTCTTGGCACTGTGCTTCTAACGGCACAGTGCTATTCTATTTTCAACACCCGAAAGTAAACATGGAGAAGATCTCAAAATAAACCCCGTAGATTGCACAATTCCTTAAAAAGGGAATTGGATATTTTGAGAGGCTAGTTTTGATCTGAAAAAGAGAAAAAAGATGAAATTTAGTATCTTGGCATAATGCTAAGTCTTGATTTTGCAGAGATTGCAATTATTGATATGATTGCAACTGCTAGAATCATGGCTGCGATTGTACCAAATTC